>NZ_JBSFKF010000060.1:0-27109 GCF_053598415.1 Kitasatospora sp. NPDC001132 | reverse complement strand
CCGCCGGGCGCCGTCGGCGGCGCGCCGCCAGGCGGAGCCGGCCGCCTCGGTGGTGAGTTCGAGCAGCACGGAGGCCGTTCGGCCCGGCCCCGGCGGTCCGGCGGAAGGCGGCCCCGCGGTCGGTGGACCGCCCGCCGCCGGGGTGGCGGCGAGGACGGCGCTTCCGGCCAGCAGGGCCAGGGTGAGGCCGATCCGGGCGGCGGGTCGGCGGACGGATGGCAGACGCACTGGGCCCTCTCCCCCGGCAGGGGGACTGATCCGCACTCCGTGTCGCTGACGCCCGCCCACGCGAACGTCGATCACCCCTCCGAGGACCCCAAATTAGGATGATCGCGCCACCGGGGACGAGCAACTTCCCTCGGACGGACCGGGGTTGCACTCTACTGGGTGACGTTCTGACGACCCGTACGGCCCATTCGGCGGATGAACGCCACTGCCGGCCGCTCCGCCGGACCTCAGTGGTGGCCGGTCACTCCGCCGTTGTCCCGGCGGTCCAGCGAGCGCTGCAGCGCGGCCGCCGCGAAGGGGTTCCGCTCGGCGGCCCGCCGGCGGCGCGGGGCGCGGACGGGGGTGGCGGCGGGGGCGGACGTGGCGTGACGGTCGGCGGTCGGCGACATACCGGGCTCCTTGGAAGCGGCGCCGCGGGAGGCGGGCGCGAAGAGGGGGAAGGGAGCGCGGGAGCAGGGATCGCCTGCTCGTGAAGGCGCACGCCTACACGGGCCGCACGCCCTGGCTACAGGGGCGGCACACCGTATGGCCCTTCCACGGTAAGGCCGCGCCCCGGCCGTGTCTGCACGAATACTTGGATTTCCTACTATCTGAGACGGGTGTCACCCGGGAGGACGCAGCGGGGCCCGGACCACCGTTCGAACGGTGGTCCGGGCCCCGCCGGAGCCGGTGGATCAGCCCAGGTCGACCGAGCGCGCGAAGTGGGCGCCGATCTCGGCGGCGATGGCCGACAGCACCTCCTGCGGGATCTCGGTGTCCACGGTGATGGAGGCCAGCGCGCTGCCGCCGTCGCGGGCGACCTGCATGCCGGCGATGTTGATGCCCGCGTCGCCGAGGTGGCGGCCGAGCACGCCGACCACGCCGGGGCGGTCCTCGTACTTGAAGAAGGCCATGTGGTCGGTGAGCGCCACGTCCACGTCGAAGGCGTCCACGCCGACGATCTTCTGGGTCTGCTTGGGGCCGGCCAGCGTGCCGGAGATGGCGATCTCCTCGCCGCCCGCGAGCGTGCCGCGAACGGTGATCACGTTGCGGTGCTCGGGGCTCTCGCTGGAGGTGGTCAGGCGGACCTCGACACCGCGCTCCTGGGCGAACAGCGGGGCGTTGACGTAGGACACCGTCTCCGCCACCACGTCCTCGAACACGCCCTTCAGCGCGGACAGTTCGAGCACCTTGACGTCGTGCTGGGTGATCTCGCCGCGGACCTCGACGTCGAGGCGGACGGCCACCTCGCCGGCCAGCGCGGTGAAGATCCGGCCGAGCTTCTCGGCCAGCGGCAGGCCCGGCCGGACGTCCTCGGCGATCACGCCGCCCTGGACGTTCACCGCGTCCGGCACCAGCTCGCCGGCCAGCGCGAGGCGCACCGACCTGGCGACGGCGATGCCGGCCTTCTCCTGCGCCTCGTCGGTGGAGGCGCCCAGGTGCGGGGTGGCGACCACGTTGTCGAAGGCGAACAGCGGGGAGTCGGTGCACGGCTCCTTGGCGTACACGTCCAGACCGGCGCCGGCCACCCGGCCGTCGCGCAGCGCGTCCGCCAGCGCCTCCTCGTCCACGATGCCGCCGCGGGCGGCGTTCACGATGCGGACGGTCGGCTTGACCTTGTGCAGCGCGTCGTCGCCGATCAGGCCGATGGTCTCCGGGGTCTTGGGGAGGTGGACGGTGATGAAGTCCGAGACCTCCAGCAGCTCCTCCAGCGAGACCAGCTTGACGCCCATCTGCGCGGCGCGGGCGGCCTGGATGTAGGGGTCGTACGCGACGATCTTCATCCCGAACGCGGACATCCGCTGGGCGACCAGGACGCCGATCCGGCCGAGGCCGACGACGCCGAGGATCTTCTCGCTCAGCTCGACGCCGGTGTACTTGTTGCGCTTCCACTCGCCCTGCTTGAGCGCGGCGTTGGCCGGCGCGATGTTGCGGGCGACGGAGATCAGCAGGCCGCAGGCGAGCTCGGCGGCGGTGACGATGTTGGAGGTCGGCGCGTTGACGACCATCACGCCGGCCTTGGTGGCGGCGGAGACGTCCACGTTGTCCAGGCCGACGCCGGCCCGGGCGACGACCTTGAGCTTGCGGGCGGCGGTCAGCGCCTCGGCGTCGACCTTGGTGGCGGAGCGGATCAGGATCGCGTCGACGTCGGCGATCGCGGTGAGCAGCTCGGTGCGGTCCGCGCCGTTGCAGTGGCGGATCTCGAAGTCGGGGCCGAGGGCGTCGACGGTGGCGGGCGAGAGCTCTTCGGCGATCAGAACTACGGATTTGCTCACGACAGTGGTCCTTAACTGTCCGGTTCCCCCGAGCACGTGGGTGGCGTGGAGGGCGGGGAAAGGTGGCATGCCGCGTAGGTAGACGCACGACGCTGTGGGCCTGACGCGCACTCGGAGTGTATCGACGGGCTGGATGGCGGGCTGCTCCCGTCCGGCGAAATCACTCGGACGAGAGCAGCCTACTTGTACAACGGGGTTACAGAATCGGGGCCGGAACCGGCCCTGAAGGGGGTCAGGCCTTCTCGTTGACCCAGCTCATCAGCGAGCGCAGCTTCTTGCCGGTGGTCTCCAGCAGGTGGTCCTCGTCGGCCTTCTTGTACTCGTTGTACTTGGGCAGACCCGCCTTGTACTCGGCGATCCAGGTGTTGGCGAAGGTGCCGTCCTGGATCTCGGCGAGGACCTTCTTCATCTCGGCCTTGGTGGCGTCGGTGATGATCCGCGGGCCGGTGACGTAGTCGCCCCACTCGGCGGTCTCGGAGACCGACCAGCGCATCTTCTCCAGGCCGCCCTCGTACATCAGGTCGACGATGAGCTTCAGCTCGTGCAGGCACTCGAAGTAGGCGATCTCCGGCTGGTAGCCGGCCTCGACCAGGGTCTCGAACCCGGCCTTCACCAGGGCGGCGGTGCCACCGCAGAGGACAGCCTGCTCACCGAACAGGTCGGTCTCGGTCTCCTCGGTGAAGGTGGTCTTGATGACGCCGGCCTTGGTGGCGCCCAGGCCCTTGGCGTACGACAGCGCCAGGGCGAAGGCGTTGCCCGAGGCGTCCTGCTCGACCGCGACGATCGCGGGGACGCCGCGGCCCTCCTCGTACTGGCGGCGGACCAGGTGGCCCGGGCCCTTCGGGGCGACCATGCAGACGTCGACGTCCGCCGGGGGCTTGATGAAGCCGAAGCGGATGTTCAGGCCGTGGCCGAAGAACAGGGCGTCGCCGGACTTCAGGTGCGGGGCGATGTCGGCCTCGTAGACGTCGGCCTGGATCGGGTCCGGCACCAGGATCATGATGACGTCGGCCTCGGCCGCGGCCTCGGCCGGGGTGACGACGCGCAGGCCGGCCTCCTCCGCCTTGGCACGGGACTTGGACTCCGGCTTCAGGCCGACCCGGACGTCGGCGCCGGAGTCGCGCAGCGACAGCGCGTGGGCGTGGCCCTGGCTGCCGTAGCCGATGACCGCGACCTTGCGGCCCTGGATGATGGACAGGTCGGCGTCGTCTTCGTAGAACAGCTCGGCCACGGGGGCACATCTCCTTGCGTGGTGGTTGCCGGGTACGCGGTGTTCACCGTATGCGCACCGGCGGGTGGTTTGGGTCTTTGGGTGGTGCGATGACGCCGGTCAGGCGCTGCGGTCCAGGGCGCGCAGCGAGCGGTCCGTGATGGAGCGCGCGCCGCGGCCGATGGCGACCAGGCCGGACTGGACCAACTCCTTGATGCCGTAAGGCTCCAGCATCCGGAGCATGGCCTCCAGCTTGTCCGAACTGCCGGTGGCCTCGATGGTCACCGCTTCGGGCGACACGTCGACGGTCTTGGCACGGAACAGCTGGACGATCTCGACGATCTGCGACCGGGTCTCGTTGTCGGCGCGGACCTTCACCAGGACCAGTTCCCGCTGGATCGCAGCGGACTGGTCGAGTTCGACGATCTTTATCACGTTCACGAGCTTGTTGAGCTGCTTGGTGACCTGTTCCAGCGGGAGGTCCTCGACGTTGACCACGATCGTCATCCGGGACACGTCCGGGTGCTCGGTCGAGCCGACGGCGAGGGAGTCGATGTTGAAGCCCCGCCGGGAGAACAGTGCGGCGATGCGGGCGAGCACGCCGGGCTTGTTCTCGACCAGGACGGAGAGGGTGTGCTTGGACATGGGGTTCCTCAGTCGCACAGGAGGGGTCCGGCGCAGCCGGTCCCGGGAAGGGCGGTGGTGGGCGACGGGCGGGCGGGCAGGGACATCAGTCGAGATCGTCGCCGAAGTCGGGGCGCACGCCCCTGGCGAACTGGATCTCGTCGTTGCTGGTGCCGGCCGCGACCATCGGCCAGACCATGGCGTCCTGGTGGACGATGAAGTCGATGACGACCGGGCGGTCGTTGATCTCCATCGCCTGCTTGATGACGGCGTCGAGGTCCTCGGGGCGCTCGCAGCGCAGGCCGACGCAGCCCATCGCCTCGGACAGCCGGACGAAGTCGGGGATCCGGGTGCCCTGGGCCGGCGGCTCGACGCCGTCGTGGCCGGGGCCGGAGTGCAGCACGGTGTTGGAGTAGCGCTGGTTGTAGAACAGCGTCTGCCACTGCCGGACCATGCCCAGCGAGCCGTTGTTGATGACCGCGACCTTGATCGGGATGTCGTTCAGGGCGCAGGTGACCAGCTCCTGGTTGGTCATCTGGAAGCAGCCGTCGCCGTCGATGGCCCAGACCGCGGTCTCCGGCCGGCCGGCCTTGGCGCCCATCGCCGCGGGGACGGCGTAGCCCATCGTCCCCGCGCCGCCCGAGTTGAGCCAGGTGCCCGGCTTCTCGAACTGGATGAACTGCGAGCTCCACATCTGGTGCTGGCCCACGCCGGCGGCGTAGATCGCGTCGGAGCCGACCATCCGGCCGATCCGCTCGATGACCTGCTGCGGCGAGAGCTGCCCGTTCGGGGCCGGCTCGTAGCCGAGCGGGTAGGTCTTCTTCCACTCGTCGAGCCGCTCCCACCATTCGGTGTAGTCGCCCCTGTGGCCGGCGTCGAACTCGGCCTGGACGGCGACGATCAGGTCGGCGAGGACCTCGCGGGCGTCGCCGACGATCGGCACGTCCGCCGGACGGTTCTTGCCGATCTCGGCCGGGTCGATGTCGGCGTGGACGACCTTGGCGTTGGGGGCGAAGCCGTCCAGCTTGCCGGTGACGCGGTCGTCGAAGCGGGCGCCGAGGGTGAACAGCAGGTCGGACTTCTGGAGCGCGGTGACGGCGGGGACGGAGCCGTGCATGCCGGGCATGCCCAGGTGCTGCGGGTGGCTGTCCGGGAAGGCGCCGAGCGCCATCAGGGTGGTGACGACCGGGGCGCCGGTCAGCTCGGCGAGGATCCGCAGCTCGGCGGTGGCCTGCGCCTTGAGCACGCCGCCGCCGACGTACAGCACCGGGCGCTTGGCACTGACCAGCAGCTTCGCGGCCTCGCGGATCTGCTTGGCGTGCGGCTTGGTCACCGGGCGGTAGCCGGGCAGCGCGGTCTCGACCGGCCAGCGGAAGGTGGTGGTCGCCTGGAGCGCGTCCTTGGCGATGTCGACCAGGACCGGGCCGGGGCGGCCGGTGGCGGCGATGTGGAAGGCCTCGGCGATCACCCGGGGGATCTCGGCCGGGTCGGTGACCAGGTAGTTGTGCTTGGTGATCGGCATCGTGATGCCGCAGATGTCCGCCTCCTGGAAGGCGTCGGTGCCGATCGCCTTGGAGGAGACCTGGCCGGTGATGGCGACGACCGGCACCGAGTCCATGTAGGCGTCGGCGATCGGGGTGACCAGGTTGGTCGCACCCGGCCCCGAGGTCGCCATGCAGACCCCGACCCGGCCGGTGGCCTGCGCGTAGCCGGTGGCGGCGTGACCGGCGCCCTGCTCGTGACGGACCAGGATGTGGCGCACCTTGACGGAGTCCATCAGGGGGTCGTACGCGGGAAGGATGGCCCCGCCCGGAATACCGAAGACGGTGTCCGCGCCCACGGCCTCCAGGGAGCGGATGAGCGACTGGGCGCCGGTCATGGTCTCGACGACGTGCTGGGGAGCGGGAGCGTTGGCGGCCGGGTTGTCCCCGCGGCGGGGGGATGCGGCGTGCTCGGTCATCTGCCTGTCTCTTCTCGGGTTTTGCCGACCCGGTGTGCGGGCCCCGGTGCTGCGAGGGTGGGGTCCCGGTCCGGGTCGATCGCCGGCTCTGCCTCAATCGTCCCGCTTCATCCGACAGGTCGGACTTGCTCGGCGGTCGAGGCCAGGGGTCTTGCGGAGGTGGAACAGCGTCAGTGCAACAAAAAACCCCTCGTGCCCAAGGGCATGCGAGGGGTGGCGCGTCGGTCTGTCACGAGCAGGGCGTACGAGCCCACTCAGCCGACGCGCCCGCCAAGTACGAGAATTCGGGTGCGCATGGCAACGACCTTCCTCCCGTGCGGGGCGACGTGTCAAGCAGGTGGGACGACCGTCTCGCCATGCGGACCCCCCGACGGACCAGTAACGGCACGGTGTTCGGGCAGGTCAGAGCCGCCATGGTGATGTGCGCCACGTCCCGGCGTGGCGTCCGTCCGGCCGTTCGGGCGGCCACCCGTCCGGGTGTCGTCGACGGCCGACGGGTACGGGCGGCGAGCCGGGAGCGGACCCGTCGACGTGGGCAGCGGGTAGTCGCGGCGGGCCAGCGCCCGGCGCAGCCGGGGCTCGTCCAGGGGCGGGGCGAAGGCCGAGCCCTGGGCCTGTCCGCAGCCCAGGTCGCGCAGCGCGGCGACCTGGCGCGGCAGGTCCACCCCCTCGGCGGCGGTGACCATCCCGAGGTCGCGGCCGAGCCGCAGCGCGTGCCCGGCGAGGGTGCGGCTGAGCGGGGACTCGCCGAGGTCCTGGACGAGGGTGCGGTCGAGCTTGAGCCCGTCCAGCGGCAGCCGGGCGAGGGCGCCGAGCGAGCCGCCGCCGGCGCCGTACCCGGCCAGCCAGGTGGAGACGCCGAGGCCGCGCAGGGCGGAGAGCCGGCGGCCGAGCTCGTCGGCGAGCGAGTCCGGGCCCATCCGGGCCACCTCGATCACCAGTTCGTCGGCGGGCAGCCCGCTGTCGCGCAGCGCCGCGGCCACCGTCTCGTACAGGCCGGGCGAGCAGAGCCGCTCGACGGACAGTCGGACGGCCACCGGGACGGGCTCGGGCAGCCCGCGGCCCCGGCCCGGCAGGCCGCGCCGCTCGGCGGCCGCGCTGACCGCCTCCAGGACCAGCCAGCGGGAGAACCTGGTCGCCGCGTCGCCGTGCTCGGTCGAGCGCAGGAACTCGGCCGGGGTGAGCAGCAGGCCGCCCACCGAGCGCCAGCGGGCCTGGGCCTCCACGCCGGTCACCGCGCCGCTGCCGAGGTCCACCACGGGCTGGTGGAGCAGCGTGAAGCCGCCCTCCCTGACGGCCAGCCGCAGCCGTTCCTCCAGTTCGGTGCGGCGCTCCAGGTCGGCCCGCATGGCGGGGGTGTAGAGCACAACCCGGCCCTTGCCCTCGGACTTGGCCCGGTACATCGCGAGGTCGGCGTTGCGCATCAGCTCGTCGGCGGCGGCCCTGGGGTCGGCCGCCGGGCCGCGTTCGGGGGTGCCGAAGGCGATGCCGATGCTGGCGGCGACGCTGAGTTCGGCGCCGCCGATCCAGTACGGCTCGGAGAGCGCGAGGCGCAGCCGCTCGGCCAGTTCCTGGACCTGGAGGCGGCCGAGCGGCCCGCAGACCAGCGCGGCGAACTCGTCGCCGCCGAACCGGGCGACGGTGTCCCCGCAGCGGACGGCGCCCTGGAGCCGGCGGGCGGCCTGCACCAGCAGCTCGTCCCCGACCTGGTGTCCGGCGGTGTCGTTGACCGCCTTGAAGCCGTCCAGGTCGAGGAAGAGCACCGCGATCCCGGCCCCGGTCTCGCCCTGCTGGCCGCGGGCGCCGAGGGCGGCCCGCAGCTGCTGGGTGAACAGCGCCCGGTTGGGCAGGTCGGTGAGCGGGTCATGGAAGGCGTTGTGGTGCAACTGGGCCTGGAGCATGACGCGTTCGGTGACGTCCCGGCTGTTGAGCAGCAGGCCGTCGCGATGTCTGCTGACGCTGGACTCGACGTGCAGCCACTCCCCCGCGCCGGAGCTGATCCGGCACTCGACCCGGGCGGAGGGCACGGCGGTGCCGGGGCTGCGGTGGGTGGCGAGCCGGACCCTGGCGAGGTAGCGGCGGACCTCGGAGAGCACCCGGCTGACGTCCTCGGGGTGCACCAGGTCCAGCAGGTTGCCGCCGACCAGCTCCTCCGGATCCCGCCCGTAGACGCCGAGCGCGGCCGGGGAGACGTAGGAGAGCACGCCGTTGGCGCCGGCGATCATGATGACGTCGCTGGAGCCCTGCACCAGGGAGCGGAAGTGCGCCTCCTTGTGGGCGAGTTCCTGGGCCAGCGACAGGTTGTCGAGCAGCATCACGCCCTGCCGCAGGATCAGCGCCAGCCCGACGGTGCAGGCCGCGGCGGCCACCACCCGGTCCAACTCCCGCCCGCCGAGGGCGTTGTAGAGGATTCCGGCGGTGCAGACCGCGGCGGCCGCGTACGGGGTCAGCGCGCTGAAGGTGGTGGCCACCCGGCGGTGCGGCAGGCCGCCGGCCGAGGGGTGGTCGCGCAGCGGACGGCGCCAGCGCGGCGACCACGGCGCCCAGCCCAGCAGCAGACTGCCGGCGAACCAGCCGGCGTCCAGCAGTTCGCCCGAGTGGTAGCTGCTGCGCAGTTCCGGGGAGGTGAACAGGGCGTCGCAGGTGACGGTGACGGCGAGCGCCAGCATGGCCGTGTGCACCGCCGCCCGGTTGCCGTCCCGGCCCCGGAAGCGCAGCCCGACCACCAGGCTGACCAGCAGGATGTCCAGCACGGGGTAGGCCAGGTTGAGGGCCAGGCGCAGCGGTGAGCCGTCCTCCCCGGCCGCGATCCGGCCGAGCGCCAGGCTCCAGCTGAGGGTGAACAGCGAGCCGGCGATCAGCCAGCCGTCGAGCAGCAGGCAGAGCCAGCCGGCCGCCGTGCGCGGGTGCTGGGCGAGTACCAGGACGCCGGTGATGGCGAGCGGGGCGAACAGCAGGAAGGCGTACTCGGCGAGCGAGTCCTGGGGCAGCGGGGAGCGCAGGACCAGCTCGTACCAGCCCCAGGTGCCGTTGCCGAAGGCGACCATGATCGAGGAGAGGCCGAACAGCAGCCAGGCCGGGCGGGCGTGCCCGCCGACGGTGCAGCCGTACACCAGGCAGGACAGCGCGGCCGCCAGGGCCGCCGCTGCCAGCCCGAAGTCTCCCATGAAGACGGACAGTTGGTGCGATCCCCAGCCCGTGGCGGCGCCCGCGGCGTAGGCCGCGCAGAGCGCGCCCAGGACGAAGCCGGGCAGCGCGCGGCTGTCCCGGATCCGGCACAGCCGTCTGCAGCGGACGGCTGCGGGCGCGTCGACGGCGGACGTGTCGGCGCGCGGTGCGTCCGGCCGTCCGGTTCCGCGCAGCACCGTTTCGGTGGAGCTCACTCGGCCTCTCCCCCTCCGGCCCGGGGCCTCGCGCCCCGGCCACGGACCATCGGCCGCGCACCTCTCGGACGTGCGCGATGGCCTGGCGCCCCGCCAGGACGGCGGCCCAGGGGGTGGGCGACCTGCCGGTCGCCACACCGTACCGATGCTCCCAAAATGGACCCTACACCAATTCCGTCACTCAATGACACACACACTCAACTTAGAGTAATGGCGGAAGGGTGGGGAAATGCCCCCGATTCCTACGGATCGGCCCGGTTGGCGGCGGCGCGCGGGCGGGGGCTCACGCGGCGCGCACGGGAGCACGGGGAGGCGCCCGAACACCGGTGCCAGGGTGGACGAACGGCGGGCCCGGACCGGCCGGAGCCGGTCCGGGCCCGTGCCGGCGCCCCGTTCAACGGCCGGAGGAGGCCAGGTCGTCCGGGAACAGCCGCAGCCGGTGCGCCAGCGCCGCCGCCTCGCCCCGGCCGCCGACCGCGAGCTTGCCGAGGATGTTGGAGACGTGCACGCTCGCGGTCTTCGGAGAGATGTACAGCTCCTCGGCGATCTGCCGGTTGGTCCAGCCGCGGGCCAGCAGTCGCAGCACGTCCCGCTCACGGGGGGTGAGGTTGAAGGAGTCCCCGGCGGCCTGGGCCGGCACCGCGGCCGCCCGCTCGGCCGGGGCGAGGCTCAGCCCGGCCCGCTCGGCCAGCGCGGAGATCTGCCCGCCGAGCGGCCGGTCGTCCCGGACGGCCGCCAGTTCGGCCGCCTCGCGCAGCAGTTCGGCGCCGGCCTCGCGCCGGCCGGCCTGCACCTCGGCCTCGCCGGCCCGCAGCAGGGCGAGCGCCAGCGGGTACGGCAGGCCGGTCGGCCGCAGCGCCTCGACCGCGGCGGCCCACTCCCGCGGGGTGTCGGCGCCCTCGGCCCGGGCCAGTTCGGCCTCCAGCAGCCGGGCCCAGCCGTGGTGCAGCGGGGCCCTCGGCCGCAGCTCGGCGGCGGCCGCGGCGATCGCGGCCAGCGCCCCGGGCCGGCCCGCCTCGGCCTGCGGCAGGCCCCGGCTGTCCGCCTCCACCGCGGCCGCCTCGGCCAGCAGCGGGTAGACGTCGGACTCGGTGCCGGTCCTGCCGTCCTCCGCGAGCACGGCGAGCAGTTCGTCCCGGGCCTCCAGCGGCCGCCCGCCGAGCGCCGCGATCCGGATCGCCAGCCGACTGATCGGCACGCTGTGCTGGACCTGGCCGATCCGGTTGGCCGCCCGGGCCTGCGCCAGCATGGCCGCCGCGGTCGTGAGGTCCCCGGCCAGCAGGGCGAGGTCGCCGCGCATCCGGTCCAGGAACTCGGCGTGGGTGCCGGTCAGGCTGGTCGACTCGTAGCCGGTCAGCACCTCGGTCGCCTCCCGCACCCGCCCGAGGTCGGTCAGCGCCTCGACCAGGTTGCCGGTCAGGATGGCGCCGATGTTGCGCAGCAGGCCGTTGCCGTCCGCGAACTCCAGCCCCTCCCTGGCCAGCCGGACGGCAGCCTCGGGCCGGCCCAGCCCGCGCTGCATGCTGGCCAGGTTGTTGATGCCGCGCAGCAGGAGGTCGGGCACGCCCAGCAGGCGGGCCCGCTCGACCGCGCCGGCGAGTTCGGCCAGCCCGCCCTCGGCGTCGCCCTGCACGTCGTAGCGCAGGCCGCCGAGGGTCATCCGGGCGTGCACCTCGACCGAGTGGGCGCCGACCTCCTGGGCGATCCGGATCGCCCGCTCGGCCAGCTCGATGTGCTCGGGCCCCGGGGTCTTGAGCATGGCGGAGTTGGCGCTGAGCGCGAACACCTCGGCCTGCACGGCGGAGGGCGGCAGGTGCTCCACCAGCCGGTGGGCGTGGGCGATCTCCTCCTCGTCCCCGGAGCGGCGCAGGCTGCCCAGCATCCGGGCCCGGTTGATCCGGAACCAGGCCGCCCGCACCGGGTGCTCCACCTCGTCGACCAGTCGGATGCCGCGCTTGGCCAGGCTCAGGCCGCGCTCACGGTCGCCGCTGCGCCGGGCCGCGACCACCGCCTCGGCCAGCACGTCCTCCAGCTGGATCCGGTCGCAGTCCTCGTCCGCGGCGTCGTGGTCCCGGGAGCCGGGCGGGTAGGTCTCGGCCCAGTCGTAGGGGCGCGTGTGCGCCAGCACCTCCTCGGAGACCAGGTCCCACAGTTCCAGGGCCCGTTCCAGCATGCCGAGCTGCTCGGCGAAGGCGTTGCGGCGGCGGGCCGCGCGGGCGGCGTCCAGGGCGGTCGGCAGGGCGCGGGCCGGATCGTGCGCGTGGTACCAGTAGTTGGCCAGCCGGGCGGCCAGCGCGTCGCCGGGGACCAGCTGCGGCTGGGCCTCCACCGCGAGCGCGAACTTGCGGTTGATCCGGTGCCGTTCGCCGGGCAGCAGGTCGTCCGAGACCGCCTCGCGGACCAGCGCGTGCCGGAACCGGTAGCCCTCGCCCTCGCTGTCCGGGCGCAGGATGTTGGCGCCGACGGCCGCCCGCAGCGCCTCGATCAGCGCCTCCTCGTCGTCCAGGACGGCGGCCAGCAGGGCGTGTTCGACGTGCGTTCCGCCCTCGGCGGCGATCCGCACCACCCGCTGGGCCTCCTCGTCCAGGCCCTCGACCCGCACCAGCAGGATGTCCCGCAGCGAGTCGGTCAGCCCGGCGCCGAAGCCGTCCTCGAAGGCGGTGGCCAGCTCCTCGACGAAGAACGGGTTCCCCTCCGAGCGGCGGTGGATCCGGTCCACCAGCTGGCGGTCGGGGGCGGCGGTGCCGAGGATGCCGGCCAGCTGGGCGGCCACCTCGCGCCGGCCGAACCGCGCCAGCTCCAGCCGCTGGACGGTGCGCAGCCGTTCGAGTTCGGCCAGGAAGGGGCGCAGCGGGTGCCGGCGGTGCAGGTCGTCGGTGCGGTACGTGGCGACCAGCAGCACCCGGGAACGGTGCAGGGTGCGCACCAGGAAGGCGAGCAGCTCGCGGGTGGAGCGGTCGGCCCAGTGGAGGTCCTCGACGGCGAGGACGAGGGTACGCTCCGCGCCGAGCCGCTCGAACAGCCTCGCGGTGTGCTCGAACAGCCGGGCCCGGCTGTACTCGTCGTTGGGTTCGCCGTCCACCTCGCCGAACTCGGACAGCAGCAGGGCGAGATGGCTCTCGCTGCCGGCCGCGGCGGCCTCCAGTTCGGGGCCGAGCGAGCGGTGCAGCCGTCGCAGCGCGGCGGCCAGCGGCGCGTACGGCAGGCCCTCGGCGCCGACCTCCAGGCAGCTGCCGAGCGTGGTGACCGCCCCCTGGGCCGCGGCCCGCTCCAGGAACTCCTCCAGCAGCCTGGTCTTGCCGACCCCCGCCTCGCCGCCGATCAGGACGGCCTGCGGACTGCCGGTGCCCGCGCGGCGCAGCGCGTCGGTCAGCTCGGTGATCTCGCTGCCGCGGCCGACGAAGACGGGGCTGACCGATGTCTGCTGCATGGAGGCGAGCATGCCATAGCCGGTGGGGCCCGGCCGAGGGGTTATCTCCCCAGGCGAACGGGGTTCCGGGCCCGAACGCCCGGAGGGGGAGACGCCCGTTCGCGGCGTCTCCCCCTCCGGAGCTCCTTCGGCACCGTCGTGGTGCCGTACCGTCAGCATTCGGGCCGACGCACGGGGCGCCGCTGGAAGCGGGCGGCCACCGGGCGCTGCCGCAGTCGGCGGGCCTCCTTGGCCTCGCGCACCAGGCGCTCGTGCTCGGCGCGGGCCACGAGTTCGTGGGCCTGTTGCTGGAAGGTCTGGTACTCGATCATTTCCGGTTCCCCCTCGGGTTCTCACTCCGTCTCGCTGACAGGTAAGAGCTTCCTCTGCCAGTGGGGGGTGCCGCATCGGGAGCCTGCCGCATCTTCCGGGACCCAGCTGCCTTAGATCGGTCGCCAAGAAAGGTTTAAGGCCCTGCCTCACCTAGATACATAGGTGAGGCAGGGCCTTAGGCCTTACTTAGAGAGCCTTAGATGCCTTAGGCGCCTTAGGAAGGCAGGCTTGACAAGCCAGGCGGCGCTCAGAGGCTGCTCAGGCGGAGACGCCCAGCTTCTCCAGGATCAGGTCCTTCACCCGGGCAGCGTCGGCCTGGCCGCGGGTCGCCTTCATGACCGCGCCGACCAGCGCGCCCACGGCCTGGACCTTGCCGTCGCGGATCTTGGCGGCGATCGCCTCGTTCTCGGCGATGGCCTGGTCGACGGCGGCGCCCAGCGCGGAGTCGTCCGAGACCACGGCCAGGCCGCGCTTCTCGACGATCTCGTCCGGCTCGCCCTCGCCGGCCAGCACGCCCTCGATGACCTGGCGGGCCAGCTTGTCGTTCAGCTTGCCCTCGGCGACCAGCGCGGCGACCCGGGCGACCTGCACCGGGGTGATCGGCTGCTCGCTGAGCTCGGTGCCGGTCTCGTTGGCGCGGCGGGCCAGCTCGCCCATCCACCACTTGCGGGCCTGGTCGGCCGGGGCACCGGCCGCGATGGTCTCCTGGATCGGGCCCACCGCACCGGCGTTGAGCACCGACTGCATGTCCTTGTCGGACAGGCCCCACTCGGCCTGCAGCCGGGCGCGACGCACCCGCGGCAGCTCGGGCAGGGCGGCGCGCAGCTCCTCGACCCACTCGCGGGCGGGGGCCACCGGCACCAGGTCCGGCTCGGGGAAGTAGCGGTAGTCCTCGGCGTTGTCCTTGATCCGGCCCGAGGTGGTGGTGCCGTTGTCCTCGTGGAAGTGGCGGGTCTCCTGGACGATGGTGCCGCCGTCGGTCAGCACCGTGGCGTGCCGCTGGATCTCGAACCGGGCGGCCCGCTCCACGCTGCGCAGCGAGTTGACGTTCTTGGTCTCCGAGCGGGTGCCGAAGGTCTCGGTGCCGTTCGGGCGCAGCGACAGGTTGACGTCGCAGCGCATCTGGCCCTTGTCCATCCGGGCCTCGGAGACGTCGAGCGAGCGGATGACCTCGCGCAGCTCGGCGACGTACGCCTTGGCGACCTCGGGGGCGCGCTCGCCGGCGCCGACGATCGGCTTGGTGACGATCTCGATCAGCGGGATGCCGGCCCGGTTGTAGTCGAGCAGCGAGTGGGTGGCGCCGTGGATGCGGCCGGTGGCCCCGCCGACGTGGCTGGACTTGCCGGTGTCCTCCTCCATGTGGGCGCGCTCGATCTCCACCCGGAAGGTCGAGCCGTCCTCCAGCTGCACGTCGAGGTAGCCGTTGAAGGCGATCGGCTCGTCGTACTGCGAGGTCTGGAAGTTCTTGGGCATGTCCGGGTAGAAGTAGTTCTTCCGCGCGAACCGGCACCACTCGGCGATCTCGCAGTTCAGCGCCAGGCCGATCTTGACGGCCGACTCCACGCCGACCGCGTTGACCACCGGCAGCGAACCCGGCAGGCCCAGGCAGGTCGGGCAGGTCTGGCTGTTCGGCTCGGCGCCCAGCTCGGTCGAGCAACCGCAGAACATCTTGGTCTTGGTACCCAGCTCGACGTGGACCTCAAGGCCCATCACCGGGTCGTACGACGCGAGAGCGTCCTCGTAGGAGACCAGGTTCATGACGCTCACAGCGTCCCTTCTCACTTGAAGCTTGGGAGGTACGGGCCCGGCCGCCGCATCGCGCGGGGCCGGGCCGGGGCGCTCAGCTCGGCTCAGCCCAGCAGCACGTCGTCGGAGCCCAGCCGGCGCAGCTCGCGCACCAGCAGGGCCGTGCCGGTGACCAGCGCGGCCGCGCCGACCAGGGCGTTGACCAGCTTGAGGGTGTCGTTCTCCTCGCGGGCCCTGCGGACGTCCTTGACGACGGAGATCGCGCCGAACGCGCTGGTGCCGATGGACAGCCACAGGCCGGGCTTGCTGTGCTTGAAGCCCTTGAGCGAAGCGGACTTGGACTTGGCCTTCTCGATCTTGCTCACAGTGCCGGTGCCTCCTCCAGCAGGGTGTGCCCCCACTTGTCGTTGAGCGCGGCCTCGACGGCGCCGCCCACGCGGTACAGGCGGTCGTCCGCCATCGCGGGTGCGATGATCTGCAGGCCGACCGGGAGATTGTCCTCCGGCGCCAGGCCGACCGGCAGCGACATGGCCGCGTTGCCCGCGAGGTTCGACGGAATCGTGCACAGGTCTGCCAGGTACATCGCCATCGGGTCGTCGGCGCGCTCGCCGATCGGGAAGGCGGTGGTCGGCGTGGTCGGCGAGACCAGGACGTCCACGCCCGCGAAGGCGGCGTCGAAGTCGCGCGAGATGAGCGTGCGGACCTTCTGGGCCGAGCCGTAGTAGGCGTCGTAGTAGCCCGAGGACAGCGCGTAGGTGCCCAGGATGATGCGGCGCTTGACCTCGGGGCCGAAGCCGGCCTCGCGGGTCAGGGAGGTGACCTCCTCGGCCGAGCGGCTGCCGTCGTCGCCGACCCGCAGGCCGTAGCGCATCGCGTCGAAGCGGGCCAGGTTGGAGGAGCACTCGCTCGGCGCGATCAGGTAGTACGCCGGCAGCGCCAGGGTGAACGACGGGCAGGAGACCTCGACGACCTCGGCGCCCAGCTCGCGCAGCAGCTCCACCGACTCGTTGAAGCGCTGCATCACGCCGGCCTGGTAGCCCTCGCCGGCGAACTCCTTGACGACGCCGATCCGCATGCCGCGGATGTCGCGCATCTTCGCGGCCTCGACCACGGCCGGGACGGGCGCGTCGATCGAGGTGGAGTCCAGCGGGTCGTGCCCGGCGATGGCCTCGTGCAGCAGGGCCGCGTCCAGCACGGTGCGGGCGCACGGGCCGCCCTGGTCCAGGCTGCTGGAGAACGCCACCAGGCCGTAGCGGGACACCGAGCCGTAGGTCGGCTTGACGCCGACGGTGCCGGTGACGGCACCGGGCTGGCGGATCGAGCCGCCGGTGTCGGTGCCGATCGCCAGCGGGGCCTCGAAGGCGGCCAGCGCGGCGGCCGAACCGCCGCCGGAGCCGCCGGGGATGCGGGAGAGGTCCCACGGGTTGCCGGTCACGCCGTACGCGGAGTTCTCGGTGGAGGAGCCCATCGCGAACTCGTCCATGTTGGTCTTGCCGAGGATGACGACGTCGGCGTCCTTGAGACGGCTGGTCAGGGTGGCGTCGTACGGCGGGATCCAGCCCTCGAGCATCTTCGAGCCACAGGTGGTCGGGATGCCCTTGGTGGTGAAGACGTCCTTGAGCGCGAGCGGGACGCCGGCCAGCGGGCCCAGCTCCTCGCCCTTGGCGCGCTTCTCGTCGACGGCCCTGGCCGCGGCCAGCGCGCCCTCGGTGTCGACGTGCAGGAAGGCGTTGACCTTCTGGTCGACGGCGTCGATGCGGTCCAGGTGGGCCTGCGCGACCTCGACGGCGGACACCTCGCCCTTGGCGATGGCGCTCGCGGTCTCGGCGGCGGTGAAACGGATCAGCTCGGTCATCTCGGTCAGTCCTCCCCGAGGATCTGCGGCACACGGAAACGCTGCTCCTCGGCGGCGGGGGCGCCGGACAGCGCCTGCTCCGGGGTGAGCGACGGCCGCACCTCGTCCGCACGCATGACGTTGGTCAGCGGCAGCGGGTGGGAGGTCGGCGGGACGTCCTGTCCGGCGACCTCGGAAACGCGGGCGACCGCGCCGATGATCACGTCGAGCTGCTCGGCGAAGTGGTCCAGCTCTTCGGGCTTCAGCTCAAGACGCGACAGCCGGGCGAGGTGGGCGACCTCCTCGCGCGTGATGCCAGGCATGCAGCGATCCTCAGGGTGAGTTCTGGTGAGACCCGGCGGTGCCTTGCGGGCGGTGCCGGGCCCGGGCAGGAGCAGCCGGGTTCGGCGCTCCGTCCTCGTGGTCTTTGGACCCCATCCTATGGGGCCCGTCCCCCACCCCGGCCAACGAGTGAGCCGAGGCCCCCGTCAACGGTCGTCCACCGGGGCGTCCACCGGTAGCTCCACCCGTTCGTCCGCCGCCTCCTCCGCCGGTTCGCCCACCGGCCGCCGTCACCGCCGGACGGCGGCGTCCGGCGGGCGCTGCTGCGGCTGGGTGCGGGCGGCGGCGCACCCCTGCTGCTCGACCTCCCGGTGCGCGGCCTGCACCATCTGCGCCACCGGCGGCAGCGGGGGCGGGGCGACCGGCGGCCGGACGGGCGGGAGCGTCGGCGGCAGCACCGGCGGCCCGGCCGGCTGGGCGCCCTGGCCCGGTCGGAAGCCGGCATGCAGCTGGGGCGGCACGCCGAGCCGCTCCACCGGCGGGGCGCCGGTGCGGTGCACCCGCAGCCAGGCGGTGGCCTGCTCGGCCGGCAGCGCCGCCGACACCAGCCAGCCCTGGACGGCGTCCACGCCCATGCAGTGCAGCCGCTCCCAGGTCTCGTCGTCCTCGACGCCCTCGGCGACCACTGTCAGGCCCAGCGAGTGGGCGAGCTCCACCGAGCACCGGACCACCGCCGCGTCGTGGTCGTCGGCGACCATCCGGGAGACGAAGGAGCGGTCGATCTTCAGCTCGCCGACCGGCAGGCTGCGCAGCCGCACCAGCGAGGAGTGCCCCGTGCCGAAGTCGTCCAGGGACATCCCGACGCCGTAGCCGCGCAGCTCGGCCAGGGTGTCGGCGGCCCGCCGGGAGTCGTCCAGCAGCAGCCGCTCGGTGATCTCCAGCTGGAGCGCGTGGGCCGGCACCTGGTGGCGCACGAGGTGACCGGCCACCCGCTGGGCGAAGCCCGGGTTGAGCACGTCGCGCGGCGAGACGTTGACCGCGACCTGCACCTGGAGGCCCTGGTCGCGCCAGTACGCGAGCTGGCCGACGGCGGCCTCCAGCACGTAGTCGGTGAGCCGGGGCATCAGTCCGCTGGACTCGGCGAGCCCGACGAACTCGTCCGGCGAGACCTTTCCCTGGCCGGGCCGCTCCCAGCGCAGCAGCGCCTCCAGGCCGACCACCCGGCCGTCGAAGGCCACCTTCGGCTGGTAGTGCAGCTGCACCTCGCCGGTCTCCAGCGCCCTGCGCAGGTCCCCCAGCAGTCCGATCCGGTACGGCGTGTCGGCGTCCTGGGTCTCGTCGTACTGGGCGACGCCGCTGCACCCGCGCTGGGCATGGCCCATCGCGACGTCGGCCCGGCGCAGCAGCGCCTCGGCGTCCTGGGCGTGCTGCGGGTAGACGCAGACGCCGGCGCTGGCCTCCAGGACGAGCAGCAGCCCGTCCAGCCGGATCGGGGCGGCCAGTTCGGCGATCAGCGCCTTGGCGACCCGCTCCAGGCTGTCCGGGCAGTTGATGCCGGGCAGCAGGACGGCGAACTCGTCGCCGCCCATCCGGGCCACCATCGGGCGGCCGCGGCGGTAGTGCCGGGGCAGCCCGGCGAAGACGTCGTCGATGGACTCCCGGGTGGCGCTGCCGGCCGGGCCGCCGGAGCGCAGGGCCCGGTGCAGCCGGCGGGAGATGTGAACCAGCAGCCGGTCACCGGCCGTATGACCGAGTGTGTCGTTGAGTGATCGGAAGCGATCGAGGTCGAGCAGGATGAGACCGACGCTGTAGCCCTGCTCGCACTCCGCGATCGCCTCCTGGGCGGCCAGCAGCAGGGCCTGACGGTTGGGCAGATCCGTCAGCGGGTCGCTCAGCTGGTCCCGGGCGCGGTCCCGGGCGATCCGCCAGGCCGCCACCAGCACCGCCAGGGGCACGGCGAACAGCGGCAGCAACTCGGGTTCGTACCGGTAGACCAGGACGGCCAGCGGGATGAGCGGCGCGGCTCCGGCCAGCAGCACGCCGAGCAGCAGGACCGCACCCGCCACCCCCTGCGGCGGGCGTGTGGGCGCACCGCCGGTCGTACGATCCATAAGCCCTGTCCTCCGTCGGGCCCGCCCCGTCAGGCCGCCTTACGGTGAGGCACCGTGCCGGTACCGACAGCTGCCGGGCATGGAGCGACCCCGAGGAGCACCGGCCCAGCCGGCGCCCCCACCCCTGCTGACATTCTGTTGCGCTCCAGGGTATGCCGGGCTCCACCCGGTGGGCAGACTTTCGGACAACCGGAAACACGCCACCGCGCTCGGGTGTCGCACAGTGACACAATGCCCGCTTTCACTGTGTGGCACCCGGTGACGCTGCATCAGGACGATAACAACACCGATGCGGTCACGGACCGCTCGGGTCGGCTCGGGATCAGTCCTCGACGGGCTTCTTCTCCACCTCCACGGCCTCCTCCGGCTCCGGAAGTCCCAGGTGGGCGCGGGCGGCGGCCGGCCCGTCGGCGAGCAGCACGGCGAACCCCGCGTCGTCCAGGACCGGCAGGCCGAGCTGAACGGCCTTGTCGTACTTGGACCCTGGGTTGTCACCGGCGACCACGAAGTCGGTCTTCTTCGAAACCGAACCGGTCACCTTCGCTCCGCGCGTGGTCAGCGCCTCCTTGGCGCCGTCCCGGGTGTGGCCGGCCAGGGTGCCGGTCACCACCACGGTCAGGCCCTCCAACGGGCGCTCCGCCCCCTCCTCCTCGGCGAACTCCTCGGTGAAACGGACGCCGTCGGCCGCCCAGTTCGCGAGGATCTCCCGGTGCCACTCCTCCGCGTACCACTCCCGGATCGAGCGGGCGATGGTCGGGCCGACCCCCTCGACGGCCGCCAGCCGCTCCTCGCTCGCCTCGAAGATCTTCGTCAGGTCGCGGAACTCGCGGGCCAGCGCCTGCGCGGCCACCGGGCCGACGTGCCGGATCGACAGGCCGTTGACGAACCGCCAGAGCGGCCGCTCCTTCGCCGCCGCGAGGTTGTCGATCAGCAGCTGCAGCGACTTCTTCGGCTCGCCCTTGGTCGTGGCGAAGAAGAAGACCTCCTTCTCCTTGCCCGTCCGGTCGTCCAGCTTGGGCATGCCCGTCTTCGGGTCCCGGACCAGCACCTTGATCGGCAGCAGCTTCTCCTCCGTCAGCCGGAAGATGTCGGCCTCGTTGCGCACCGGCGCCTCGGCCGGCTCCAGCGGCTGGGTCAGCGCGGTGGCCGCGACGTAGCCGAGCCCCTCGACGTCCAGACAGGACCGCCCGCCGAGGAAGGCGATCCGCTCCCGGATCTGCGCCGGGCAGTGCTGCGCGTTGGGGCAGCGCAGGTCGATGTCCCCCTCGGACATCGGCCGCAGCTCGGTGCCGCACTCCGGGCAGTGCGAGGGCATCACGAAGGCCTGCTCGGTGCCGTCCCTCAGGTCGTAGACCGGGCCGAGGATCTCCGGGATGACGTCACCGGCCTTGCGCAGCACCACGGTGTCCCCGAGCAGGACGTCCTTGGCCTTGACGATCTCCTGGTTGTGCAGCGTCGCGTACTGCACCATCGAGCCGGCCACCTTCACCGGCTCGGCGAGCACCGCGAACGGCGTCGCCCGGCCGGTGCGGCCGATGCCCACCCGGATCTCGGCGAGCCTGCCCGTGACCTCCTCCGGCGGGTACTTCCAGGCGATCGCCCAGCGCGGGGACTTGGAGGTGGCGCCGAGCCGGCCCTGCAGGGCGATCTCGTCCACCTTCACCACGACGCCGTCGATCTCGTGCTCGACCGAGTGCCGCTGCTCGCCGAAGTGCTTGATGAAGGCCCGCACCTCGTCGAGCGTCCGCACCACCTTGTTGTGCCGGGCGGTGGGCAGGCCCCAGTCGTGCAGCAACTGGTAGGCGTGCGACTGGTTGTCGATGTCGAAGCCGACCCGGGCGCCGATGCCGTGCACCACCATGTGCAGCGGGCGGGAGGCGGTGACGTGCGGGTCCTTCTGGCGCAGCGAACCGGCGGCGGCGTTGCGGGGGTTCATGAACAGCCGGATCATCGCCCGGGGCCGCTTGCCCTCCTTGGCGCGCTGCTCGTTCTCCTGCCGGCGGCGCTCGTTCTCCTCCGCGAAGGAGGCGTTGAGCGCGTCGAAGGCCTCGGTCGGGAAGTAGACCTCGCCGCGGATCTCGACCAGCTCGGGGACGTTCTCGCCCTTGAGCCGGTGCGGGATCTCCTTGATGGTGCGGACGTTGGCGGTGATGTCCTCGCCGACCCGGCCGTCGCCGCGCGTCGCCGCCTGCACCAACTGGCCGTTCTCGTACGTGAGGTTGACGGCCAGACCGTCCACCTTGAGCTCGCACAGGTAGTGGTAGTCGATACCGTGCAGCTCGGTGGCGACCCGCTCGGCCCAGGCGGCCAGCTCCTCGTCGTCCATCGCGTTGTCCAGGCTGAGCAGCCGCTCGCGGTGCTCGACCTCGGCGAACAGCGCGATGGGGGCGCCGCCGACCCGCTGGGTCGGCGAGTCCGGGGTGACCAGGGCCGGGTGCTCGGCCTCCAGGCCCTCCAGCTCCCGCATCAGCGCGTCGAACTCGGCGTCGCTGATGACCGGAGCGTCCTGCTCGTAGTACCGGGCGCGGTGATCGGTGATCTCCTTCGCCAGCTCGACGTGCCGCCTGCGCACCTCCGCCGGGACGTCCTCCCAGCCCTCGACAGCCGTCACCGCAAGCCCTCCTACGTTCTCATTCCGGGTTGTCCACCAGGCTCTGCGCCGCCCGCACCGCGGACGACAGCGCCCTGCGCGCGTACGCCGGGGAGGCCCCGGCCAGCCCGCAGGTCGGCGTCACCAGTACGCGACGGCCCAGCAGCTCCGGGGCGAACCCGAGCCTGCGCCACAGGGTCCTGACACCCTGGACACTACCGGCAGGGTCGGACACCGCCTGGTCAGTGGCGGGGACGACACCAGCGAGGATCATCGTGCCGCCCTCCACGGCCTCGCCGAGGTCGTCGTCCTGGCGCTCGGTGAGGAGGGAGAAGTCGAGGGAGATCCCGGCGACCCCGGCCCGACGCAGCAGCGGGACCGGGACGTCGGGGGCGCAGCTGTGCACGACGACGGGCGCGTCCAGGCCGCGGACCACCTCCCGCAGCACCTCCTCGGCGACCTGCCGGTCGACGGCGCGCAGCCGCTGGAAGCCGCTGGCTGTCTTCACCGACCCGGCCAGCACGGCGGGCAGCGAGGGCTCGTCCAGCTGCAGCACGACCTCGGCGCCGGGCACCCGCTTGCGGACGTCCGCGAGGTGGCGGCGCAGGCCCTCGGTGAGCGAGCCGGCGATGTCGCGGCAGGCGCCGGGGTCGGAGAGCGCCTTCTCGCCGTACTTGAGCTCGATGCTCGCGGCGAGCGTCCAGGGGCCGACGGCCTGGACCTTGAGCGCGCCCTGGTGGCCCTGGGTGAACTCCTCCAGGGCGTCCAGGTCCTCGCCGAGCCAGGAGTGGGCGCGCCGGGTGTCCCGACCGGGACGGTCGGTGAACCGCCAGCCGCTCGGCTCGGTCTGCGCGAACAGCTCGACCAGCAGGCCGGCGCCGCGGCCGATCATGTCGGCGCCCGGTCCGCGCGCGGGCAGCTCGGGGAGGAACGGCAGGTGCTCCAGGGCGCCGGTGGACGTCTTGGCCGCCTCCCGGGCGTCGGTGCCGGGCAGCGAGCCGACGCCGGTGGCGGCGCCGCGCAGGTCGGGGAAGGGGTGTGGGGTGCTCACCCGTCCGAGCCTACTCAGCCGGACGGGCCAGGCTGAACGCGTGGGAAGTCGGCCGGGCCGACTTCCCACGCGGCGCACTACCGCCCGGGGCGGACGGTGATGTCGGTGATCTCCGCGTCCCGCGAGGTGTCCAGGGCGGCAAGGATCGCCCTGACGACGGACTGCGGCTCGATCCAGCGGTCGGCGTCGTACTCCTTGCCCTCCTGCTGGTGCACCTTGACCTGCATCGCGGTGGCGGTGCGGCCGGGGTAGACGGAGGTGACCCGGACGCCGCCCGCGTGCTCCTCCTGGCGCAGCGAGTCGGCGAGCGCCTTCAGGCCGTGCTTGCTGGCCGCGTACGCCGACCACTCGGCGTGGGCGTTCAGGCCGGCGCCGGAGTTGACGAACAGCACGTGGCCCTTGGCGAGCCGGAGCGAGGGCAACATCAGCCGGGTGAGTTCGGCGGGGGCGACGAGGTTGACGTTGAGCGTCTCCTGCCAGGCCTTGGGGGTCAGGTCGCCGACCGGGCCGAGCTCGACCACGCCCGCGACGTGCAGCAGCGAGTCCAGCTCGACGGGCAGCTGCTGGTGGCCGAAGGCCCAGGAGAGCTTGCCCGGGTCGCCGAGGTCCCCGACGAGGGTGCGGGCGCCGGGGAAGCGCTCGCGCAGTTCGGCGGCCCGACGGGCGTCGCGGGCCAGCAGCCAGAGCTCGTCCCCGCGCTCGGCGAGCTTCTCGGTGAGGACGGCGCCGATGCCGGAGCCGGCGCCGGTGATCAGATGTGCAGCCATGGTCTTGATCTAATCAGGCCTTGAGCTGGGCGAAGACCTCGGCGGGCGTGTCCGCGAAGGTGATCAGCTCGGCGAGCGGGCGGGGCAGGAAGCCCTCGGCGTCCATCCGCTCCATCTGGGTGCGCAGGCCCGCGTAGAAGCCCTCGGTGTCCAGGACGACCACCGGCTTGTCGAAGCGGCCGTGCTTCTTGAGCTCCAGCACCTCGGTGACCTCGTCCATGGTGCCCAGCCCGCCGACCAGCACGACGATCGCGTCCGCCCGCGAGGCCAGCTCCGCCTTGCGCTCCGCGAGGTCGGCGGTCCAGACGAGTTCGTCGGCGCCGACGTACGCCTTGTGCCGCAGCATCTCGACCATCACCCCGACGGTCCGGCCACCGGCGGCCTTCACCTCGTCGGCGAGGAGGCCCATCAGCCCGGCGTTCGAGCCGCCCCAGACGAGCGTGTGCCCGCCCTCCCCGAGGAGCCGGGCGAACTCCGCGGCGGGGGCGGAGTAGCGGTCGTCGAGGGAGTACGCGGAGCAGAAGACACAGATATTCATAATGTCGTCTGGTCTATCACGCCCCGCGGCACCACTTCACCGGCATTACGGCCCGGCGGCCTGCTCGACGAGCAGGCCGCCGGGTCAGAGCAGGTGCTGGCCGTCGTGGGCGCGCAGGGCCGGGGTCGTGTCGTCCCGGAGCGCGTCCAGGACGCGCACGGCGTAAACGTCGGCCATCAGGTCGGAGACCTCAGCCGGGGTGAGCCAGGCCACTTCGGCTGACTCGTCCGAGAGTTGTTCGGCGCCGCCCTCTGGTCGGCAGCGGAAGACCAGCGCGACGATTCCGCGGCTCATGTTCTTGTACACGCCGGTCAGCCGCTCCACGCCGACCTTGATCCCGGCCTCCTCGTAGACCTCCCGGCGCACGCCGTCCTCGACGTCCTCCGCCAGTTCGAGGACCCCACCTGGCGGCTCCCAAGTCCCGCTGTCGACTCGGCGAATCGCCAACACCCGCCCGTCCTCACGGACCACCACCCCGGCGACGGACACCGAGTGGAGCGCGGCTCGCCCAGCGCCGTCACTCACGGACCGGACCGCCCTTCTCCCGCAGTGCCGGACGAAGCAGGTCGAGGACGTGAGTCCAGTTGTACTTGTCGCGGCCGCCGCCGGACTTGGGCTTGTGTGGTACGGAGTCGCCGATCAGGACGCCCATCGAGCGGAGGCGGGCCAGGCTCTCCGGGTAGGCCGGGTGGGCGGCCTGGGCGGAGTTGACGTAGGGCTGGACGGCTATGGGGATACCGAGTCCGTGCGCCTCGCAGAGTATGCCGAGTGCGAGCGTGTCGGAGATGCCGGCAGCCCACTTGTTGACGGTGTTGAACGTGGCCGGCGCGACCGCGATGGCGTCGGCCGGCGGCAGCGGCTGCGGGATCTTCGGCGTGCGCCAGGCGGAGCGGATCGGATAGCCGGTCTGCGCCTCGATGGCTTCCTGGTCTATGAAGCCGAGGGCACTGGGAGTGGCGATCACGCCGACCTGCCAGCCTTCGGCATGGGCGGCCGCAATCAACTCACCCACTCCGTCGGCGATCCCGGAGGCGCAGACGACGATGTAGAGGAACGACTCCCGGTGCTCGGTCAATCCGAACTCCCAACCCCTGGCGGAAGCGATGCTCCGGCGCGCTTCCACTGCCACCTTCGGCGAGTATCGTCCGCAGTGGTCGCTACGAACGGAGTCTCCGTATGCCCAGGCACACCTCCGAGCACACCGGCGAACGCATCGCCCAGTATCGCAAGCTTCGTCACCTGACGCAGCGTGAACTAGCTGCTCGCGCACACATTTCGTACAGCATGCTCACCAAGGTCGAGCAGGGAGCCAAGCCGGCCACACCCGCCGTGCTCGCCGCAGTCGCGCGGGTCCTCTCCGTGCAAACCGTCGAACTCACCGGCCAGCCGTACCTGACCGAGCTGCGGCAGGACGAGCTCGATGTGCTGATCCAGCCGATCCGCGAAGCACTCGACCTGTACGACCTCGGTGCCGACCCCGATGTCGCCGCCCGCCCGATGAGCGAACTCCATACCACTGCTGAACAGTTGTGCGCCCTGGTCCGCGAGACACGCATCAAGGACGCTGCCCGCGCGCTGCCTGCCCTGATTGCCGAGGCGACGACAGCCGCACACCTGGCGCCCTCCGAGAAGGCGTGGCAGGTGCTGGCCAGCACCTATCGCACGGCCTATGACATCACCACGAAGCTGGGCTTCGCAGATCTGTGCGTGGTGGCCCTGGACCGGATGGCCTGGGCGGCCGAGCGCGGATCCGACCCGGTGCTCGCGGGAGTTCGCCAGTATCTCCGCTCGCTGGTCTACCTGCGCTCGGGCCAGTACGAGATGGGGAAGCGACTCGTCGCGGTCGGCGCCCACACCCTCGAACAGGCAGACTCCGGACGAGTCCGGGACGTGGCGGTGGGCCAACTCCACCTCGGCGCGGCTGTTCTGGCCGCACGATCCGGGGATGGCGACACGGCCGCAGGACACATCTCGGAGGCGGCGCGGATCGCCGAGATCACGGGCGAGGCCACCCGGGTGCACTGGCTCTCGTTCGGCCCGACCAATGTGGCCGTGCACCAGGTGGCGACGCTCTCCGAGCAGTACCGCTACGCGGAAGCCGTACGGGCCGCAGAGCAGATCCAGATGCCTGCGGAGTGGCCGGCTTCACGGATCGCCGCCCACCTCGCCGAGGTGGCCCGAGCCCAGCTGTGGATCGGCCGCTCCGACGAGTCGCTGAAGTCCTTGCAGCACGCACGGGAACTCGCACCCCAGCAGATGCGCTACCACCCGATGGTGCGGGAGACGGTCGCCGGGCTCGTCTCCGCACGCCGGTCGACGCCGGGCACCCTCAGCAGCATGGCGCACTGGGTCGGCATCTGATCATCACTTATTGGAGCCAGACTATCACCAGAGAGTGATAGTCCGGCTCTCCTGCTGTGCCGATGCTCTCCGTAGCGAGATGACTACGCCAAGGAGAAGCACTGATGACCCTCCTCTCCAACGTCGCGAGGGGCAACGCCGCCCTCCCGCCCCCGGAGCCGGCGACCATCTGCCCTCCCCACCTGCCGGAATCGGTGGGCGTTGCCCGCCGCTTCGTCTCCGGCAAGCTGCGGGAGTGGGGGCTGGACGACCTCGTGGACGACGCCTCTGTGGTCGTCAGCGAACTCACCACCAACGCGCTCAAGACCGGCTGCCAGACCCGCATGGTCATTCAATGCCACGAAGTTAAGGACTGGGCGGCGGTGTCAAGGCGTCGGGGAGGGTGATCTTGTAGGTGTTCGGCGCGGTTCGGATGAGTCGGCCGTTG
>NZ_JBSFKF010000059.1:0-29914 GCF_053598415.1 Kitasatospora sp. NPDC001132 | reverse complement strand
ACACCACCGGCGGCGGCATGCACCAGCACCCGCTCACCCGCCCGCAGACCACCCAGATCCACCAACGCGTAGTACGCCGTCAGGAACACCATCGGCACGGAGGCCGCCTGCTCGAAGGTCCAGCCGTCGGGGATCCGGGCCAGGACCCGGCCGTCGGTGACCGAGCGGGGGCCGAAGCCGCCCGAGAGCAGGCCCATCACCTGGTCGCCGACCGCGAGCCCGGTGACCTCCGGCCCGACCTCCAGGACGACGCCCGCGCCCTCGATGCCCATCGGCCCGGCGTCGCCCGGGTACATGCCCAGGGCGTTCAGGACGTCACGGAAGTTGAGGCCCGCCGCGTGGACCGCGACCCGGACCTCCTCGCCGACCAGCGGGCGGTCCGCTTCCGGGGCGGGGAGCAGCGCCAGGTTCTCGAAGGTCCCCTTGCGCGGGGAGTCCAGCCGCCAGGCGGCGGCGGTCGGAACGGGCAGGGTGTCGGCGGACGGCCTGGCCACCCGGGGTACGAGTACCGCGCCTTCGCGCAGGGCGAGTTGGGGCTCGCCGGTGGCCAGGGCGGCGCCCAGAGCCGCGAGCGACTCCGCCGCACCGTCCACGTCCACCAGCACCAGCCGGCCCGGGTTCTCCGTCTGAGCCGAACGCACCAGACCCCACACCGCCGCCACCGCCAGCTCCGGGCTCTCCCCCGCACCCACGGCCACCGCACCACGCGTCACCACGACCAGCCGCGAAGCGGCGAACCGCTCCTCCATCAGCCAGCCGCGCACCAGCTCCAGCACCCGCGCCACCACCGACCGGGCCACCACCGCGACCCCGCCGTCAACGCCTGCATCGCCGTCGCCGTCCACGACCGCGACCACAACCTCGGGCACCACGGCGCCCTGGTCCACCACCGCCGCCAGCGCGGCCACATCCGCCACCTGCCGCAGACCGCCCAGCACCGGCAGATCGGTCGCGCCGAGCACGGCCCAACCACTCGTCTCCGGCGTACCGGTGACGGTGACCGGGGTCCAGGCGAGTCGGTGCAGCGCCTCCGGGTGACCGGTGGCCGAGGCCTCCAGCGCGGCGGCCGAGACCGGGCGCAGGACGAGCGAGCCGATGTCGGCGACCGGGGCTCCGGCGCCGTCGGCCAGCTGGAGGGAGACCGATCCGCCGGAGCGGGTCAGGCGCGCCCGCAGGGCCTGGGCGCCGGCCGCGTGCAGGACGACGTCGCTCCAGGCGAACGGCAGCCTGCCCTGGGGGCCGTCCGCCCCCTCGGTACCGGCCTCGGCGGCCGCGCCCAGGCCGAGCGCGTGGAGAGCGGAGTCCAGCAGGCCCGGGTGCAGGCCGTAGCGGCCCGCCTCGGTGTGGTGTTCGGCCGGCAGGGCGACCTCGGCGAAGATCTCGTCCCCGCGCAGCCAGACGGCGCGCAGGCCCTGGAACGCCGGGCCGTAGGCGAAGCCGAGGTCGACCGCGCCCTCGTAGAAGCCGCTCGCGTCGACGGCCTCGGCGCCCGCCGGCGGCCAGACCGACAGGTCGAAGGGCTCCCGCTCCGGGGCGGTGCCGAGGGCACCGGCCGCGTGGCGGGTCCACGGCTCACCGGCGGGCGCGTCGTCCCGGCGGGAGTGAAGCTGGAAGGGGCGGCGGCCGGTGTCGTCGGGCTCCCCGACGGTGAGCTGGAGAACGATCCCTCCGCGCTCGGGCAGCACCAGCGGCGCCTCCAGCGTGAGGTCCTCCACCGCGCCGCAGCCGACCTCGTCGCCCGCCCGGACGGCGAGTTCGACGAAGGCCGTGCCCGGCAGCAGGATCCGGCCCTGGACGGCGTGGTCGGCCAGCCAGGGGTGGGTCCGCACCGAGAGGCGGCCGGTGAACAGGTAACCGTCGGTGTCGGCCAGGGCGACGGCGGCACCGAGCAGCGGGTGCCCGGCGGCCTCCAGGCCCAGGCCGGCCGGGTCGCCGGTCGGCAGGGCGCGCAGCGTCGGCCAGTAGCGGCGGCGCTGGAAGGCGTAGGTCGGCAGCTCGACCGGGCGGACGCTGCGGCCGGCGGCGAGTGCCTGCCAGTCGGGGCCGCTGCCGGTCAGGCAGAGCCGGCCGAGGGCGGCCAGGGCGGTGGGCCGCTCGGGGCGGCCGGCGCGCAGCGCGGGGACGAACACGCCGTCCTCGACGCACTCCTGGGCCATCGCGGACAGCACGCCGTCGGGGCCGAGCTCGACGAAGGTGGTGACGCCGTCGGCTTCCAGGGTGCGCATGCCGTCGAGGAAGCGGACGGCCTCGCGGACGTGCCGGACCCAGTACGCGGGCGAGCACAGCTCCTCGGCGGTGGCCAGGTCCCCGGTGACGTTGGAGACGACCGGGATGCGCGGGGCACTGTACGTCAGACCCTCCGCCACCCGGCGGAAGTCGTCCAGCATGCCGTCCATCAGCGGCGAGTGGAACGCGTGCGAGACGTTGAGACGCTTGGTCTTCTCGAACTTCCCTGCGATCGCGAGGACTTCACCATCGTCGCCGGAAATCACCACGGAGGTCGGCCCGTTGATCGCGGCGATGCTGACGTTCTCGGTGAGCAGCGGCAGGATCTCGGCCTCGGTGGCCTTGACCGCGACCATCGCGCCGCCCTCCGGCAGCGCCTGCATCAGCCGGCCACGGGCCGCCACCAGGGTGACGGCGTCGTCCAGCGACAGCACGCCCGCGACGTGTGCAGCCACCAGCTCGCCGATCGAGTGCCCGGCCAGGACGTCAGGCCGCACGCCCCAGCTCTCGTACAGCCGGAACAGCGCCACCTCGACGGCGAACAGCGCGAGCTGGGTGAACTCCGTACGGGCGAGAACCGCGGCGTCCTCGCCGAACACGGCTTCACGCAGCGGCAGTTCGACCCGCGCGCAGACCGCGTCGAAGGCCTCCGCGAACACCGGGTACGCCTCGTACAGCTCCCGGCCCATCCCCGGCCGCTGGCTCCCCTGCCCCGTGAACAGGAACGCCGTCCGTCCGCCGCGTGCGACGCCCTGGAGCACGTTCGCCGTGGTGACGCCCTGCGCGAGGGCGTCCAGTCCGGCGAGCAGCTCGTCCCGGTCGGCGCCGAGCACGACGGCCCGGTGCTCGTGCAGGGAGCGCGTGGTGGCGAGTGCGTGGGCGACGGAGTCGGCGGCGGGTGCGTCCGGGCCGGTCAGGTGGTCGCGCAGTCGGGCGGCCTGCTCGCGCAGGGCGTCCGCGCTGCGGGCCGACAGCAGCCAGGGCAGCGGAGCCACGTCGGCCGGTGCCGCGTCGGGCTCCTCGGCCGGGGAGGCGGCGGGTGCCTGTTCGAGGATGACGTGGGCGTTGGTGCCGCTCATGCCGAAGGAGGAGACGGCGGAGCGGCGGGGGTGCGCCGTCTCGGGCCAGGGCCGCGACTCCGTCAGCAGCTCGACCGCGCCGGTGGCCCAGTCCACGTGCGACGACGGCTCGTCGACGTGCAGGGTCCGGGGCAGCACGCCCTCGTGCATCGCCAGCACCATCTTGATGACGCCCGCGACACCGGCGGCGGCCTGGGTGTGGCCGAGGTTGGACTTCACCGAGCCGAGCCACAGCGGCTCGCCGGTGCGCTCCTGGCCGTAGGTGGCCAGCAGCGCCTGGGCCTCGATCGGGTCGCCGAGCCGGGTGCCGGTGCCGTGCGCCTCGACCGCGTCGATCTCGCCGGGCGACAGGCGGGCGGCGGCCAGCGCCTGGCGGATGACCCGCTGCTGGGCGGGGCCGTTCGGGGCGGTGAGGCCGTTGCTGGCGCCGTCCTGGTTGACGGCCGAGCCGCGGACCACCGCCAGCACCGGGTGGCCGAGGCGCTCGGCGTCGGAGAGGCGCTCCAGCAGGAGCATGCCGACGCCCTCGGCCCAGCCGGTGCCGTCGGCGGCCTCCGCGAAGGCCTTGCAGCGGCCGTCGTCGGCGAGGCCGCGCTGGCGGCTGAACTCGATGAAGGCGCCCGGGGTGGCCATCACGGTGGCGCCGCCGGCCAGGGCGAGCGTGCACTCGCCGCCCCGCAGCGCCTGGGCGGCCAGATGCAGGGCGACGAGGGAGGAGGAGCAGGCGGTGTCCACCGTCACCGCCGGGCCCTCGAGACCGAAGGTGTAGGCCAGGCGCCCGGAGACCACGCTGGCCGCGTTGCCGGTGGCGAGGTGGCCCTCCAGGATCTCCTCGGAGGCGAACAGCAGGTTGGTGTAGTCCTGCATGTTGGTGCCGGCGAAGACGCCGGTCCGGCTGCCGCGCACGGTCTCCGGGTCGATGCCGGCCCGCTCGAAGGCCTCCCAGGAGGTCTCCAGCAGCAGCCGCTGCTGCGGGTCCATCGCGAGGGCCTCGCGCGGGCTGATGCCGAAGAACGCGGCGTCGAACTCCCCGGCCTCGTACAGGAATCCGCCCTCGCGGGCGTAGCTGGTGCCGGCGTTGTCCGGGTCCGGGTCGTACAGCGCCTCCAGGTCCCAGCCGCGGTCGGCGGGGAAGCCGCCGATGGCGTCGCCGCCGTCGGCCAGCAGGCGCCACAGCTGCTCGGGGGTGCGCACGCCGCCGGGGAAGCGGCAGCTCATCGCGACGATGGCGACCGGCTCGTCCGGGGCGCCGAGGACCGGGGCGGCCTCGGTGGACTCGGCGTCCGGGCCGAGGAGTTCGGCGCCCAGGTGGGCGGCGAGGACGGCCGGGGTCGGGTAGTCGAAGACCAGCGTGGCGGACAGCCGCAGGCCCACGGCCGCGTCGATCCGGTTGCGCAGTTCGACGGCGGTCAGCGAGTCGAAGCCCAGCTCCTTGAACGGGCGCCCGGCGAGGACCCCGTCGACGGAGTCGTGGCCGAGCACCGCGGCGGCCTCGGTGCGGACCAGGTCGAGCAGGATCCGCTCCCGCGCGGCGGCCGGGGCGCCGGCCAGCACGGCCCGCAGCCCGCCGGCCGCGCCCTCCTCGACGGGGGTGGTGTCGGCCTGGGCCGCCACCGCCTCGGGCAGATCGGCGAGCAGTGCGGAGGGGCGCACGGCGGTGAAGCCGGCGGCGAACCGGGACCAGTCGAGGTCCGCCACGGCGAGGGCGTCCTCGCCCGCGCCCACGGCCTGGGCCAGGGCGGCCACCGCCTGCTCGGGCGCCATCGGGCGCAGCCCGCGCCGGCGCAGGTGCTCGCCGCCGTCGGCGGCCATGCCGCCCTCGGCCCACGGGCCCCAGGCGACGGCGGTGGCGGCGAGGCCGCGGGCGCGGCGGGCCTGGGCGAGCGCGTCCAGGTGGGCGTTGGCGGCGGCGTAGGCGCACTGGCCGCCGCTGCCCCAGACACCCGCCACGGAGGAGAAGAGGACGAAGGCGTCCAGCTCGGTGCCGTCCAGCAGCGCGTCCAGGTGGGCGGCTCCGGCGGTCTTGCCGGCGACGACGGCGGCGAACTCCGCCGGGTCGGTCTCGGCGAGCGGCGTGTTCTGGGCGATCCCGGCCGCGTGCACGACGGCGTTCACCGGGTGTTCGGCGAGCAGGGCGGCCAGGGCGGTGCGGTCGGCGGCGTCGCAGGCGGCGACCGTGACCCGGGCGCCGCGTGCGGTCAGTTCGTCGCGCAGTTCGGCCGCGCCGGGGGCTTCGAGGCCTCGGCGGCTGGTGAGCACGAGGTGCTCGGCGCCGTTGGCGGCCAGCCAGCGGGCGACGTGGGTGCCCAGGGCGCCGGTGCCGCCGGTGACCAGGACGGTGCCGCGCGGGCGCCAGTCGGCGGCCTCGGTGCACTCGGCCCGGACCAGACGGCGGCCGAACGTACCGTTCGCGCGCAGCGCGACCTGGTCCTCGGCGGAGCCCGGCGCGAGCAGGGCGGCGAGGCGGGCGGCGGTGCGCGCGTCCAGGGCGGCGGGCAGGTCGACCAGTCCGCCCCAGCGATCGGGGTGCTCCAGGGCGACCACCCGGCCGAGGCCCCACAGCTGGGCCTGGGCGGGGTGCTCGACCTGCTCGGCGCCCGACACGGCCACGGCGGCCTCGGTGGTCAGCCAGAGCGGGGCGGTCACCTCGGCGTCGCCCAGTGCCTGGACCAGCAGGGCGGTCCGCAGCAGGGCGGCGGACACGCCCGGGTGGGCGGGGTGCTCGGCGTCGTCCAGGGCGAGCAGCGACAGGATCCCGGCAGGGCCGTCGGCGGCCGCGTCGCGCAGCAGCTCGGTGAGCCGGGCCCGGTCGGCCTCGGCGCCGAGCTCCAGGCGCCGGACGTCCGCGCCGACCGCGGTCAGGGCGCGCTCGACGGCGGCCAGCCGCTCGGCCGCGCCGTCCGGGAGGCCGACGGGCGCGACGGTGAGCCAGGTGCCGCCGAGGCGGGCGGTGTCCGGCGCGCCGAGCGGCTTCCACTGGACGCGGTAGCGCCAGCCCTCGACGGTGGTGCGGGCGCGGTGCTGCCGGCGCCAGTTCGACAGGGCGGGCAGCACCTCGCGCAGGGCGCCGTCCGCGGACAGCTCCAGAGTGCCGGCGAGGGCCGCGACGTCCTGCTCCTCGACGGCCGTCCAGAACCGCTCGTCGCCCGGGGTGCCGGCGGGCGTCGCCGCTCCGGCGGCGGGCGCCTCCAGCCAGTAGCGGCGGGCCTGGAAGGCGTAGGTCGGCAGGTCGATCACGCGGCCGTCGCGCACGGCGGGCACGGCCGACCAGTCGGGGCCGGCGCCGTGGACGTGGGCGGTGGCGAGCGCCGCCAGCAGGCTGCGCTCCTCCGGGCGGTCGGCGCGCAGCGCGGGGGCGAACGTGCCGCCGTCGACGCAGTCCTGGCCCATGGCGGAGAGCACGCCGTCGGGGCCGAGCTCGACGAAGGTGGTGACGCCCTGGGCCGCCGCGGTGCGGATGCCGTCGAGGAAGCGGACGGCCTCGCGGACGTGCCGGACCCAGTACTCGGGCGAGCACAGCTCCTCGGCGGTGGCGAGGGCGCCGGTGACGTTGGAGACCACCGGGATGACCGGCTCGGTGTAGCTCAGGCCCTCGGCGACGGCCCGGAACTCCGCCAGCATGCCGTCCATCAGCGGCGAGTGGAAGGCGTGCGAGACATTGAGCCGCTTGGTCTTCCCGAACTGCCCGGCAATGGCGATGACTTCGGACTCGTCCCCGGAAATCACCACGGAGGAGGGCCCGTTGACGGCCGCGATGCTCACCTGGGCGGTCAGCAGCGGCAGGACGTCCGCCTCGGCGGCCTTCACCGCGACCATCGCGCCGCCCTCGGGCAGCGCCTGCATCAGCCGGCCACGGGCGGACACCAGCGCCACCGCGTCGTCCAGCGACAGCACACCCGCGACGTGGGCGGCCGCGATCTCACCGATCGAATGGCCGACCAGGACGTCCGGACGGACCCCCCAGCCCTCCAGCAGGCGGAACAGCGCCACCTCGACGGCGAACAGCGCGGGCTGGGTGTACTCGGTGCGGTCCAGCAGCTCCGCGTCGTCGCCGAACACCGTTTCGCGCAGGGGCAGTTCGACCCGCGCGCAGACCGCGTCGAAGGCCTCGGCGAACGCCGGGTGGGCCTCGTACAGCTCCCGGCCCATGCCGAGGCGCTGGCTGCCCTGTCCGGTGAACAGGAAGGCGAGCCTGCCGCCCTCGGCGGCGCCGGTCACCAGCCCGGCGGCCGTGCCGCCCTCGGCCAGCGCCGCCAGGGCGCCGCGGAAGGAGGCGAGGTCGTCCGCGACCACGACGGCCCGGTGGTCCAGCGCCGCCCGGGTGGTGCCGAGCGAGTGCGCGAGGTCGGCGAGGTCGACGTCCGGGTGGGTGTCGAGGTGGTCGAGCAGTCGGGTGGCCTGGTCGCGCAGCGCCTGCGCGGTCGCGCCGGACAGCAGCAGCGGGCGGCCGGAGGCCCGGACGGGCCGGACGGTCTCCACCGGCTCGACGGCGGGGGCCTGCTCGATGACGGTGTGGGCGTTGGTGCCGCTGATGCCGAAGGAGGAGACGGCCGCGCGGCGCGGGCGCCCGGTCTCCGGCCAGGGCCGGGCCTCGGTCAGCAGCTCGACGGCGCCGGAGGCCCAGTCGATGTGCGGGGACGGCTCGTCCACGTGCAGGGTCCGCGGCAGCAGCCCCTCCCGCATCGCCATGACCATCTTGATCACGCCGGCCACACCGGCGGCGGCCTGGCTGTGCCCGATGTTGGACTTGATCGAGCCCAGCCACAGCGGGTCCCCGCTGCGCTCCTGGCCGTAGGTGGCGAGCAGGGCCTGGGCCTCGATCGGGTCGCCCAGCGCGGTGCCGGTGCCGTGCGCCTCGACCGCGTCCACCTGGGCAGCGGTCAGTCCGGCGTTGGCCAGGGCCTGGCGGATGACCCGCTGCTGGGACGGGCCGTTGGGGGCGGTCAGGCCGTTGCTGGCGCCGTCCTGGTTGACGGCGGAGCCGCGGACCACGGCGAGCACGGGGTGCCCGTTGCGCCGGGCGTCCGACAGCTTCTCCAGCAGCAGCATGCCGACGCCCTCGCCCCAGCCGGTGCCGTCGGCCGCGGCGGCGAAGGACTTGCAGCGGCCGTCGGCGGCCAGGCCGCGCTGGCGGATGAACTCGACGAAGACCGTGGGAGTGGACATCACCGTCACACCGCCGGCCAGCGCCAGCTCGCACTCGCCGTTGCGCAGCGCCTGGGCGGCCAGGTGCAGGGCGACCAGCGAGGAGGAGCAGGCCGTGTCGACGGTGACCGCCGGGCCCTCCAGGCCGAAGGTGTAGGCGACGCGGCCGGAGGCCACGCTGCCGGTGTTGCCGTTGCCGAGGTAGCCGTCGAAGTCCTCCAGGCCCTCGGAGACGCCGTACAGGCGGGCGCCGTAGTCGTGGTACATCGCGCCGACGAAGACGCCGGCGCGGGTGCCGCGCACGCGCTCCGGGGCGATGCCGGCCCGCTCGAAGGCCTCCCAGGAGGTCTCCAGCAGCAGGCGCTGCTGCGGGTCCATGGCCATCGCCTCGCGCGGCGAGATGCCGAACAGGCCCGGGTCGAAGTCGGCCGCGTCGTACACGAACGCGCCCTCGCGGCGGAAGCGTCCGCCCGCGTGGTCCGGGTCGGCGGCGTAGACGGCGTCCGCGTCCCAGCCGCGGTCGGCGGGCAGCGCGGCGACGGCGTCCGTGCCCTCGGCGACCAGCTGCCACAGCTGCTCCGGAGTGCGTACGCCACCGGGGTAACGGCAGCTCATCGCGACGATGGCGATCGGCTCGTCGTCGGCCGCGGCACGGCGGACGGCCGGGGCGGCCGGGGCGGTGGCGGCGGGGGCCAGCCCGGCAAGCAGGTGACGGGCGAGCGCGGCGGGGGTGGGGTGGTCGAAGACCACGGTGGCGGGCAGCCGCAGGCCGGTGGCCCGGCCCAGCCGGTTGCGCAGCTCGACGGACATCAGGGAGTCGAAGCCGAGCTCCTTGAAGGGCCGGTCGGCGTGCACCGCCTCGGCCGACCGGTGGCCGAGGGCCCCGGCGGCCTGGGTGCACACCAGCTCGGTGAGCAGCCGCTCCTGCTCGGCGGCCGAACGGCCGGCCAGTCGGCGCAGCAGCGGCGAGCCGTCGGCCCCGGCGCCGGCGCCCTGCGCGGAACGCCGGACGGGAGCCGGGACGAGCGTACGGAACAGCGTGGGCAGGCGGTCGGCCTGGGCGCGCAGGACGGCCAGGTCCAGGCGGACCGGCAGCAGCAGGGCGTGCCCGGTGCGCACCGCGAGGTCGAACAGGCCCAGCGCCTCGGCGGACGGCAGCGCGTGCAGGCCCGAGCGGCGCATCCGGGTGAGGTCGGCGGCCCCCAGGTGGCCGGTCATGCCGCTGGCCTGCTCCCACAGGCCCCAGGCGAGCGAGGTGGCGGGCAGGCCGGCGGCCCGGCGCCGGGCGGCGAGCGCGTCCAGGAAGGCGTTGGCGGCCGCGTAGTTGGCCTGGCCGACGGCACCGAGGACGCCGGCGGCGCCGGAGTAGAGGACGAAGAGCGCCGGCTGCCGGTCGCGGGTCAGCTCGTCCAGGTGGACGGCCGCGTCGACCTTCGCGCGCAGCACCCGCTCCAGGCGCTCCGGGGTCAGCGCGTCCAGCATGCCGTCGTCCAGGACACCGGCCGCGTGGATCACGGCGGTGAGCGGGCGGTCGGTGGGGACGGTGTCCAGCAGGGCGGCGAGTGCCGCGCGGTCGGCGGCGTCGCAGGCGGCGACCGTCACCTCGGCGCCCAGCGCGGCCAGTTCGTCGCGCAGCTCCACCGCACCGGGCGCGGCCTCGCCCCGGCGGCCGGCCAGCAGCAGGTGGCGGACGCCGTGCTCGGTCACCAGGTGGCGGGCCAGCAGCGCGCCCAGGGTGCCGGTGCCGCCGGTGATCAGCACCGTGCCGTCGGGATCCGGGGCGGACGGGCCGGCGGCGGCGTCCTGCTCGGACACCGCCCGGACCAGCCGGGGGGCCAGCACCTCACCGGCGCGCAGGGCGAGTTGGGGCTCGCCGGTGGCGACGGCGGCGGGCAGCGCGGCGGCGGAGCCGGCCTCGTCGTCCAGGTCGACCAGGACGAAGCGGTTCGGGTGCTCGGACTGCGCGGAGCGGAGCAGGCCCCAGACCGTGGCGTGCGCGGGCCGCTCGACGGCTTCCGCGTCGAGCGCGGCCACGGCGCCGCGGGTCACCAGCACCAGGCGGGCGGCGGCCAGGGGTTCGGCGGCCAGCCACTCCTGGGCGAGGGCCAGCGCGGCGGCGGCGGCGCGGTGCGCCTCCTCGACCTGGTCGGCGGAGCCGACGGCGACCGGCGCGACCACGGTCTCCGGGGCCGCCTCCCCGGCGGCGACGGCGGCCAGCAGGGCGGCGAGGTCGGGGTACCGGACGGCGTCGGGCGCCACGGCCGCGTCGGCGCCGAGCACGGCCCAGCGGGCGGCGTCGGCCGGGGCGGCGGGCCCCTGGGCGGTCCAGTCGATGCGGTACAGCGGGGTGCGCGCGCCGCGCGCGGCGGAGTGCAGCCGCTCGACGTCGAGCGGGCGCAGGGTCAGCGCGTCGGCCGTGGCCACCGGGGCGCCGGTCGGGTCGGCCAGCGCCACCGAGACGGCGTTGTGCCCGGCCGGAGCCAGCCGCACCCGCAGGGCGGCGGCACCCGTGGCGTACACCCGCAGCCCGGTCCAGGCGAAGGGCAGCAGTCCGCCCTCCGCCCCGGGCAGCAGCCCGCCGAGGCCGGCCGCGTGCAGCGCGGCGTCGAGCAGGGCGGGGTGCAGCCGGAAGCGGCCGGTCCGGTCCAGCTCCTCCTGCACCGGCTCGACCTCGGCGAAGACCTCGTCCCCGCGCTGCCAGGCGGCCCGCAGGCCGCGGAACGCCGGACCGTAGGCGAAGCCGCCGGCCGCGAAGCGCTCGTAGAGGTTCGCGACGGGCAGCTCGACGGCGCCCTGCGGGGGCCAGACGGCGAGGTCGAACTCCGGCTCGACGGCGCCGCCCCGGGACAGGGTGCCGGTGGCGTGGCGGGTCCACGGCTCATCCGTGCCCTGCGCGTCGTCGGGGCGGGAGTAGACCTCCACGTCGCGGCGGCCGTCGGCGTCGGGCGAACCGACCACCACCTGCACCGCCACGCCACCCTGGACGGGCAGCACCAGCGGCGCCTCCAGGGTCAGCTCCTCCAGCACGTCACAACCGGCCTGGTCACCCGCGCGGACGGCCAGCTCGACGAACGCCGTACCCGGCAGGATCACCGTGCCGGCCACCGCGTGGTCCGCCAGCCACGGCTGGGTCTGCACCGACAGGCGGCCCGTGAAGACGTGCCCGTCGCGGTCGGCCAGCGCCACCGCAGCACCCAGCAGCGGGTGGTCGGCCGCGCCCAGGCCGGCGGACAGCACGTCACCGATACCGCGCGTGCCCGGCTTCGGCCAGTACTTCTCACGCTGGAAGGCGTAGGTCGGCAGGTCGATACGGCGTGCGGCCGGGACCAGCGGGGCCCAGTCGACGGACGCGCCGTTGCTCCAGGCCTCGGCGAGGGCGGTCAGGAAGCGCTCCCGGCCGCCCTGGTCACGGCGCAGGGTGCCCTGGACCGTGGCCTCGGCGTTGGCGGCGTCGATGGCCTCCTGGATACCGACGGTCAGCACCGGGTGGGCGCTCACCTCGACGAACTGCGAGTGACCCGAGGCCAGCAGGGCGTCGACGGTCGACGCGAACTCCACCGTCTGACGGAGGTTGCGGTACCAGTACCCGGCGTCCAGCGAAGCGCTGTCGATCAGTTCACCGGTGACGGTGGAATGGAACGGCACCTCCGGAACCCGGGGCGTGACCGGGGCCAGCAGCTCCGCCAGACGGGCCTCGATGCGCTCCACGTGCGCCGAGTGCGACGCGTAGTCCACCGCGATCCGACGCGCCCGGACCTCCTGCCCGGCGCAGTGCTCCATCAGCTCGTCCAGGGCACCGGCATCGCCCGAAACCACCACCGAGCCGGGGCCGTTGACCGCAGCGATCGAGATTCCATCCCGGCCGGACAGCAGCTCGCGGACACTCTCCACGGGCAGCGGAACGGACACCATCCCGCCCAGACCGGAGAGCTCGGTGATCGCCTGGCTGCGCAGCGCCACCACCAGCGCCGCGTCCTCCAGGGAGAGCGCGCCGGAGACGGCAGCGGCGGCGATCTCGCCCTGCGAGTGCCCCACCACCGCCGACGGCTCCACACCGTTCGCACGCCAGAGGGCAGCCAGCGAGACCATCACGGCGAACAGCACCGGCTGGACCACGTCCACCCGCTCCATCCACCCGCCGTCCTCACCCGAGACGACCTCCAGCAGCTCCCAATCCACATGCGGAGCAAGCGCCTTGGCGCACTCCTCCATCCGGGAACGGAACACCGGCGAGTCCGCGAGCAGCTCCCGGGCCATGCCCAGCCACTGCGAACCCTGCCCCGGGAAGACCATGACGAGCTTGCCGCCGGCCCCGGAGCCGCGGACCACCGACGAGGTGCCCTCGTCCTGCCCCGAGGCCAATGCGCCCAGCCCGGCGAGCAGTTCGTCCCGCTCCCCCGCCAGGACCACGGCCCGCTCGTCGAACCGGGCGCGGCCGTGGGCGAGTTCGGCGCCGACGCCGGCGAGGGAGAGCTCCGCTCCGGCCTCCTGCACGAAGGCGGCCAGCTTGCCGGCCTGGGCGCGCAGCGCGGTCTCCCCGCGCGCGGACAGCACCCAGGGCAGCGGGCCGCCGACAGTGGTGGCCCAGACGGCCGGACCCGCCTGGCCGGTCGAACCTGCCGAACCGGCCGACTCGGACGGCGCGGCGGCGGCGTCCTCCGCCGCCGGGGCCTCCTCCAGGACGACGTGCGCGTTGGTGCCGCTCATGCCGAAGGCCGAGACGCCCGCCCGGCGCGGCTCGTCCGCCGCGGGCCAGTCGCGCGCCTCGGTCAGCAGTTCCACGGCGCCGCCGGACCAGTCGACGTGCGAGGTCGGGCGGTCGACGTGGAGGGTCTGCGGCAGCACGCCGTTGCGCAGCGCCATGACCATCTTGATCACGCCGCCGACGCCGGCCGCGGCCTGCGAGTGGCCGAGGTTGGACTTGAGCGAGCCCAGCCACAGCGGACGGCCGGCGGGCCGGTCCTGGCCGTAGGTGTCGAGCAGGGCCTGGGCCTCGATCGGGTCGCCGAGCACCGTACCGGTGCCGTGCGCCTCGACGGCGTCGACCTGGCCCGCCGAGAGCCGGGCGTTGGCCAGGGCGCGCAGGATGACGCGCTGCTGGGCGGGGCCGTTGGGAGCGGTGAGGCCGTTGCTGGCACCGTCCTGGTTGATCGCCGAGCCGCGCACGACCGCGAGCACCTGGTGGCCGTTGCGCTGCGCGTCGGAGAGGCGCTCCAGCAGGAGCATGCCGACGCCCTCGGCCCAGCCGGTGCCGTCGGCGGCCTCCGCGAAGGGCTTGCAGCGGCCGTCGACGGCCAGGCCGCGCTGGCGGCTGAACTCGATGAAGGAGGAGGGGGTGGACATGATCGTCGCACCGCCGGCCAGGGCCAGCGTGGAGTCGCCGTTGCGCAGCGACTGCACGGCGAGGTGGAGGGCGACCAGCGAGGAGGAGCAGGCGGTGTCGACGGTGACGGCCGGGCCCTCAAGCCCGAAGGTGTAGGCGAGTCGGCCGGAGAGCACGCTGGCCGCGTTGCCGGTGGCGAGGTGGCCCTCGGCGCCCTCGGCCTCGCCGGCGACGACCAGGCCCAGGTAGTCCTGGCCGGCGGTGCCGACGAAGACCCCGGTCTTTCCGCCCTTGAGCGCGGCCGGGTCGAGGCCGGCCCGCTCGAAGGCCTCCCAGGAGGTCTCCAGCAGCAGCCGTTGCTGCGGGTCCATCGCGAGGGCCTCGCGCGGCGAGATCCCGAAGAAGCCCGCGTCGAACTCCCCCACCGCTCGCAGGAAGCCGCCCTCGCGCGCGTAGCTGGTGCCGGCGTGCTCCGGGTCCGGGTCGTACAGCCCGTCGAGGTCCCAGCCGCGGTCCTCGGGGAAGCCGCCGATGGCGTCCCGGCCGTCCGCGACCAGGTCCCACAGTCGTTCGGGGGTGTCGATGCCGCCGGGGTAGCGGCAGGCCATGCCCACGATGGCGATCGGTTCGCGGCTCTCCGCCTGGAGGTCCCTCAGCTGCTGCTTGGTCTGCTGGAGGTCCGCGGTCACCCACTTGAGGTAGTCGCGAAGCGTCTCTTCATTCGCCATGCGGAGGGCCACCTCATCGGGGTGAGCGGGTCCTCCGGGCACGCACGCGCACACGACTGGACCACAACAGTGAAGGGTTTCGCCCTGACGCTATGAAGGGCGGTGAAGGCGGACAACCCCTACCAGCCCCCCTAGGGCCCCCATGACGAAGCGGGGGTCGGGACAATTCCCGACCCCCGCTCAGCGGCCCGAATTCACGACGGATTCACGACGGATAATCCACAGCCATTCGCTCCGAACGGGCGTCATCCCCTCCCGAGGTCGCGGTTGATGAGGGCGAAGAGTTCCTCGTCGCTGGTGGCGTCGAACGCGCTGCCGCCCACCGGCTCGGACTTGGCCGGACCGTCGTCCCACTGGGAGAGCAGCGCCTGCATCCGGACCTTGATCTTCGTCCGGGTCAGGTCGTCCGGCGCGGCGGCCGCCATGGCGGCCTCCAGTCGGTCGAGTTCGCCGAGCAGGTCGGTCGCGCTCGGCGCGCCGTCGGGGGCCAACTCGGTGCGCAGGTGCCGGGCGAGGGCCAGCGGCGTCGGGTAGTCGAACACCAGCGAGGACGGCAGTCGCAGCCCGCCCAGCAGGTTGAGCCGGTTGCGCAGCTCCACCGCCGTCAGCGAGTCGAAGCCGAGCTCGTTGAACGCCCGGTCGGCCTCGACCTCCTCCACCCCGTGGTGGCCGAGCACCTCGGCCACGTGGGTGCGGACCAGGTCCAGCAGCAGCTGCTCCTGGCCGGCCTCCGGCAGCTCGGCGAGCTGCCCGCGCAGCTCGGCCGAGGCCTCGCCGTCGTCCGCCCGGTCCGCGGCGCCATCGGTGCCCAGCGCCCGCCGGACCTCCGGCAGGTCGCCGATCAGCGGGCTGTGGCGCACCGCCGTGAAGCCGGGCGCGAACAGCGCCCAGTCCACGTCGGCGACGGTGACCGCGGTGTCGCCGTGGTCGAGGGCCGCGCCGAGGGCGGCGATGGCCGTCTCCGGGTCGAGCACCGGCAGGCCGCGGCGGCGCAGCTGCTCCTCCGCGTCGTCCTCGGCGGCCATGCCGCCGCCGCCCCACGGGCCCCACGCCACCGCGGTGGCGGTGAGGCCGGCGGCCCGGCGCTGCTCGGCGAGCGCGTCCAGGAATGCGTTGGCCGCGGCGTATCCGGCTTGGCCGGCACCGCCCCAGGTGGCGGCGATCGAGGAGAACAGGACGAATGCGTCGAGCGGTTCGGAATTCGCGCCGAACAATTCGTCCAGGTGCACCGCTCCGGCCACCTTCGCATTCACCACGTCGGCGAATTCGGAAATTCCGGTGGCACCGATCGGCGAGGCCTGGCTGACCCCTGCCGCGTGCACCACCGCCCGGACCGGGTCGCCGGCCTCGGCGAGCCCGGCGACCAGGGCCGCGAGCGCGGTCCGGTCGGCCGCGTCGCAGGCGGCCAGGGTGACCCGGGCGCCGAGGCCCTCCAGCTCCGCGCGCAGTTCGGCCGCGCCCGGGGCGTCGGCGCCCCGGCGGCTGGTCAGCACCAGGTGCTCGGCGCCGTTGGCGGTCAGCCAGCGGGCGACCCGGGCGCCCAGGGCGCCGGTACCGCCGGTGACCAGGACGGTGCCGCGGGCCTGCCAGCCGTCGACCGGGCCGGCCGGCAGCGGAGCGTGCTCCAAGCGCCGGACGTACGTGGCGTCGGCGCGCACCGCCAGCTGGTCCTCGCCCTCGCCGGCGGCCAGGGCGGCCGCGAGGCGGCGGCCGCTCCGCTCGTCGAGCGTCGCGGGCAGGTCGATCACGCCGCCCCAGCGGTCCGGGTGTTCGAGGGCGGCGGTCCGGCCGAGGCCCCAGATCTGGGCCTGGCCGCCGTGTTCGATCCGCTCGCCGGCTCCGGCGGCGACCGCGCCGCTGGTGGCCAGCCACAGCGGGGCGGCGACGCCGGCCTCGCCGAGCGCCTGGACCAGCCGGACGCTCGCGGTCACGCCCGCCGACAGGGCGGGGTGCTCGGGGTGCGGGCGGTCGTCCAGGGCGAGCAGCGAGAGCACGCCGGTCGGGGCGACCCCGTCGGCGGCCGCGCCGGCGAGCCGGGCGGCGAAGCCCTCGGTCTGCGCCTCGCCGGTGGCCACCGTCAGCTGCCGGACGTCGGCGCCGTGTCCGCCGAGGGCGTCCGCGGCGGCCTGCGCCAGCTCGGCACCGGGGCCGTCGGCGGGCGCCACCAGCAGCCAGCTGCCGGTGAGCCCGGCTGCCGGGTCCTCCGGCAGGGTCTGCCAGGTGGCCCGGTAGCGCCAGGCGTCCAGGGTGGCGCGCTCCCGGCTCTGCCGGCGCCAGCCGGTCAGTGCGGGAAGCACCTCGCGCAGCGCCGAGCGGTTCTCCTCGGCGACGTCCAGCGTGTCGGCGAGCCGGGCGAGGTCGCCCTGCTCGACGGCCGTCCAGAACCGCTCCTCCGTCGGGTCGGCGGTTGCGGAGGGCGCGGCCGGCCTGTCGGCCGTGACGGCCTCGGGCCAGTAGCGCTGCCGCTGGAAGGCGTACGTGGGCAGGTCGAGCGCCGGCACCGGCCGGTTCCCGTACAGGGCCGGCCAGTCGACGGCCGCCCCCTGGACGTGCAGCCGGGCCACGGCCGCCAGCAGGGTGCGGGCCTCGGGCCGGTCGCCGCGCAGGGCGGCGACGAGGACGGCGTTGCCGTCGGCGTCGACGCAGTCCTGGCCCATGGCGGTGAGCACACCGTCGGGGCCCAGCTCCAGGTACGTGGTCACGCCCTGGGCCTCCAGGGTGCGCATCCCGTCGAGGAAGCGGACGGCCTCGCGGACGTGGCGCACCCAGTACTCGGGCGAGCACAGCTCCTCGGCCGTGGCCATGTCCCCGGTGACGTTGGAGACGACCGGGATGCGCGGGGCGCTGTACGTCAGCCCCTCGGCAACAGCCCGGAACTCCTCCAACATCCCGTCCATCAGCGGCGAGTGGAACGCGTGCGAGACGCTCAGCCGCTTGGTCTTCTCGAACTTCCCGGCGATCGCGAGGACTTCATCCTCGGCGCCCGAAACCACGACGGAGGAAGGCCCGTTGATCGCCGCGATGCTCACCTGAGCGGTCAGCAGCGGCAGCACCTCCTCCTCCGAGGCCTTGACCGCCACCATCGCACCGCCCTCCGGCAGCGCCTGCATCAGCCGACCACGCGCCGCCACCAGGGCGACCGCGTCGTCCAGCGACAGCACACCCGCGACGTGCGCGGCCACCAGCTCACCGATCGAGTGGCCCACCAGGAAGTCCGGACGGACCCCCCAGCTCTCCACCAGCCGGAACAGCGCCACCTCGACCGCGAACAGCGCGACCTGGGTGAACTCCGTCCGGGCGAGAACCGAAGCGTCCTCGCCGAACACCGCCTCCCTCAGCGGGAGTTCGACCCGAGCGCAGACCGCGTCGAAGGCCTCCGCGAACACCGGACAGGCCTCGTACAACTCACGCCCCATGCCAGGACGCTGACTGCCCTGCCCGGTGAAGGCGACGGCGGTGCGGCCGCTGCGGGCCAGGCCCTGGACGTAACCACTGCCGCTGCCGCCGGCGAGGGCGGTCAGGCCGGCGAGCAGCTCGGCACGGTCGGAGCCGAGCACGACGGCCCGGTGTTCGAACGTCGAGCGGGTCGCCGCCAGCGCGTGGCCGAGGTCGGCCGGCGCGAGGCCGGGGTTGTCCTCGACGAAGCCGCGCAGCCGCTCGGCCTGGGCCCGCAGGGCCGCCTTGCCGCGGGCGGAGAGCACCCAGGGCAGCGCGTCGACCGCCGGTCCTTCCGCGTCGCGGTCGACGGCCGGCTCGGTGTGGTCGGCCGTCGGGGCCTGCTCGATGAGGACGTGGGCGTTGGTGCCGGAGACGCCGAAGGAGGAGACGCCCGCGCGGCGCGGCGCACCGGTCTCGGGCCAGTCCCTGGCCTCGGTGAGCAGCTCGACCGCGCCCGCCGACCAGTCGACGTTCGGCGTCGGCTCGTCCACGTGCAGGGTCTTCGGCAGGACGCCGTGCCGCATCGCCATCACCATCTTGATGATGCCGCCGACGCCGGCCGCCGCCTGGGTGTGGCCGATGTTGGACTTCAACGAGCCCAACCAGAGCGGCTCGCCGTTCTCGCCGCGCTCCTGGCCGTAGGTGGCGAGCAGGGCCTGGGCCTCGATCGGGTCGCCGAGGCGGGTGCCGGTGCCGTGCGCCTCGACCACGTCGACCTGGCCGAGGGTCAGGCGGGCGTTGGCCAGGGCCTGGCGGATGACGCGCTGCTGGGCCGGGCCGTTGGGGGCGGTCAGGCCGTTGCTGGCGCCGTCCTGGTTGACGGCGGAGCCGCGGACGACCGCCAGCACGCGGTGGCCGTTGCGGCGGGCGTCGGACAGGCGCTCCAGCAGGAGCATGCCCGCGCCCTCGCCCCAGCCGGTGCCGTCCGCCGCCGCGGCGAAGGACTTGCAGCGGCCGTCGGCGGCCAGGCCGCGCTGGCGGCTGAACTCGACGAACACACCCGGGGTCGAGGTGATGATCACACCGCCGGCCAGGGCGAGCGAGCACTCGCCGCTGCGCAACGACTGGGCCGCCAGGTGCAGCGCGACCAGCGAGGAGGAGCAGGCGGTGTCCACCGTCACCGCCGGGCCCTCGAGCCCGAAGGTGTAGGAGATCCGGCCGGAGGCGACGCTCGCCGCGTTTCCGGTCCCGACCAGGCCCTCGGCCTCCTGCGAACCCTCCAGCAGCGGCGCGTAGTCCTGGCCGTTGGTGCCGGCGAAGACGCCGACCCGGTCGCCGCGCACGGCGGCGGGGTCGATCCCGGCCCGCTCGAACGCCTCCCAGGTGACCTCCAGCAGCACCCGCTGCTGCGGGTCCATCGCCAGCGCCTCACGCGGCGAGATGCCGAAGAACATCGGGTCGAACTGCGCCGCGTCGTGCAGGAACCCGCCCTCACGGGCGTAGCTCTTGCCGCTCTTCGCCGGGTCCGGGTCGTACAGCCCGGCCAGGTCCCAGCCTCGGTCGGTCGGGAACGCGGTCACCGCGTCGGTGCCCTCCGACACCAGCCGCCACAGGTCCTCGGGCGACTGGACGCCGCCCGGGTAGCGGCAGGCCATCGCGACGATCGCGATCGGGTCGTCGTCCTCGGCCGAGAGACGGGCCGCCACCGGCAGGCCGTCGCCGTCCTGGGCGCCGAGCACCTGCGAGCGCAGGTGGTCGGCCAGGGCGGTGGCGTTCGGGTGGTCGAAGACCAGGGTCGGCGACAGCTTCAGTCCGGTCTCCCCGGCGAGGCGCTTGCTCAGCTCCACCGCGATCAGCGAGTCGAAGCCGAGCTCCTGGAACGCCCGGGTGGGCTCCACCGCGTCCAGGGTGGTGTGGCCGAGGACGGCCGCCACCTCGGAGCGGACGAAGTCCAGCAGCACCCGGTCACGGTCCGCCGCGGGCACCTGCGCCAGCCGCTGGGCCAGCGAGGAGTCCGCGCCGGCCGGGACGGCCCGGGCGAGTTCACGCACCTCGGGCAGGTCGCCTATCAGCAGGCCGGGCCGGTTCGCGGTGTAGCCGAGCGCGAAGCGCGCCCAGTCCACGTCCGCCACCAACGGGGCGCCGTCCGGCTCCGCGAGGGCGCCCGGCAGTGCCGCCAGCGCCGCCCGCGCGGTCAGCGGGCGCAGGCCCGCCCGCTCCCACGCACCGGTGGTCCCGGCGCACTCGGCCTCCTCGGCCCAGGGGCCCCAGGCGATCACCGTCGCCGGCAGCCCGGCCGCGCGGCGCTCGGCGGCCAGGGCCGCCAGCTCCGCGTGCGCGACCGCGTCCACGCCGTGTCCGACGCCGCCGAGGACGCCGACCGCCGTGGAGCAGACCACGAACGCGGTCAGCGGCAGTGCGGCCGTCAGCTCGTGCAGCGCGCGCACCTCGGCGACCCGCTCGTGCACGGCCGCCGCCAACTCCCGCGGCGGGACGCCGTCCACGGCCCCGACCGGGGTCGCGGCACCGGCGTGCACCACGGCGGTCACCGGGTGGCGCTCCAGCAGTGCGGCGAGCGCGGCGCGGTCGCCGGCCGGGGCGTCGACGACGGTGACCGGCACGCCGAACTCGGCCCGCAGCGCCTCCTCGTCCCGCTCCGTCCGGCCGGCCAGCACCAGGTGCTCGGCCCCGCCGGTGGCCAGGCGGGCGGCCAGCCGCTCGCCGACCACGCCGTCGGCGCCGCAGACCAGCACCGTCCCGGCCCCGTCCCACCACCGGTCGCCCGGCAGCGGGCGGCGCGCCGCCCGGACCAGGCGCGGCACCGACACGCCCGAGGAGCGCAGCACCAGCTGGTCCTCGCCGTCGGCCGCGCCCAGCACCTCGGTGAACCGGCCGAGCACCCGCTCGTCCAGCTCCTCCGGCAGGTCGACCAGACCGCCCCAGGCCTGCGGCGCCTCCAGCGCCACCACCCGGCCGAGGCCCCACAGCCGCGCCCGCTCCGGGCGCACCGGCCCGTCGGCGTCGATCGCCGCGCCGCCCCGGGTGGCCACCCACAGCGGGGCGGTCACACCGGCGTCGGCCAGCGCCTGCACCAGTGCGCCGGTCCGGGCCAGCAGGCCCTCGTCCCCGGCCCGCTCGGCCGGCACCGCCAGCAGGGACAGCACCCCGGTCAGGGCGCGGTCCTGCGGCAGGGCCCGGCCGAGCCGCGCCGCCGTCTCGCCGCGGTCGAGGCCTTCCTCGGCCAGCGGCAGCACCAGCAGTTCGGCGCCGGCCTCGGCGACCGACCGCCGGACGGCCAGGACGTCGGCGTCCTGCGCCCGCTCGGCGGGCACCACGACCAGCCAGGTGCCGGTCGGCGCCCCGGCGGCCGGGGTGACCGGCTGCCAGGCGATCCGGTAGGCCGAGTCGGCGGCCTCGGCGAGTTCGCGCAGGCCCCGGTGCCAGGAGGACATCGCGGGCAGCACCGCGCTCAGCGGCTGGTCCCCGGTGACGTCCAGGGTCCGGGCCAGCCCGGCGAGGTCACCCTCGTCCACGGCCGCCCAGAACGCGCTCTCCGCCGGGTCCCGGTGGGCGTCGGCCGGCGCGGCCTGGGCCGTGCCGGGGCCGCCGAGCCAGTACTGCTCGCGCTGGAAGGCGTAGGTCGGCAGGTCCACCCGGCGGGCACCGGTGCCCGCGAACAGCGCCGACCAGTCCGGCGTCACACCGTGCACGTGCAGGGCGGCCAGCGCCTCCAGCGCGGTCCGCGCCTCGGGCCGCTCGGCGCGCAGGGCGGCGGCGAAGGCCGCGTCCTGCCCGTCGACGCAGTCCTGGGCGAGGGCGGTGAGCACACCGTCGGGGCCGAGTTCCAGGTACGTGGTGACGCCCTGGGCTTCCAGCGTCCGCATGCCGTCGGCGAAGCGGACCGCCTCGCGGACGTGGCGCACCCAGTACGCGGGCGAGCACAGCTCCTCCGCCGTGGCCAGCTCACCGGTCACGTTGGAGACGACCGGGATCACCGGCTCGGCGTAGGCCAGGCCCTCGGCGACGGCCGAGAACTCCGCCAACATGCCCTCCATCAGCGGCGAGTGGAACGCGTGGCTGACGTGCAGCCGCTTGGTCTTCTCGAACTGCCCGGCGATGGCGAGGACTTCACCTTCGTCACCCGAAATCACCACGGAGGTCGAGCCGTTGATCGCCGCGATGCTGACGTTCTCGGTGAGCAGCGGCAGGATCTCGGCCTCGGTGGCCTTCACCGCGACCATCGCGCCGCCCTCCGGCAGCGCCTGCATCAGGCGGCCGCGAGCGGCGACCAGCGTGACGGCGTCGTCCAGCGAGAGGACACCCGCGACGTGGGCGGCCGCCAGCTCGCCGATCGAGTGACCGGCCAGGACGTCCGGACGGACCCCCCAGCTCTCGTACAGCCGGAACAGCGCCACCTCGACGGCGAACAGCGCCGGCTGGGTGAACTCGGTCCGGGCGAGGACCGCGGCGTCCTCGCCGAACACCGCCTCCTTCAGGGGCAGTTCGACCCGAGCGCAGACCGCGTCGAAGGCGTCCGCGAACACCGGGAAGGCCTCGTACAGCTCCCGGCCCATGCCGAGCCGCTGGCTGCCCTGACCGGTGAACAGGAACGCGAGCTTCCCGCCTCGCGGGGTGCCGCGCAGCAGCCCGGCGGCCGTTCCGCCCTCCGCCAGGGCCGCGAGCGAGCGCAGCAGCTGCGCCCGGTCGTCCGCGAGCAGCACCGCGCGACGGTTCAGGTCGGTGCGGCCGACCGCGAGCGAGTAGGCCAGGTCGACCGGGCGCAGCCCGCCGTCGGCGGCCACCCGCGCGCTCAGCCGTCGGGCCTGGTCGCGCAGTGCGACCTCGGTGCGGCCGGACAGCGCCACGAGCACGGGGCCCTCGACCCCGACAGCCTCGGCCGGCTCGGCCGACTCCGCCTGCTCCGGCTCCACGGCCGGGGCGTGCTCCAGGATGACGTGGGCGTTGGTGCCGCTCACGCCGAAGGCCGACACACCGGCCCGGCGCGGCCGCCCGGTCTGCGGCCAGTCCCGCTGCTCACGCAGCAGTTCCACCGCGCCGGCCGTCCAGTCGACGTGCGTGGACGGCTCGTCCACGTGCAGCGTCCGCGGCAGGACGGCGTGCTGCATGGCCAGCACCATCTTGATCACGCCCGCCACACCGGCGGCCGACTGGGTGTGGCCGAGGTTGGACTTCAACGAGCCCAGCCACAGCGGCTCGCCGTCCTCGCCGCGCTCCTGGCCGTAGGTGGCCAGCAGGGCCTGGGCCTCGATCGGGTCGCCCAGCACCGTGCCGGTGCCGTGCGCCTCGACCACGTCGACCTCGCCGCCGGACAGCCCGGCGTCGGCCAGCGCCGCGCGGATCACCCGCTGCTGCGACGGCCCGTTCGGCGCGCTCAGCCCGTTGCTGGCGCCGTCCTGGTTGACGGCGGAGCCCCGGACGACGGCGAGCACGGGGTGCCCGTTGCGCCGCGCGTCGGACAGCCGCTCCAGCAGCACCAGGCCCGCGCCCTCCGACCAGCCGGTGCCGTCGGCGGCCTCGGCGAACGGCTTGCACCGCCCGTCGGCGGCCAGCCCGCGCTGGCGGCTGAACTCGACGAACGCGCCCGGCGTCGCCATCACGGCGACACCGCCGGCCAGCGCCATCGAGCACTCGCCGCCGCGCAGGGCCTGCGCCGCGAGGTGCAGGGCGACCAGCGAGGAGGAGCAGGCGGTGTCGATGGTGACAGCCGGGCCCTCCAGACCGAAGGCGTACGCCATCCGGCCGGAGATCACACTGCCCGCGTTGCCCGTGAGCAGGTGGCCCTCCACACCCTCGGGCAGCTCGGTCAGGCCGGAGCCGTAACCCGAGGGCGCGGCACCGAGGAAGACGCCGACCTGGCCGCCGCGCAGGGCCGCCGGGTCGATGCCCGCCCGCTCGAACGCCTCCCAGGAGGTTTCGAGCAGCAGACGCTGCTGCGGGTCCATCGCGAGGGCCTCACGCGGGCTGATGCCGAAGAACTCGGCGTCGAAGCGGCCCGCGTCGTACAGGAACCCGCCCTCGCGGGCGTAGCTGGTCCCGGCGTGCTCCGGGTCCGGGTGGTAGATCCCCTCCAGGTCCCAGCCGCGGTCGGCCGGGAAGCCGGCCACGGCGTCACCGCCGGCGGCCAGCAGCTGCCACAGCTCCTCGGGGGACCGCACACCGCCGGGGTAGCGGCAGCTCATCGCGACGATCGCGATCGGGTCGTCCTCCCGCGCGATGGTGGCCACGACCGTCCCGGTGACCGGCTCGTCCTCGGCACCGAGCAGTTCGGTGCGCAGCAGGGCGGCCAGGGCGGCCGGGGTCGGGTGGTCGAACACCAGCGTGGCGGGCAGGCGCAGGCCGGTGGCCGCGTTGAGGCGGTTGCGCACCTCGACGGCGGTCAGCGAGTCGAAGCCCAGCTCCCGGAAGGCCCGGGCCGGGTCGACCTCGGCGGCCGAACCGTAGCCGAGGACCGCGGCCGCCTCGCTGCGGACCAGGTCCAGCAGGACCCGGTCACGGTCGCCCGCCGGCAGGCCGGTCAGCTTCCGCAGCAGCGGCGAGCCGCCGTCCGCGCCGGCGCCCGCGCCGGCGTCGGCCGCCAGCGCGGCCAGGGCCTCCGGCACCTCCGCGATCAGCGGACGCGGCCGGGCGGCCGCGAAGGCCGGGGCGAACCGCTGCCAGTCGACGTCGGCCACGGCCAGGAACGTCTCGTCCTGCTCCAGCGCCTGCCGCAGCACGGTCAGCGCCAGCTCCGGGTCCATCGGCACGAGGCCGCGGCGGCGCATCTGCTCGCCCGCCGTGCCGTCCGACATGCCGCCCTCGGCCCAGGCGCCCCAGGCCACCGATGTGGCCGTCAGGCCGCGCTCGCGCCGCATGCGCGCGAGCGCGTCCAGGCCGGCGTTGGCCGCGGCGTACGAGCCCTGGCCGCCACCGCCCCAGACCCCCGCGTTGGAGGAGAAGAGGACGAAGGCGTCCAGCTCGGTGTCCCCGAGCAGCTCGTCCAGGTGCCGCGCGCCGGCGATCTTCGCCTGGGCGTTCGCGGCCAGCTCGGCCGCACCGGTGACGGCCAGCGGCGCCGAGTCCCCGACACCGGCGGCGTGCATCACCGCCCGCACCGGCTCGCCCTGCCCGGCCAGACCCGCGACCAACTCGGCCACCGCCGCCCGGTCCGCGACGTCGCACGCGGCGACCGTCACCCGGGCACCGAGGCCCAGCAGCTCCGCACGCAGCTCGGCCGCGCCGGGCGCGTCCAGGCCCCGACGGCTGGTCAGCACCAGGTGCTCGGCGCCGTTCTCGGCCAGCCAGCGGGCGACGTGGGCACCGATCGCCCCCGTACCGCCGGTGACCAGCACCGTGCCGCGCGGCTGCCACGCCCCGACGGCCGGCGCGTCGCCCAGCGGGGCGCGCCGCAGCCGTCGGACGAACACGCCCGAGGAGCGGACGGCCACCTGGTCCTCGTCACCGATCCCCGCCAGGACGGCGGCGACCCGCGCCCGGGAGCGCGCGTCCAGCTCGGCCGGCAGGTCCAGCAGGCCGCCCCAGCACTCCGGGTGCTCCAGTCCGGCCACCCGGCCCAGGCCCCAGACCTGCGCCTGCGCCGCGCTGTGCAGCCGGTCGGCGCCACCGGTCGCGATCGCACCCCGGGTCGCCAGCCAGAGCCGGAGGCCACCGTTCACGCCGCCGTTCAGGCCACCGTTGACGCCGCCGTGCTCGGCGACGGCCCGGACCAGGTCGACGGTGTCGACCAGACCGGACGCGACCACCGGGTGCTCGGCGTGCGGCGCCTCGTCCAGCGCGAGCAGCGACAGCACGCCGGACGGCGTCACGCCCTCCTCGGCGGCCGTGGCGAGAGCCGCGGCCAGGGCAGCGACCGCCCCGCCCGCCTCGACCCGCAGCACGCTCGGCTGCGCACCGTACTCGGCCAGCAGCTCGGCGACCGCGGCCGGCAGCGGGTCCTCCGCTCCGAGGGAGGCGGGGACGAGGACCAGCCAGCCGCCGGTCAGCGTGCCGGTCGGCACCTCGGCGAGCGGCTTCCAGTCCACCCGGTAGCGCCAGCTGTCCACCGTGGAGTGGTCACGCTGCTGACGGCGCCAGGCCGAGAGCAGCGGCAGGGCAGCGGCCAGGGCGGCACCGTCACCGGACGCCTCCAGGTCCAACTGCCGCACCAGCGTGTCGAGATCGCCGCTCTCCACGGCTTCCCAGAAGCGGCTGTCGGCCGGGGAGGCCGCCGCCGTGCCGGCGACCGCCGGGGTGGTGGCGGGCTTCGGCCAGTAGTGCTCGCGCTGGAAGGCGTAGGTGGGCAGGTCGATGCGGTGGGCCGTGGGGAACTGGGCGGTCCAGTCGACGGTGGCGCCGTTGGACCAGGCCTCGGCGAGGGCGGTCAGGAAGCGCTCCCGGCCGCCCTGGTCACGGCGCAGGGTGCCCTGGACCGTGGCCTCGGCGAGGGCGGCGTCGATGGACTCCTGGATGCCGACGGTCAGCACCGGGTGGGCGCTCACCTCGACGAACTGCGAGTGGCCCGAGGCCAGCAGGGCGTCGACGGTCGACGCGAACTCCACCGTCTGGCGCAGGTTGCGGTACCAGTACCCGGCGTCCAGCGAAGCGCTGTCGACCAGTTCACCGGTGACGGTGGAGTGGAACGGCACCTCCGGCACCCGGGGCGTGACCGGGGCCAGCAGCTCCGCCAGACGGGCCTCGATGCGCTCCACGTGCGCCGAGTGCGACGCGTAGTCCACCGCGATCCGACGCGCCCGGACCTCCTGCCCGGCGCAGTGCTCCATCAGCTCGTCCAGGGCACCGGCATCGCCCGAAACCACCACCGAGCTGGGGCCGTTGACCGCAGCGATCGAGATTCCATCCCGGCCGGACAGCAGCTCGCGGACACTCTCCACGGGCAGCGGAACGGACACCATCCCGCCCAGACCCGAGAGCTCGATGATCACCTGGCTGCGCAGCGCCACCACCAGCGCCGCGTCCTCCAGCGACAGAGCACCGGAGACGGCAGCGGCGGCGATCTCGCCCTGCGAGTGCCCCACCACCGCCGACGGCTCCACACCGCACGAACGCCACAGGGCAGCCAGCGAGACCATCACGGCGAACAGCACCGGCTGGACCACGTCCACCCGCTCCATCCACCCGCCGTCCCCACCCGAGACGACCTCCAGCAGATCCCAATCCACATGCGGAGCAAGCGCCTTGGCGCACTCCTCCATCCGGGAACGGAACACCGGCTCATCCGCCAGCAGCCCCTGGGCCATGCCCAGCCACTGCGAGCCCTGCCCCGGGAAGACCATGACGGCCTTGCCGCCCGATCCGGAACCCCGGACCACCGACGAAGCGCTCTCCCCTGCGGCCAGCGCACGGAGGCCGGCGAGCAGCTCGTCCCGCCCGTCGCCGACCACCACGGCCTTGTGCTCGAACACCGCCCGCGAGGACACCAGCGAGTAGCCGACGTCCGCCGGCCGCTCGTCCGCGACCGCCGCCAGCAGGCGCTGCGCCTGCTCCCGCAACGCGGCCTCGGTACGACCCGACAGAGCCCAGGGCAGCACGCCCGTGGCCTCGTCGGCCGGAGCCGCCTCGATCGGGGCGGCCTCGGGGGCCTGCTCGATGATGGCGTGGGCGTTGGTGCCGCTGAAGCCGAAGGAGGAGACGGCCGCGCGACGCGGACGCCCGGTCTCCGGCCAGGGCCGGGCCTCGGTCAGCAGCTCGACGGCGCCCGAGGCCCAGTCGATGTGCGGCGACGGCTCGTTGACGTGCAGCGTCTGCGGCAGCACACCCTCCCGCATCGCCATCACCATCTTGATGATGCCGCCGACACCGGCCGCCGCCTGGGTGTGACCGATGTTGGACTTCAACGACCCCAGCCACAGCGGCTCTTCGGCACGCTCCTGACCGTAGGTCGTCAGCAGCGCCTGCGCCTCGATCGGGTCGCCCAGCGAGGTGCCGGTGCCGTGCGCCTCGACCGCGTCGACCTGCTCGGCCGACAGTCCGGCGTTGGCCAGGGCCTGGCGGATCACCCGCTGCTGGGACGGCCCGTTCGGGGCGGTCAGCCCGTTGCTGGCACCGTCCTGGTTGATCGCACTGCCACGGACCACCGCGAGAACCTGGTGGCCGTTGCGCTGCGCGTCGGACAGCCGCTCCAGCAGGAGCATGCCGACACCCTCACCCCAGCCGGTGCCGTCCGCGTCGGCCGAGAAGGCCTTGCAGCGGCCGTCGGCCGAGAGGCCGCGCTGGCGGCTGAACTCGATGAACGCGCCCGGGGTGGCCATCACGGTCACACCGCCGGCCAGCGCCATCGTGCACTCGCCGCTGCGCAGCGCCTGGATGGCCCAGTGCAGGGCGACCAGCGAGGAGGAGCAGGCCGTGTCGACGGTGACCGCCGGGCCCTCAAGACCGAAGGTGTACGCCAGACGCCCGGAGACCACGCTGCCCGCGTTGCCCGTACCGAGGTGCCCCTCGACGTCCTCCTCCGCGCTGGTCAGCACCGAGGTGTAGTCGTGGTACATCACACCGGCGAAGACGCCGGTCGCGCTGCCGCGCAGGGTGGCCGGGTCGATGCCGGCCCCCTCGAAGGCCTCCCAGGAGGTTTCGAGCAGCAGACGCTGCTGCGGGTCCATGGTGAGCGCCTCGCGCGGGGAGATCCCGAAGAACCGCGCGTCGAAGCGGCCCGCGTCGTGCAGGAAGCCACCCTCGCGGGCGTAGCTCGTCCCCTGGTGCTCCGGGTCCGGGTGGTAGAGCGCGTCGAGGTCCCAGCCACGGTCGGTCGGGAACGACGTGATGCCATCGCGACCGCCGAGCACCAGCTGCCACAGGTCCTCGGGCGAGGCGACCCCGCCCGGGTAACGGCAGGCCATGCCGACGATCGCGATCGGCTCGTCCACGACGGTCGTGGACAGCACCTCGGCCACCACCGGGGCCTCACCCACGAGTTCGTCGCGGATGAAGTCGGCCAGCGCGGCGGGCGTCGGGTAGTCGAACACCAGCGTGGCCGGCAGGCGCAGGCCGGTGGCCGCGTTGAGACGGTTGCGCAGCTCGACCGCCGTCAGCGAGTCGAAGCCCAACTCCCGGAAGGCCCGGGCCGGGTCGACCTCGGCGGCCGAACCGTGCCCCAGAACCTCGGCCACCTGCGTACGGACCACCTCGCGGACGGTCTCGTCGCGGCGCGCGGCCGGCAGGGCCAGCAGGCGCTCCGCCAGCGAACCGGCGGCCGCGGTGCTGCCGCTCGCGGCGGTCCGGCGGCGCGGCGTACGGACGAGTCCGCGCAGCAGTGGCGGAACGTCGCTGCTTCCGACCGCCGTGACGGGGTCGAGGTGCATGGGGACGACCAGGGCGCGCTCCAGGGTGAGCGCACCGTCGAACAGGGCCAGACCCTCCTGCGAACGCAGCGGCGCCACGCCGGCTCGGGCCAGACGACGGACGTCCGCGTCCGACAGGCTGGTGGCCATGCCGCCGTCCTCGGCCCACAGGCCCCACGCCATCGACATGCCGGGCAGGCCGTCGGCACGGCGCTGCTCGGCGAGCGCGTCCAGGAACGCGTTCGCGGCGGCGTAGTTGCCCTGGCCGGCGGCTCCGAAGACGCCGGAGGCGGAGGAGAACAGGACGAACGCCGACAGGTCCATCCCTGCCGTCAGCTCGTGCAGGATCACCGCCGCGTCCACCTTCGGACGCAGCACCGCCGACAGCCGCTCCGGCGTCAGCGACGACACCACACCGTCATCCAGGACGCCGGCGGTGTGGACCACCGCCGACAGCGAACGACCCTCCAGCAGCGCCGCGACAGCGTCGCGGTCGGACACGTCACACGCGACGACGTCCACCTCGGCGCCCAACCCCGCCAGCTCGTCACGCAGTTCGGTCGCACCCGGGGCATCCAGGCCGCGACGGCTGGTCAGCACCAGACTCCGCACCCCGTGCGCCGTGACCAGGTGCCGGGCCACCAACGAACCCAGACCACCCGTACCACCCGTGACGAGAACCGGGCCCTCACCCAGCGACACGCTGCTCTCCGAGGAAGCGGCAACGCGCACCAGACGCGGCGC
>NZ_JBSFKF010000058.1:0-31168 GCF_053598415.1 Kitasatospora sp. NPDC001132 | reverse complement strand
GTGTCGGCCTGCTCCAGGATGAGGTGGGCGTTGGTGCCGCTGATGCCGAACGAGGAGACGGCGGCCCGGCGGGGACGGTCGTCCTCGACGTCCCAGGGCCGTGCCTCGCTGAGCAGTCGCATCGTGCCGTCGGACCAGTCGACGTGGCTGGTCGGCTGTTCGGCGTGCAGGGTGCGCGGCAGGATGCCGTTCCGCATCGCCATGACCATCTTGATCACGCCCGCGACGCCGGCCGCCGCCTGGGTGTGCCCGAGGTTGGACTTGATCGAGCCGAGCCAGAGCGGCCGTTCGGCGTCGTGGGCGCGTCCGTAGGTGTTGAGGAGCGCCTGGGCCTCGATCGGGTCACCGAGCGAGGTGCCGGTGCCGTGCGCCTCGACCGCGTCCACCTGGTCGGCGGTGAGCAGGCCGTTGGCGAGCGCCTGCTGGATGACGCGTTCCTGGCTGGGGCCGTTGGGTGCGGTGAGACCGTTGCTGGCGCCGTCCTGGTTGACGGCGCTGCCCCGGATGACAGCCAGCACCGGGTGGCCGTTGCGGCGGGCGTCCGAGAGCCGCTCCAGGACGAGGAGGCCCACGCCCTCGCTGAAGCCGGTGCCGTCGGCTTCGTCGGAGAAGGCCTTGCAGCGGCCGTCCGGGGCGAGGCCGCGCTGCTTGCTGAACTCGGTGAACAGCACGGGGGAGGACATCACGGTGACGCCGCCGGCCAGGGCGAGTGCGCACTCGCCCTGGCGCAGCGACTGCACGCCGAGGTGCAGGGCCACCAGCGAGGAGGAGCAGGCCGTGTCGATGGTCAGCGCCGGGCCCTCCAGCCCCAGGGTGTAGGCGATCCGGCCGGACGCGACACTGGAGGTGTTGGTGACGAGGTAGCCCTCCAGCTCGGGGCGGACCTCCTCGGGCCTGGCGTAGTCCTGGGCGATGGCCCCGACGAACACGCCGGTGTCGCTGCCGCGCAGCGAGTCCGGGTCGATGGTCGACCGTTCCAGTGCCTCCCAGACCGTCTCCAGGAGCACGCGCTGCTGCGGCTCCATGGCCTCGGCCTCGCGCGGGCTGATGCCGAAGAACTCGGCGTCGAACCGGTCGGCGTCGTACAGGAACCCGCCCTTGGCGACGTAGGTGCTGGCGGGCGCCTCGGCCTCCGGGTCGGGCACGTGCAGGGTCTCCAGGTCCCAGCCGCGGCCCTCGGGGAAGTCACCCACCGCGTCGCCGCCGGCCTCCAGCAGGCGCCACAGCTGCTCGGGGCTGCGGACGTCACCCGGGAAGCGGCAGCCGATGCCGACGACGGCGATCGGCTCGTGGGCCGCTGCCTGGGCGTCGGTCAGCCGTTGCCGGGTCTGCTGCAGGTCGGTGGTGACCCGCTTGAGGTAGTCCCGGAGCTTCGCTTCGTTGGTGGCCATGAACCCATCCCTCGCAAGGTGCCAGACGGTCGTGCCCGGCAACGTCGCCGAACGTGCTTGCGGGCTGCTTAGCGTGGTCTAAAGCCGGAGGGACGGTACGGGCGTCGCCGCCGGGTCCGCCCCGTCCGCCGGACGGGAGGGCGAAGACAGACCCAAGGGGGCCTTTAGCCGGGCGGTCGAGGGTGGCCGGCATGGAAGCCTCGGACGTTCACATCCTGTCGGCCGGCACCGCGCTGCCCGGCGATCCGCTGGACAACGCGGGCCTGGCCCGCCACTTCGGCATGGACCCCGTGTGGGAGCAGTGGGTCGACGCGTTCGTCGGTACCCGCGCCCGCCACCTCTCGGTCGACCTGGCCACCGGAAAGCTGCGCTCCTCGCTCGCGGACCTGAGCACCGAAGCCGCCGCGCGGGCCCTGGACGCGGCCGGCCTCGGCCCGGACGACGTCGACCTGCTCGTTCTCGGCACCGCGACTCCGGACCAGTTGATGCCCGCCACGGTCAACCTGGTGGCGGACCGGCTCGGCATCAACGGCGTGCCGACCTACCAGCTCCAGTCCGGCTGCGCGGGCGCGTTCCAGGCCCTGGAGGTGGGCCGCAAACTCCTGCTCGCGGGCGAGGAGCGGACCGCGCTGGTGATCGGCGGCGAGCTGTGCTCCCGGCACTACGACCCCGGTGTCGACCTGGCGAAGCTGGACTCCGCGGAGCTGGTGAACTTCGTGCTGTTCGGCGACGGCGCGGGGGCGGCGGTGCTGAGCACCGAGCCCGCGCCGGGCACCCCGGTGATCCGGCGGGTGCTCAACCGGCTGACCGGCCTCGACCGGGCGCCGGGCCAGATCGTGGAGTGGACCGGCGCCCTGGACCGCGACGCGACGGACCGCGCGTACATCAAGGAGGACTACAAGGCGATCGAGCAGTCCGTGCCCGTGATGTCGCGGGAGATCGCGGAGGAACTGCTCGGCGACCTCGGCTGGGAGCCGACCGACGTCGACTACCTGCTGCCGCCGCAGCTGTCGGGGCGGATGACCCAGCGGATCGTGGAGTCCCTGGGGATGCCGACGGCGGAGGAGGTCAGCCTGGTCGACCGCATCGCCAACACCGGCAACGCCATGCCGTTCTTCCAGCTGGAGCGGACGCTGCCGCAACTGGCCGAGGGCGACCGGGTGCTGGGGGTGTCGGTGGAGTCCAGCAAGTGGCTCAAGGCCGGCTTCGTCCTCGAGGTGGTGTGACGGGGACGACGACGAAGGAGCGGCGCGGACCCCTCGGTCCGCGCCGCTCCTTCGTCTCCCGGCCCGCTCAGCGCGGCTCGCCGAACCACCGCGCCAGGGCCGCCGCCGGCTCGCCCGCGCCCGTCGTCCACACCACGTGGCCGTCGGGGCGCACCAGCGCCGGGGCGGGGACCCCGTCCGGCGCGACGGCGGTGGCCACCCGGTCGGCCCAGCCGGCCGCGAGGTCGGTGAGCGGGAGCCCGTCCGTGCCCTCGGGCACCAGCAGGAGGCCCCTGCCGTCGTGGGGCAGCGGCGCGGGGTCGGGGATCCGCCGCCCGATCAGCGGGTGGGCGTCCTGCCCGTCGTCCGCGCCCGGCACGGTGACGGCGTAGCGCACGTCGACGCCGGTGACCAGTTCGACCAGGTGGCGGTTGACGTCCTCGAATCCGGCCAGCCGCGTCACCAGCGCGCGCACCCCGGCGGTGCGCCCGGGCGGCTCCATCAGGGCGAGCTGGGCGTCCAGGGCGGCCCGGGCGCGTTCGCCCTCCGGGTGCCGTTCGTCGTGGTAGGTGTCCAGCAGCCCGGGCGGCGCCCAGCCGTTGACCTGGGCGGCCAGCTTCCAACCGAGGTTGACGGCGTCCTGGAGGCAGGTGCTCAGCCGCAGCCCGCCGAGCGGGAAGAAGGAGTGGGCGGCGTCGCCGGCCAGCAGCACCCGGTCGTGGCGGTAGCGTTCGGCGTTGCCGCTCACACTGGTGAACCGCTCGGCCCAGCGCAGTCCGCGCGCGGGCAGCTCCCGTCCGGTCAACTCCTTGATGTCGGCCTGGAGTTCGGGAAGCTCGACCGGGCCGTCGGAGCCGGCGGCCGGGCCGAGACCGGTGGTGATCACCCGCAGCAGGTCGGGGCCGGCCGGGGCGCCCGAGTAGACCCCGCCGGAGTCCACGTAGTGCGCGCCCAGGTGGTTGGGGGCCAGCTCGGCGAAGTCGACCTCGACGTCGCCGACGCTGCCCGCGACGGTCCACCCGCTGCCGGGGAAGGGGATGCCGGCGAGGCGCCGCACCGCGCTCTGCGTGCCGTCGGCACCGACCAGGTAGGAGGCGGTCAGCTCGCCCTCCCGGCCGTCCGCGCCGCGCAGCCGCAGCGTCACCGGGCCGTCCCCGGTGCCGGTGTCCAGCCCGGTCAGTTCCTGGCCGCGCCGCAGCTCGACCCCGAGCTCGCGGGCGCGTTGCTCCAACAGCGCCTCCAGCCGGTTCTGCGGGACCAGCAGGCCTCGGACGGGCTGCGGGTCCAGCAGCTCGGGGTGCAGCCAGATCAGCGAGAAGTGGGCGCCCGGGAGCGGTATGCCCTGCCCGCGCAGCCGGTCGCCGAGGCCGCGCTGGTCGAGCAGTTGCATCACGGCCGCGTTGACGGCCTGTCCGGGGGCGTGTTCGGCGGGTTCGGTGCGGCGGTCGAGGACCACGGTGCGCACCTTCGCCAGGGCGAGCTCGCAGGCCAGCATCAGCCCGGTGGGGCCGGCGCCCACCACGACGACGGGGTCCGCGGCGCTCTCGGGGTGGTCCGGGGCGGCAGTGGCGGTCACGGGGTCATCCTTTCCGCAGCAGGGGGATCACGGGGGCGAAGTCGTGCAGGGCCGTGGCGAGGAGCGCGTAGGAGGTCAGTCCGTACCGCTCGCGGTGCGCGCGGACCTGCCCGGCGATCTGCCGGTGGGTGCCGATCAGCAGCGTGGGCAGCTCCAGTAGTTCGGCCGTCGACAGATGGGCGGCGAAGCCGGACTCCCGCAGCGCCTCGGCGGCCGCGCGCCGGTCGCCGGTGACGACGATCCGCTTGACGCCGACGTTCAGCTCCGGGTCCCGGCCCAGCTGCGCCGCCCGCTCCCGTACGGTCGCCACCCGCCGCGCGAACTCCTCGGGGGAGTGCAGGACGAAGCCACCGCCGGGCGGCAGCGAGGCGCCGATGAAGCAGACGGTGTCGGCGTGGCGGGCGGCGAGTTCGAGCTCGGCCGGGTCGTCGGCGCCGAGGAGCAGCGGTGGCCGGGGGTGCTGGAGCGGCCGGGGACGGTGGCCGGGGTCGGGCAGCAGCCGCTGGAGCGTCTCCACGGTGTCCGTGAGACGGGCGAGCTTCTGCGTCGCGTCCAGGTGGGCGGTCCGGGCGCTGACGGTCTGCCCGGAGTGCAGGCCCACCTCCAGGCGCCCGCCGGTGATCCGGTCCGTCCCTGCGACCTCCCGGGCCAGGACCTCCGGGTCCCACAGCGCGGTGTTGACCAGGTAGGTGGCCACCCGCAGCCGGGTGGTGGCCGCGGCGGCAGCCACCAGGGAGGGGAACGGCGCGGTCATGCCGAGGTGGTCGGTGGTGGCGAGCAGGTCGTAGTCCAGCCGCTCGGCCTCGGCGGCGATGCCCGGCCAGTCCGCCTCCGGGTCGATCGCCGACACCAGGAAGCGCAGCGGGCGGTCGGCGGCCACGGCGTTCACCCGCCCTCGCCGGGCCGGGAACCGCCCCGGCCCGGCATCCGCCCGCGGCCGCGCAGCAGGGCCAGGGCCGCGCCGAGCACCGCCCGCTGCGGGCCGTGGCCGCCGATCATCTCCAGGGCCGAGCGCAGGCTCCACAGCCGGGACTCGGCGACGTGACCGGGGGAGCCGTGCACGTCGTCGTGGGCCAGCAGCCGCAGTCCGCGCACGTGACGTTCCAGCAGCAGCCGGTCGCCGGGCGGGATGATCTCGTCGCGCTCGCTCGCGATGTACGCCAACGGTACGTCCAGGCGGGCCAGTTCCGCTTCGCTCAGGCCCCAGTCGGAGATGTGCCCGAGGACCGAGCCCGGCTCCCGGCCGGTGAGGTGGGCCAGGGTGTCGACGGTGACCCGGGGGATCCGCGGCCGCCAGTCGGGATCGGCGAAGAAGTCGCGGACCGGGGCGCCGGCGGTGACGATCCCGCGCACGCGCTTGTCCTCCAGGGCGGCGCGCAGGGCGAGATGGCCACTGAAGCTCATCATCACCGCGTAGCTGCGGGAGACGTCGGCGCGCCCCTCCAGGGCGTCCAGCAGTTCGCTGACCATCCGGTGGCTGTCGGCCGTGTAGCGCCAGGTGTTCTCGCCGACGCCGGGCATCTCGGTGGCCACGGCGGCCACGCCCAGCCGGGCGGCCCGGGCCAGGATCGGGCCGAACTGCTCCTTGACGCTGACGATGCCGCCGCTGAACAGCAGCAGCGGGGGCAGCTCGCCCGAGCCCGCCGGGTCGAGCCCGGCCGCCCAGCACCGCACCCGGCCACCGGACAGCTCCAGGTCCAGCCGTTGGATGCCGGCCCGCTGCCCGAGCCGCCAGCGGTCGAAGGAGGCGACCGTCAGCTCCTGGGCCTCGGCCCGCGCCGGGCCGTCCACGTACGGGAAGCGGGCGATGTTGAAGTACCGGCCGGCCGACAGCTCCCGCCCGGCGCGCTCCTCGACGGTGCCGGCGGCCGTCCACTCCCGGGCCCAGGAGCCGGGTTCGCCGTCCAGGTCGTGCCCGATCCGGCCCAGCACCCGGCGCGACGCGTCCTGCGGGATGCCGAGGATACGGGCGTGGACCTCCACGAACCGCCTCAGCTCGGTGACGTCGTTCATGCCGTCTCCTTCTCCTTCTCGGCGCAGTAGCCCTCCAGCAGGTCCTTGACCTCGGTGAGGATGTCGGCGGCCTCCGCGCCGTCGATCACCCGGTGGTCGAAGGTGAGGTTGAGCCGCATCACCGGGGCGCCGGTCACCTCGCCGTCCCGGACCACGGCGCGGTCGGTGATGCGGCCGATCCCGAAGGTGAGCGTGGTGCCGCCCACCGAGTGGAAGCCGTCCACCGCGCGGTGGCCGAGCGAGGTGACCGCGAAGGTCCCGAAGAAGCGGGGGTGACGCACCAGCGAGCGCACCGCCCGGCGGTAGGCGGCGCGGGCGATCGGGCCCGGCAGCCGCTGCAGCAGCAGCATCGGCGCGAACTCCGGCATCGACACCGGATCACCGTCCCGGTAGCGCTCCAACTGGTACTGGATGTCGGGCAGTTCGGCCCGCTGGAGGTCGGGCAGCACCGCCGAGACGACCACCCGCCGCCCGCCGATCCGCTTGTCCAGCGTCACCTTCCCGGCGACCTCGCCGTAGCGGGCCACCCGGGGCCGCAGCCGTCCCCGGATCGCCGCGTTAGCCTCCGGGTGCGCGGCCAGCACCCGGGCGGCCGCGTGCAGCACGTAGGTGACCACCGACAGCCGACGCACGTCGCGGTGCTCCTCCCGGTGGGCGAGCACCCCCGACATGTCGACCTCGGTGTCCAGGTGCACCGGTGAGAACGGGCGGATCTCGTCGAGGAACAGGAGCGTGTGGCGCCGTTCGCGTGCGATGGCCGATATCTGCATGGGCGCCAATGTCGGCAGTCGGGCCTAAGGGCCCCTTAGCGCGCTCTAAAGACCGCGGGACACCGCCGACGAGCGGGCGCAAGACCTGCTTTAGAGGCCCGAAAGCCCACCGGCACAGCCTGGCCGGGACCCCCGTACGCCGCCGCTCGCAGGAGTTTTCCGGACATGTCCCACCCCACCACTGTGAGTCTCACCGACGACCCCGCGTCGCTGCCCGACTTCCCGCAGCAGCGGCACTGCCCGTACCAGCCGCCGCCGGGCTACCGCGAACTGCGCCGCACCGAGGGCCCGGTGGTGCGGGCCAGGCTGTACGACGGCCGGCCGACCTGGGTGGTGCTCGGCCACACGGAGGCCCGTGCCCTGCTGATCGACCCGCGGCTGTCCTCCGACTGGAGCCGCCCGGACTTCCCCTCGCCCAGCCCCCGGCGCAAGGCCATCCAGAAGGCGACCATCCTGGTCGGCATGGACGGCGAGGAGCACGCCTCCTACCGGCGGCGGCTGATCTCCTCGTTCTCGGTGCGCCGCACCCGCGAGCTCGGCGAGGCGATCCAGCGCCGCTCGGTCGAACTCGTCGACGCGATCCTGGAGCAGGGGCCGCCGGCCGACATCCTCAGCGCACTGGCGCTGCCGCTGTCCTCGTACACCATCTGCGGCATCCTCGGCGTGCCCTACGAGGACCACGACTACTTCGAGGCGCAGTCGGCGGCACTGGTCTCCCCCCAGGTCTCCGAGGAGCAGGCCACCGAGGCCCTGATGAACCTGCGCGGCTACCTGACCTCCCTGGTGGAGCGCAAGGAGAAGGAGAAGGTGCCCGGCGACGGCCTGCTGGACACCCTGGTCTCCCGCGACCTCGCCGACGGAACGCTCTCGCGCGACGACGTCATCCGGCTCGGCATCATCCTGCTGATGGCCGGTCACGAGACCACCGCCAGCATGATCACGCTCAGCACCTTCACCCTGTTGCAGAACCCCGAGCAGCTGGCCGCCTTCCGCGCCGACCCGGCCGGCGGCGCGCTCGCCGTCGAGGAACTGCTGCGCTACCTGTCGATCGGCGACGTCGCCATGCGCATCGCCGCCGAGGACATCACCATCGGCGGCGTCACCCTGCGCGCGGGCGACAGCGTGATGCTCTCCACCGCCGAGATCAACCGCGACCCGGCGGCCTTCGAGCGCCCCGACGAGCTCGACCTGACCCGCGGCGCCCGCCACCACCTCGGCTTCGGCTTCGGCGTCCACCAGTGCATCGGCCAGAACCTGGCCAGGGCCGAGATGGAGAGCGCGCTCACCACGCTGTTCACCCGGATCCCGGGGCTACGGCTGGCGGTGCCGCCCGAGCAGGTCGAGATCAAGCCCGCGCAGAGCGGCGTCCAGGGCATCTACGAACTCCCCGTGGCCTGGTGAGCGCCGTGCGGATCGTCGCCGACCCCAAGCGCTGCGTCGGAGCGGGCCAGTGCGTGCTCACCGTCCCCGAGGTGTTCGACCAGGACGAGGACGGCATCGTCGCCCTGCTCACCGACGGCACCGCCCGCGCCGCCGACCGCGACCGGCTCGACCAGGCCGCCCGGCTCTGTCCGGCCGCCGCGATCACCCTGCAGGAGGAGGAGACGGAGGCCGACCCGGCATGAGACGCCACCCCGGCCGCGCCCGACGCGCCCGTCCGGCCGCCCTCCTGGCCCTGCTCGTCGCCGCGGCCACCGCCTGCGCCCCCGGCACCGGAGCCCGCTCCGGTGCCGGAGGCGGGCGGATCGTCTACGCCGTCGACTCCCAGCCGGACTGCCTCGACCCGCAGGTCAGCCCGTACGACATCACCGCCGTGATCGACCGGAACATCTTCGACTCGCTGGTGTCCACCGACGCCGACGGCCGGCTCCGGCCCTGGCTCGCCACCTCCTGGCAGGTCTCCGACGACGGCCTGGAGTACACCTTCCGGCTGCGCGATGACGTCCGCTTCCACGACGGCACCCCACTCACCGCCGACGCCGTCAAGGCCACCCTGGACCACACCGTCGCCCCGGAGACCAAGTCCCAGTACGCGGCCGGGCTGATCTCCATGTACCGGGACACCACCGTGGTCGACCCGTACACCGCGCGGATCGCCCTGACCAGGCCGTACCCGCCGCTGCTCCAGCTGCTGTCCACCGCCGTCTTCGGCATCCAGTCGCCCACCGCGCTGCGCGCCGACCAGGGCCGCACCTGCGGGCACCCGGTCGGCAGCGGCCCGTTCGTGTTCACCGACTGGGCCCGCAACCGCCGGATCGTCCTCGACCGCAACCCCGCCTACCAGTGGGCCCCCGAGGACGCCGGCCGCACCGGCCCCGCCCGGGCCGAGGGACTCACCGTGGAGTTCGTCCCCGAAGCCGCCTCCCGCTTCGGTGCGCTGAGCTCCGGCCAGGTCGACATCGCCGCCGCCATCCCGCCCGGCAGCATCAGCCGACTCGCGCACGCCGACGGCTTCCGCTTCCTCCAGGCCCCGCAGCCCGGCGCGCCCTACCTGCTGCTGCTCAACCCGCGCCGCGCGCCGCTGGACGACCTACGGGTCCGCCAGGCCCTCCAGTACGCCGTCCGCTACGACGACCTGGTGCGCGCCCTCTACTCCGGCCGCCACCAACGGGCCTGGGGCGTCCTGTCCCCGGCCACCCCCGGCTACAACCCCGCCGTCGAGGGCGCCACCCCGTACGACCCCGGACGGGCCGCCGCCCTGCTCGACGCGGCCGGCTGGACCGGACGCGACGACGCCGGCTACCGCACCCGCGACGGCAGGCGCCTGAGCATCGAGTGGCCGTACATGACCAGCCTGATGCGCGACCAGCGCGTCCTGCTCGCCCAGGGCATCCAGGCCGACGCCCGCCGGGCCGGCATCGAGATCCGCCTCACCGCCCACGAACCCGGCACCTACCTGAAGAAGGCGCTCTCCCGCGACGCCGACATCCTCGCCTTCAGCTGGAACCGCGCCGACCCCGACGTCATGCGCACCTACTTCGCCTCCGACCAGACCGCGGACAAGGGCGGGTCCAACGCCTTCGGCGTCTCCGACCCCGAACTCGACGCCTGGCTCCGGGAAGCCTCCGCCACCTCCGACCGGGCCCGGCGCGACGCCCTCGACGGCCAGGCCCAGCTCCGGATCCAGCAGCAGGCCTACGCCCTGCCCGTCTACGCCCCCACCACCCTGGTCGGCGCCGCCGACCGGGTGCGCGGCGTCACCTTCGACGCCCAGGCGTACCCGCGCTTCTACGACGCCCGGCTGGAGGGATGACCCCGTGACCGCCCCGCTGCGCTGGCTGCTGCGCCGCCTCGTCCTGGCCGCGCTGGTCGTCCTCGGCGCCGCTCACGCCGTGTTCTTCGCGTTCCGGCTGCTGCCCGGCGACCCGGTCCGCAGCGTGCTCGGCTCCACCAACCCGACCCCCGAACTCGTCGCCCAGGTGCGCCGCGAACTCGCCCTCGACCAGCCACTGGTGGTGCAGTACGGGCGCTTCATGGGCCGCCTGCTCACCGGCGACCTCGGCGAGTCCTACCAGCTCCAGCAGCCGGTGGGCCAGGTGATCGGCAGCCAGCTCTGGCCGACCCTCCAACTCGCCCTCGCCGCCTTCGTGCTGGCACTGCTGCTCGCCCTCGCCACCGCCGTGCTCACCGCCGACCGGCCGCGGGCCCGGAGGCTGAGCTCCGCGCTGGAGCTGTTCGCCGCCTCCAGCCCCGCCTTCGGGATCGGAGCGGTACTGCTGGCCCTGCTGTCCTACCGGCTGCGCTGGTTCCCCGCGATGGGCGGAGGCGGCATCTCCGGCCTGGTGCTGCCCGCCGTCACGCTCGCCGTGGGCATGGCCGGGGTGTTCACCCAGGTGCTCCGCGAGGAGCTCGAACGCGTCCTCGACCAGCCCTTCGTCCTCACCGCCCGCGCCCGGGGCGGCGCCGAACTCGCGGTCCGGCTGCGGCACGCGCTGCGCCACGGCCTGATCCCGCTGGTCACCCTCGCGGGCTGGGCCGCCGGGGCCCTGTTCGGCGGCGCGGTCGTGGTCGAGACCGTGTTCAGCCGCCAGGGGCTCGGCCAGCTCACCGCCACCGCCGTCCAGGGCCGCGACCTGCCGGTGGTCACCGGGGTCGTGCTGCTGTCCGCGACGGTCTTCGCGCTGATCAACGTGGCCGTCGACGTGCTGTACCGGGTGATCGACCCCCGGATCGCCGAGAGGAGCACCGGATGACCACCAACCGACTGCCGGTCGGGGCCGCGGCGCCCGTCACCCGTCGCCGCCCGCTCGCACGCCTGCCCCGCACCGGGGCCGGGACGGCGCTCGCCTGGGCCCTGCTCGCGCTGGTGCTGCTCGCCGCCCTGGCCCCCGACCTGCTCGCCGGGCAGGACCCGCAGGCCATCGACCCCGCCGACGCGCTCTCCGGACCGAGCCGGCCCCACTGGCTGGGCACCGACCAGCTCGGCCGCGACCTGTTCAGCCGGATCGTGCACGGCGCCGGCGCCTCACTGCTGATCGGCCTCGGCGCCACCGCCCTCGCCCTGGTCGGCGGGGCGCTGCTCGGTGTGCTCGCCGCCACCGCCGGCCGCGCCGTCGACCGGGTGCTGTCCCGCCTCACCGACGTCCTGATGGCCTTCCCGGGCCTGATGCTCTCCCTCATCGTGGTCGCCCTGCTCGGCCCCGGCAGCGCCAACGCCACCCTGGCCATCGGCGCCTCGCTGCTGCCCGGCTTCCTGCGCCTGGCCCGCGGCCAGGCACTCGCCGTGCGCGCCGGCGACTACGTACGGGCGGCCGTGGTCATGGGCCGCGGCCGTACGGACATCCTGTTGCGGCACGTCCTGCCCAACGCCCTGCCGCCGCTGCTGGTCCTGGCCACCGTCAACACCGGCAGCGCGATCATCGCGGGCTCCACGCTCAGCTTCCTCGGGCTCGGCCCGAAGCCGCCCGCGCCCGAGTGGGGCAGCATGCTCTCCGAGGGCCGCGACCACCTCGACACCGCCTGGTCCGTCGCCGTCTTCCCCGGACTCGCCATCACCCTCACGGTCGTCGCCGTGACGGTCGTCGGCCGGGACCTCCAGCGGCGACTGGACGGAAAGGGACGGCCGTGACCGCACCCGACCGAACCGCCCCGCTGCTCGTCGTCGAGGACCTGAGGATCTCCTTCGGCCGCGGCCGCCGGCGCACCGACGTCGTCCACGGCGTCGACCTCGACCTGCGGCCCGGCGAGTGCCTTGCCCTGGTCGGCGAGTCCGGCTCCGGAAAGACCCTCACCGCCCGCGCCCTGGTCGGACTGACCGGCCCCGGGGCGAGCGTCACCGCGCGCCGCCTCGACTACGACGGACAGGACCTGCGCGCCCTCGGCGCCCGCGAGTGGCGGCGACTGCGCGGCGCCGGGATCGGACTGGTCTCCCAGGACGCCCTGGTGTCCCTCGACCCGCTGCGCCGGGTCGGCGACGAGGTCGCCGAGCCGCTCGCCGTCCACGGCATCGGCACCCACCGGGACCGCCCGCAGCGCGCCGTGGAACTGCTGCGGGAGGTGACCGTGCCCGAACCCGAGCTGCGGGCCCGGCAGTTCCCGCACCAGCTGTCCGGCGGCCAGCGCCAGCGGGCCCTGATCGCCGCCGGGATCGCAGCCGCCCCGCGGGTGCTGATCGCCGACGAGCCGACCACCGCCCTCGACCCCTCCGTGCGGGCGCAGATCCTCGACCTGCTCGCCGAGCGCCGGGCCACCGGCATGGCGGTCCTGCTGATCAGTCACGACCTCGCCGCGGTGGCCAGGCTGGCCGACCGGATCGCGGTGATGCGCGCCGGCCGGATCGTCGAGACCGGGCCCACCGGGGAGCTGCTGGCCGCGCCCCGGCACCCGTACACCCGGATGCTGCTCGACGCGGTGCCCACCGGCTGCCGCCCGGCCGAGGCGACGGCACGGGTCGGCGAGCGGGTGGTGCTGCGCGCCGAGGGGCTGACCAAGGCCTACCCCGCGACCGGCGGCCGCCGGGCCGGTACGGTCAGCGCGCTGGACGGGGTCTCGCTGGAACTGCGTGAGGGCGAGACCCTCGGCATCCTCGGCGAGTCCGGCTCGGGCAAGACCACGCTCGGCCAGACGGTGCTCGGCCTGCTGGAACCGGACGCCGGACAGGTGACCCTGCTCGGGCAGCCGTGGTCCGGGCGCGCCGAGGCGGACCGCGCGGCGCTGCGCGGGCGGATCCAGCTGGTGCAGCAGGACCCGCTGTCGTCCTTCGACCCGCGCTGGACGGTGGAGCGCATCGTCGCCGAGGCCCTGGGCGCCCCCGGCCGCCGGGCCGCCCGCCGCCACCGGGCGCGGATCGCCGAACTGCTCGCGCTGGTGGGGCTGGACGAGGGCCTGCTGGAGCGCCGGCCCCGGCAGCTGTCCGGCGGCCAGCGCCAGCGGGTCGCGATCGCCCGGGCGATCGCCCCCGAACCGGAGGTGATCGTCTGCGACGAACCGGTCTCGGCGCTGGACGTCTCCGTCCAGGCCCAGGTGCTGGACGTGTTCGCCGAGGCCCAGCGCCGCCTCGGGGTGGCGCTGCTGTTCATCTCCCACGACCTCGCGGTGGTGCGACGGATGAGTGACCGGGTCGCGGTGATGCGGGCGGGCCGCATCGTCGAGACCGGGGCCACCCAGGAGGTCTTCACCGCCCCGAGGGACCCGTGGACCGCCCACCTGCTGGAGGCGATCCCGCCGCTGGACCCGATCCGCCCCTGACGGCCCGCGCCCGAGGACCGACCCCGGGCGCCCCGCCGCCGACCGCCAGACCGCATCACCCGAACGACGATGGAGAGCCGCACATGAACGACACTGCCGGTCCGATCCTGTCCGTCCTGGACACCGTGCCCGTCTGGTACGGCGTCCCGGCGGCCGACTCGCTGCACCAACTCCTGGAGCTGGCGCCCGCCGTGGAGCGCCTCGGCTACCGCCGGTACTGGCTGGCCGAGCACCACAACATGCCCGCCTTCGGCACCTCCACCCCGCCGGTGCTGATCGGGCAGCTGGCCGCCGTCACCTCCACCCTGCGCGTGGGCTCGGGCGGCGTGATGCTGCCCAACCACACGCCGCTGGTGGTGGCGGAGCAGTTCGCCACCCTCGACGTGTTCCACCCGGACCGGATCGACCTCGGGGTCGGCCGGGCGCCGGGCGGGGAGCCGGCCACCGCCCGGGCGCTGCGCCGCACCGGGGACCCGGCCCACGCCGGCGCCTTCGGGGAGCAACTCGTCGAGCTGATCGACTACTTGACCCCGTCCGGGGACGGTGAGCGCCCCGCGGTGGCGGTCTGCCCGCCGCCGCAGCGCCCGGTGCCGGTCTGGCTGCTGGGTACCAGCGAGTCCAGCGCCTCGCTGGCGGCCCGCCTGGGCCTGCCGTACGCCTTCGCGCACCACCTCAACCCGGCCGGGACGGCGGCCTCGGTGGCCCGCTACCGGGCGGAGTTCCAGCCCTCGGAACGGCTGGCGCAGCCGTACGTGGCGGTGTCCTCGCAGGTGGTGGCCGCGGACTCGGACGAGGAGGCGCAGTGGCACGCCGGTCCGATCCGGGTCGCCCACGTGGAGGGGCGGATCAACCCGCTGACCCTGTTCCGCACCCCGGAGCAGGCGGCGCGGTACAGCCTGACGTCGGCTCAGCAGGATTATCTGGAGGGGCACTTCGCCGCCCAGGTGGTCGGCGGTCCGGAGACCGTCCGGCGCCGCCTCGCGGAGTTCCGGGCCGAGGTCGGCTTCGACGAACTCCTGGCGGCGACACCGGTGTTCGGCCTGCAGGCGCGGATCCGGTCGTTCGAGCTGCTGGCCGAGGCGGCTCAGCCGGCCACGGACTCGTCCGGCTTGAGCCCGGCCAGCTCGGCCAGCAGCTCGTAGGAGCGCACCCGCTCCTCGTGGTCCTGGACCACGGAGAGCACCATGAGCTCGTCGACGGCGGTCGCCCGGACGAACTCGGTGACCTTCTGCCGTACGGTCTCCGGCCCGCCGAAGATCTGGGCGTCGAACATCTGGTCCACCACCAGGCGTTCCTGGGGCCCGCAGACGAAGGAGGAGGCCTCCTCGACCGGCGGGAAGAGCGGATTCATCCCGCGCAGCGACTGGGCGGTGATCATCCGCAGGGGCGTGCTGAGCAGCTCGCCCCTGCGGTCGTCCTCGGCCACCGCGCCGAACACGGCGACCATCGAGTACGGCTCGCTGAGGTACTGCGAGGGGCGGAACTCGGCGCGGTAGGCCTGGAGCGCGGCCACCGAGCCGTGCGGCGAGAAGTGGTGGGCGTAGGCGAAGGGCAGGCCCAGGCTCGCGGCGAGCTGGGCGCTGTAGCCGCTGGAGCCGAGCAGCCAGACCGGCACCGACAGTTCGGCGGCCGGGACGGCGGTGACCTGGCCGGGCCTGGCCGCCGCGGCCGGGGCGCCGCCGGGCGGGGCGAAGTGGTTCAGCAGCTCGTGGACCTGGGCGGGGAAGTCGCCCGCGCCCAGCGGGCCGGCCTGGCGGCGCAGGGCACGGGCGGTGATCGGGTCGGTGCCGGGGGCCCGGCCGAGGCCGAGGTCGATCCGGTCGGGGTTGAGGGCGGCGAGGGTGCCGAACTGCTCGGCCACCACCAGCGGCGGGTGGTTGGGCAGCATGACGCCGCCGGCGCCGACCCGCAGGCGGGTGGTCGCGGCGGCGATCTGCCCGGCCAGGATGGCGGGCGAGGAGGTCGACAGCGACGGCATGCTGTGGTGCTCGGCCAGCCAGAAGCGGTGGTAGCCGAGCCGTTCCACGGCCTGCGCGAGGCGCACGGAGTTGCGCAGCGAGGTCGAGGCCGTCGACCCCTGCCAGACGGGGGCGGTGTCCAGGACCGAGAGCTTGATTCCCAATTCGGAGGTCATGGCGAACAGAATATGGGGACTGTCCCCACTTTTCAACGCCAGCTGTCCGTTCTACAGTTGAGAAGGAAGGGAGCCCTCGGTCCGGGACGGGTTCAGGCGGCTGCCGGCGCCCGCAGGGTGATCGGCCGCCGCACCTCGCCCCGGCCGCTGTCCAGCAGGATCTGGTCGTGCAGCTGGTGCAGCTGGCGGCAGGGCGCGATGCCCAGCTCGCGGTCCAGCACCGACCGCACCCGGTGGAACACCTGGAGCGCGTCGGCCCGGCGGTCCGAGCGGTAGAGCGCCAGCATCAGTTGCCGGTGGAAGGCCTCGATCAGGGGGTGCTTCTTCACCAGCGTGTACAGCGGGCCCACCAGTTCCCGGTGCCGACCCAGCATCAGATCCGCCTCGTTGCGCATCTCGATGCACTCCAGTCGGGCCTCCTCGGCCCAGGTGGCGAACTCGTCGACGATCGCGCCGCCGCGCAACTCGCCCAGCGCCCTGCCGCGCCACAGGGACAGGGCCTGGTCGCAGTGGGTGGAGGCCTCCGCGTACCGGCCGTCCCTGATCGCGGACCGGCCCAGCCGCACCAGCCGCTGGAAGTCGTCCGAGTCCAGGCTGTGGCCGTCGAGCCGGAGCACGTAGCCGGGGTGGCGGGTGACGATCGGCGCGGCCGCCGTCCCCGGCCGCTTCAGCAGCTTGCGCAGCTGCGATATGTAGACGTGCAGCGTCGCCGTGCCGCGGCGGGGCAGTGCGTCGCCCCAGATCTCGTGGCACAGCTGGTCGGTGGACACCACGTCGTCCGCGCGCACCAGCAGAGCGGCGAGCAGGGACTCCACCTTGGGTGCGCTGATGCCGAAGACGTTCTCGCCGTCGGTCATTCGCAGGCTGCCCAGAATCTCGAATCGCATTGTCTGTCCTTCGTGGGGGGATTCGCGTGACCGACGGGCTCAGCGCGACACTGAGCCGTATCGCCCGTCGAGATAGACCAGGGGCTGCGCTGCGCCGCCCTCGACCGCGTGCACCGGCTGACCGATCACCAGGGTGTGGTCGCCGGCGGGCAGGTCGTACACCTTGCGGCACACCAGCGCGGCGGGCACGTCCTCCAGCAGCGGCACCCCGTACGGGCCCGGGCGCCAGGCGGTGGGCGGCGCGAAGCGGTCGATGCCGCTGCGGGCGAAGGTGGTCGCGAGCTCCTGCTGGTCCTCGGCGAGCAGGTGCACCGCGAGGTGCTCGGCCGTGCACACGGCCGCCCAGGAGGAAGCGGTGCGGCCGATGCCGAAGGAGATCAGCGGGGGCGTGGAGGACAGGGACGCCAGTGAGGTGGCGGTGAAGCCGACCGGCTTCGCGCCGTCGGAAACCGTGATGACGGCCACACCGGCCGGATGGCGTCGGAATACCCGGCGGAAGGCGTCGGCGGCGATGGGCTCGCCGTCCGCGAGGCCCGTGGGCGAACAACTCCCGGAAGCCTGCCAGACATGAAGACCGGAAACCTGACTTTGACCCATATCGTTCGCCCCCGTGAAGTGCTCATTGAGGCGGGCGGGGCTGAATGCCCCGCCCGGCGCGTTGTCCTCATGTTTTCAGAGGGATCACTTAACGGCATCAGGGGAAATACGTACGGCCATCAGCCTGGCCAGCTCGGCCCGCGAGCCGACCTCCAGTTTCCGGTAGATCCGGGAGAGGTGGACCTCCACCGTGCGGGGGCTCACCTGGAGCGCCTCGGCGATCTCCCGGGTGCGCTGGCCGGTGCCGGCCAGCCGGGCCACTTCCAGCTCCCGCTGGGTCAGCAGGGCCAGGTCGTCCGCGGCCGGCGGGGCGGGCGTCGGCATCAGCGCGTGGCAGCCGCGGTCCAGGGTGCCCTCGAAGGTGTGGTCCGGGCTCGTCCGGGCGTACAGCAGCACCCCCCACTGCTCGGCCAGCGCGTTCATCCGCTCCGCCAGCGCCCGGGCCCGGTCCGGGCGGCCGGCGGCGGCCAGCGCCCGGGCCGCGCGCAGCCGCGCGGTCAGCTGCGGCAGCCGCAGGTGGGAGCCGTCGAAGAGTCGCTCCGCCTCCCGGTACGCGGCGACGGCCTCCCCGGCCCGGTCCTCCCGCAGCAGGAAGTGGCCTCTGGCCATCGCCGCGTACGCGGAGGTGTGCGGTGTCCCGAACAGCCGCGCGGTGCACTCCGCCGTCTCGGCCCAGTGGGAGCCGCCCTCGACCCCGGCGGCGGTCGCCGCCCGGGTCAGCAGCTCGTGGTAGCGGGCCCGGTTCATCACGGACAGCCCCGTGACCGCGGGGGAGTCCAGCTCGACCAGCAGGCTCAGGCACCGCTCGGGGCTGCCCTGCGTCAGCATCGTCTCGGCCAGCGTCAGCACCGCGGAGCCGTACCAGCTGCCCGGCCCGGGCCGCAGCGCCCGCAGCGCCTCCTCGGCCAGCGCCGAGGCCCGGCTGCTGCCCGGCGGTTCGGCGTAGGTGACGCACAGCGCCTCCTGGGCGAGCGCGTGGGTGCGCAGCTGGTCGGCGTTCAGGTAGGCCGCGAGGTCCGCCGCCCGGGCCGCGGAGCGGCGCGCGCTGGCCGGCCGGCCCTGGACCAGCTGGGTCTCCGCCAGGCCGCTCAGCAGGACCGGCAGCATCGCGTTGTGCGAGCAGTCCGACGTCAGCTCCACGCCCCGCTCGTAGAAGGACTCCGCCTCGCGCGGGCGGCCGAGCGCGAAGGCGCACCAGCCGAGCAGGGCGAGGAACTCGGTGTGCAGGTAGGCCTCGGCGGTCGGCAGCTCGTCCATCTGCCGGACGGCGGCGTCGTACGAGGCCAGGCAGGACTTGGTGCGGCCCTCGCCCAGCTCGGCCAGCGCGTGCAGCACCAGTGCGCCCGCGAGGGTGGTGGGATGCCCGTCGGTCCGGGCCAGCAGCAGCGCCTCGGCGGCCAGTCGCGGCAGGTTCCGGTGCTGGCCCAGCAGGGCGACGATGCCCCGGTAGACGGTGAAGCGGGCCAGCAGGTCGCCGTTGGGGACCTTGCTGGCGGTGAGGGCGGTCAGTTCGCCGGCCAGCAGGGCGTCGGCCGCCTCGTAGCGCCCGTGCAGGCAGTCGACGAGCGCGCACAGCCGCACCGCGGAGCGGTAGGACTCGGTGGGCTGCAGAGGGGTGCCCTGGGTCAGCAGGTGCTGCAGGGTGTCGTTCTTGCAGCCGTACTCGGCGGCCCGCAGCGCCTTGGCGAGCGGGGGGATCAGGCCCAGCAGCCGTCCCGGTGAGTCACCGTTGGGCGGCAGTCCCTTGAGGGCCAGCAGCAGCCAGCGGGCGGCGTCCACGGGGGAGGACGGGACGGCCTCCTCGCCGGCCTTCGCCAGGATCTCCAGGTCCTCGCGGGTGAAGCTGCTGGCGGACAGCTCGATGTGGATGGCGCGCTCGGCGGCGGAGGTGGTCCGGCGGCTGAGCACGGTGAGCGCCCGGCGGTGCGCGCGGGCGCGCCAGCAGTGGTCGGCCTGGTCGTGCAGCATCCGGCGCAGCACGGTGTGCCGGAAGGTGAGCAGCGAGGTGGAGCCGCGCAGCGGGCGCAGGACGTCGACGTCGATCAGTTCGGTGACGATGGTGGTGAGTTCGGGGGCGGGCAGCTCGGAGACGGCGGACAGCTCCTCCCAGCTGAAGCGGTCACCGAGGACGGCGCCGGACTCGGCGACCAGCCGCTCTGCGGGGTCGAGCAGGGCGAGTTCGGCGGCCAGCGGGGCCAGCCGTCCGGTGAGCAGCCTGGTGCCCAGCAGCGGGCTGAGCGGCGCGGTCTCGCCGAGTACGAGCAGGCAGAGGGGGTTGCCCTGGCTCTCGTGGTAGACGGCGGGCAGCCAGCCGGTGTCGGTCGGTACGCCGAGCAGCGAGGCGGCCTGGCAGAGGGTGAGCGCACCGAGTTCGATCCGTTCCACCTGTCCCGACTCGACGCCCTGGGCCAGGGTGCCCAGGAGCGGGGCGTGGGCCTGTCGCGGCCGGTGGACGATGACCAGCAGGACGGGCGCGGGGGCGGTCAACCGGACGAGGTGGTCGGCGAGTTCGAGGGACTGCGGATCGGCCCAGTGGAAGTCGTCGAGGACCAGGAGCAGCCCGCCGCCGTCGCGGGCGGAGCGTTCCAGCAGGGCGCGTACGGCCTGGGAGACGCCGAGCGGCTCCGGTCGCCGGGCGTCGGGGCCGAGTTGGGCGCAGAGCGCCGCGCGCAGCAGCGAGGCGTGTCCGGGAGAGAGTTCGGCCAGCCTCTCCGGGGTCATCACCCCCGCCAGGGCCCGGGTGAAGACGGCCAGCGGGTACTGCCGCTCGGTGGGGGAGCAGCGACCGTCGAGGACGGTGATGCCACGGGATCTGGCCGCCGCGGTCATGGGCCCGAGCAGTCTGCTCTTTCCGGAACCGGGGCAACCGATCAGTTCGATCACCCCGCCCTGGCCGCCCGCCAGCCGGTCCACCGCGCGCAGTAGTTCGAGCGACTCGTCACAGCGGACGGAGGAGATGCGTTCAGGGTTGTCCGTGACCGGCAGCACATTCACCACAGCGAATTGACCTTTCCCCCGGTGGAATAAACGCATGATCGCTTACCGATGACACTCCGCACTGGATGATCGACACCAAGGGCTCGCGGCACGCAGGACATGAAGCGAGGGAGTCCAAGGATCGGTTGTGACGCCTGATCCGGACTCCCTCGGCACTGCACTCTATGCGAAGACAGACGATCTGTTGATCGAATCGTCATATCTAGCGTCGCGGCGTCCCGGGCTCGGCATCGCGCCCGGCTGAGCTACGCCGGGCCGGTCATCCTCGCAGTGCTGCAGGCCCTGCTCGGCTTCACCTCCGGACCCCGTCCTCCGCCTACGATCACTGACCTTTCGCATCAATCATCTAGTCGGTCAGTCTACTAAATGACTGACTCTCAAGTTCGATCACCCGCAGCCGGCGCTCGGGAGCGGCGAGGCCCCGGTCGGCTGTTGCCGACCGGGGCCGGTGCCGGGTGCGGACGGGGGCAGCCGCGCCCGGCGGATGTTCTCGGACGATCGCCCGAGAGTCAGAGGCCCGCGTGCACGGGCTGCTCGTTCTGCTGCTGGGTGTCGCCGCCGGCCGTCATCCGCCGCATGACCAGGGTCAGCAGGATGGTCAGCGCGGTGAACCCGGCGCCCCAGCTGAAGGCCGCCGTGACGCCCTCGGTCAGGACGTAGTCGGCCGCGCCCTTGGTGTCCAGGCCCGCCGGGGCCTCGGCGCCGCGGGTCGCGGCGCCGAAGACGGTCACCATCACCGCGAGGCCCAGCGCACCGCCGATCTGCTGCATCACGTTCAGCAGGCCCGACGCGGCGCCGGTCTCCTCCGGCTTGATGCCGGACATCAGGATCGTGGTGACGCCGACCAGCAGGACGCCCATGCCGAGTCCGGCGACGACCATCGGGCCGAGCAGCGCGGACAGGTAGGAGGAGGACGGCGTGATCTGGGCGAACCAGATCAGCGAGACGCTGATGGCGGCGGCGCCGACGGCCGTCAGCACCCGGGCGCCGAAGCGCGGCAGCTGCTTGGCGGCCACACTGGAGGAGCCGAGGATCAGCAGCGCCAGCGGGACGAACGCCAGTCCCGCCTTGATCGGGCTGAAGCCGCTGACCTCCTGCAGGAACTGGGTGAGGAAGAAGAACATCGAGTTGCCCGCCGCCATCACGAACAGCAGGGCGAGGTAGCCGATGGCGCGGTTGCGGTCGGCGAACAGCCGCAGCGGGGTGATCGGCTGCTTGGCCTTGTTCTCGACCACGATGAACAGCGCCAGCAGGACGATCGCCGCCACGAACGAACCGATCGTCAGACCGTCGCCCCAGCCCTGCTCGGCGGCGCGGATGAAGCCGTACACCAGCGCGGTCATGCCGAGGGTGGAGCTGAGCGCGCCGCCGAGGTCGAAGGAGCCGGGCGTGCGGTCGGTCTCGTGGATGAACATCGGGGCCAGGATCAGCAGCACCAGGCCGATCGGCACGTTGATGAACAGCACCCAGCGCCAGGAGAGCCAGTCGGTGAGCAGGCCGCCGCCGATCAGGCCGATCGCCGCACCCGAGCCGGACACCGCCGCGTAGGCGCCGAGCGCCTTGGCGCGGGCCTTCTCCTCGGTGAAGTGGGTGGCGATCAGGGCGAGCACGGTCGGTGCCGCGATCGCCGCGCCGACGCCCTGGACGGCCCGCGCGGCCAGCAGCATCCCGGCCGAGGTGGACAGGCCGCCGAGCAGGGAGGCCGCCGTGAACACCGTGACACCGACCAGCAGGCCCTTGCGGTGGCCCAGGATGTCGCCGGCCCGGCCGCCCAGCAGCAGCAGGCCGCCGAACGTCAGCAGGTACGAACTCAGCACCCAGGAAAGGCCGGTGGGGGTGAAGCCGAGTGCGTCCTTGAGGTCGGGAAGGGCGATGTTCACCACGTTGACGTCAAGGATGAGCATGGTCTGGAGGGCCAGGACGAGGACGAGCACCACGCCCGGGCGCTTCTCCTTCGTCCCTGCTCCCGCGGCGCCCGTCGGGCGAGCGCCCGCAGTGGTCGCCGAAGTCTGTTCGCTCATGGGTGTGCTGTCTCCTCAGAACCTAAACGGGGACTCTCCCTGTATCCTCCAGGGAAGATACAGGGAGAGTCCCCGTTTATCAACGCCCATCAATCGGCATGAGATCGAGCCGAGCTGAGTGCAAGTCAGTTGACCCCGAGCTCACGGTCGATGAAGTCGAACAGGTCGTCGTCCGAGGTCTCGCCCAGCTGCACCTGCGCGCCCCGGTCGCCTCCCTCGCCGTCCCCGCCCTCGGCCGCCTCCAGCCGCAGCAGCAACTCCCGCACCCGGCCGGTCAGCCGGTGCCGGTCCCCGCCCCCGGCGGGCAGCGAGGCCAGCCGGCGCTCCACCCGCTCCAGGTCCGCCAGCGCCGAGGCCAGCCCGTCCTCCTCGGCCGGGGCCAGCTCCTGCGCCAGGAACCGAGCCAGGTCGATCGGGGTCGGGTGGTCGAAGACCAGCGTGGTCGGCAGCCGCAGCTCGAAGGCCGTGGCCAGCCGGTTGCGCAGCTCCACCGAGGTCAGCGAGTCGAAACCGAGGTCCTTGAACGGGCGCTCGGTCCCGATCGTCCCGGCGTCGGTGTGACCGAGCACCACGGCGACATGGCCGCGCACCAGGTCCACCAACTCCTCCTGCCGCTCCGCCTGGTCCAGCGCCACGAGCCGCTCGCGCACCGCCCGGGCGCCGTCGGGCGCCGCGCCCCCGCCGTCCGCCGCGGTGCGGCGGGTCGGGGCCCGGCCCACCAACTCGGCGAACAGCGGCCGGGAAGCGCCGGCCGCGGCCCGGCGGCGCAGCGCCGACAGGTCCAGGCCCAGCCCCACGGCCAGCGGCTGACGGCCCGCCAGCGCCTCGTCGAACAGCGCGAGGCCCTGCTCGTTCTCCAGGGGCAGGACGCCGTCCCGGGCCATCCGGGCCAGGTCGGCCTCGCCGAGGCCCTCGGTCATGGTGCTGGCCTGCGCCCACAGACCCCAGGCCAGCGAGGTCGCGGGCAGGCCGAGGGTGTGCCGGTGGTGGGCCAGGGCGTCCAGGAAGGCGTTGGCGGCCGCGTAGTTGGCCTGGCCGGGGGTGCCGGTCAGGCCGCTGACCGACGAGTAGAGGACGAAGGCGCTCAGGTCCAGGTGACGGGTGAGCCGGTGCAGGTTCCACGCGGCGTCCGCCTTGGGACGCAGCGCGGTGGCCAGCCGCCCCGGGCTCTGCGCGGCCAGGACGGCATCGTCCAGCGCACCCGCGGTGTGCACGACGGCGGTCAGCGGGTGGTCCGCCGGGACGGACGCGAGCAGGGCGGCGAGAGCGGCCTCGTCGGCGGTGTCGCAGGCCTCGATCCGGGCCCGGGCACCGAGGTCGGCCAACTCCCGCAGCAGCTCCGCGGCACCCGGCGCCTGCGGGCCGCGGCGGCTGGTGAGCAGCAGGTGCCGGACGCCGTGCCGGGTCACCAGGTGCCGCGCGAGCAGACCGCCGAGGGTCCCGGTACCGCCCGTGACGAGCACCGTGCCCTCCGGGTCCAGCGGGGCGGGCAGCGTCAGCAGCGCCTTGCCGGTGTGCCGGGCCTGGCTCAGGTGGCGCAGCGCCTCCGGGGCGTGGCTGACGTCCCAGGCCGTCACCGGCAGCGGGCGCAGCGCCCCCTCCTCGAACAGGGCGACCAGCTCCGCCAGCATCTCCTGGACCCGCTCGCGCGGCACCCGCATCAGGTCGTAGGCGGTGTACGACACTCCGGGGAAGCGCTCGCGCACCTGCGCCTCGTCGCGGATGTCGGTCTTGCCCATCTCCAGGAAGCGCCCGCCGGGCGCCAGCAGGCGCAGCGAGGCGTCCACGAACTCCTGCGCCAGCGAGTTGAGCACCACGTCGAAGCCCCGGCCGCCGGTCGCCGCCCGGTACTGCTCCTCGAAGTCGAGGGTGCGGCTGGAGGCGATCCGCTCCTGGGGCACGCCGAGCGAGCGCAGCGTCTCCCACTTCGGGGCGCTGGCCGTGCCGTACACCTCCAGGCCCCAGTGCCGGGCCAGCTGCAGCGCGGCCTGGCCCACGCCGCCGGTCGCGGCGTGCACGAGCAGCGACTCGCCCTCGCGGACCCGGGCCAGGTCCGTCAGGCCGTAGAAGGCGGTCAGGAACACCACCGGGACGACCGAGGCGTCGGTGAAGCTCCAGCCCCGCGGCATCCGGGTCAGCCACCGGTGGTCGGTGACCGCCGCCGGGCCGACCGCGCTCGGGAACAGCCCCATCACCCGGTCGCCGACCGCCACCGAGGTGACCCCCGGCCCGGTCTCCAGCACCACGCCGGCCGCCTCGCCCCCGATCTGCGCCTCGTCGCCCGGGTACATCCCGAGGCCGATCAGCACGTCGCGGAAGTTCAGGCCGGCGGCGCGCACCCGCACCCGTACCTCGCCGGGCGCCAGCGGGGCACCGGCCTCGGGCGCCGGGAGCAGGGCCAGGTCGCTCAGACTGCCCTTGCTGCGGACGTCCAGCCGCCAGTGCTCGGTGCCCGGCGGCGGGGTGAGCAGCTCGGTGGCGGCGGCCGCGCGGACCAGCCGCGGGGCGTACACCTTGCCGTCGCGCACGGCGAGTTGGAACTCCTCGCCGGCGAGCAGGGCGGCGGTGACGGCCCCGGCCGGGCCCTCGGCGAGCGGACCGTCGAGGTCGAGCAGGCCGAAGCGGTCCGGGTGCTCGGAGTGGGCGGTCCTGACCAGGCCCCAGACGGTGGACGCCGCGAGGTCGCGGATCTCCGGGCCGGGGCGGGCGGCCACCGCACCCCGGGTGACCAGGACGAGGCGGGCGTCGTCGGGGACGCCCTCGGCCAGCCACTCCTGGGTGAGGGCGAGGGCCCGTTCGGCCAGGCCCCGGGCGTGATCGGGCAGTTCGGCGTCGGCCGGTGACTCCCCGGTGAGCGCGGCCAGGACCAGGGCGGGGGCCGACTCCCGGGCGAGGGCCGTCCGCAGGGCGGCCACGTCGGCGTGGACGGTGGCGCCCAGGGCGTCGGCGAGGCCGAGGCCGTCCGGCGCGAGGACGTGGACGCCCCGGGCGCAGGCGGCGGGGTCGAGCGGGGCGGTGGCCAGCGGCTTCCACTCCACCAGGTGCAGCGGGGTGCCCGCGGTCTCCGCGGCCCGGGCGGCCGGGCCGGCGAGGGCGGCGAAGTCCCGCAGCGAGCCGGGGCGCGCGGTGAGCGCGGCGACCGTCGCCACCGGCGCTCCTTCCGGGTCGGCCAGGTCCAGGCGCATGGTCCGCTCGCCCGCCGGGGCCAGCCGCACCCGCAGCGTGCGCGCTCCCAGCGCCGCCAGCCGTACACCGGACCAGCTGAACGGCAGCAGCACGGACCCGTCCTCGTCGGCGTCCAGCGCCCCGGAGGCGAGCGCCCACGGGTGCAGGGCGGCGTCCAGCAGCGCGGGGTGGAGGGCGTGGCCCTCCGTGGCGGCGCCCTCGGGCAGGCGGACCTCGGCGTAGTGGGTGTCGCCGTCGCGCCAGGCCCGGACGAGGCCCTGGAAGAGCGGGCCGTAGGCGTAGCCGCGCTCGGCGAGGCGCGGGTAGAGGTCGGTCAGGTCGACCGGTGTGCCGGCCGGAGGCCAGGCGGTCAGGACCCCGGCGTCCGGGTCGGTGCCGGGGACCGCGTCGGAGAGGGCGCCGGTCGCGTTCCGGGTCCAGGGGGCGGAGTCCTCGGTGCGCGAGTGGACGGCGAAGGCGCGCAGCCCGCGGTCGTCCGGGCCCTCCACGGTGAGCTGGAGTTCGACGGCGCCGGGCCCGCCGAGCACCAGCGGAGCCTCCAGGGTGAGGTCCTCCAGCGTCGCCGCTCCGGCCAGCTCCGCGGCGTGCAGCGCGAGGTCGACGAAGGCGGTGCCCGGCAGCAGCGCGGCCCCGGCGATGGTGTGGTCGGCCAGCCACGGGTGGGTGCGGGTGGAGAACCGGCCGCTGAGGACCAGCCGGTCGCTCTCGGCCAGCCGGACGGCGGTGCTCAGCAGCGGGTGGTCGGTGCCGGACTGCCCGCCGGCCGTCCGGCGGGCCGCCAGCCAGTAGTGGCGGCGCTGGAAGGGGTAGGTGGGCAGGTCGACGTGGGGGGTGGGGGAGGCCGGCCGGTAGCAGGTGGGGGTGTGGCCGGTGGTGTGGAGGGTGGCGAGGGCGGTGGTGAAGGTCTGGGTTTCGGGGGTGTTCTTGCGCAGGGTGGGGATCGCCACGGCGTCGGTGGTGAGGCTCTGGCGGGTGAGCGCGGTGAGGGTGGCGTCGGGGCCGAGCTCCAGGAAGCGGGTGACGCCCGCGGCCTCCAGGTACTGGATCCCGGGGTGGAAGCGGACGGCCTCGCGGACGTGGCGGGCCCAGTACGCCGGGTCGGTGAGTTCCCCGGTGACCGGCTGCGCGGTGAGGTTGGAGATCACCGGGATCCGGGCCGGGCGGAAGGTCAGCTTGCCGATCGAGGCCCGGAAGTCGTCCAGGAAGCCGGCCATGTGGGGGGAGTGGAAGGCGTGGCTGACCTGGAGGCGGGTGGTGCGGCGGCCCTGGGCGGCGAAGTGCGCGGCGACGGCCTCGACCGCGGGGGTGTCACCCGAGACGACGGTCGAGCGGGGGCCGTTGACGGCGGCGAGGTCCAGCTCGCGGCCCAGCACCTCCAGCAGCGCCAGCACCTCCTCCTCGGTGGCTTCCAGGGCGGCCATCGCGCCGTCGTTGCGCGCGGCCTGCATGTAGCAGCCCCGCGCGGCGACCAGGCTCACCGCGTCCTCCAGCGAGAACACCCCGGCCACGTGGGCGGCGGCGACCTCGCCGATCGAGTGGCCGATCAGGTAGTCGGGGACGATGCCCTGCTGCTCCAGCGTCCGGTAGAGGGCGGTCTGCAGGGTGAACAGCGCGGCCTGGGTGTACGCGGTCTGGTGCAGCACCTCCGAAGCCTCGCCGCCGCCCCACAGCACCTCGTGCAGCGGACGGTCGAGCAGCCGGTCGAAGCGGTCGCAGGCGTCGTCGAAGGCGGCGGCGAACGCCGGTACCGCCTCGTAGAGTTCGCGCCCCATGCCGGGGCGCTGGCTGCCCTGGCCGGTGAACAGGAACGCCGTCTTGCCCGGCCGGACCGTGCCGGTGACCAGACCCGGGGCCTCGGTGCCCTCGGCGAGCGCGCGCAGTCCGGCGAGCAGGCCCTCGCGGTCCTGGCCGAGGACGACGGCGCGGTGGTCGAAGCGGGTGCGGGCGGCCAGGGCGTGGGAGGCGGCGGTGGTGTCGGTGCCCGGCCGGCGCTCCAGGTGGGTGGCCAGGGCGCGGGCCTGGCCGCGCAGGGCCTCGGCCGACCTGGCGGACAACTGCCAGGGCAGGGCCTGGAGTTCGAGGGCGGCCGGAGCGGAGGCAGGCGGCTCCCCGGTGTTCGGCTCCGCGGCTTCCTCGACGGGCTGTTCGAGGATGACGTGGGCGTTGGTGCCGCTGATGCCGAAGGAGGAGACGGCGGCGCGGCGCGGCCGGCCGCCCTCGGTGCCCCACGGGCGGGCGTCGGTGAGCAGTCGGACGGTGCCGTCGGACCAGTCGACGTGGCTGGTGGGCTCGCTGACGTGCAGGGTGCGGGGGAGGGTCGCGTGCCGCATCGCCATGACCATCTTGATCACGCCGCCGACCCCCGCCGCCGCCATGGTGTGGCCGACGTTGGTCTTCAGGGAACCGAGCCAGAGCGGGTGTTCGGCATCGCGGGCGCGGCCGTAGGTGTTCAGCAGGGCCTGCGCCTCGATGGGGTCGCCGAGCTTGGTGCCGGTGCCGTGGGCCTCGACGGCGTCCACCTGGTCGGCCGTCAGCCGGGCGTTGGCGAGGGCCTGGCGGATGACCCGCTCCTGGCTGGGCCCGTTGGGGGCGGTGAGCCGGCTGCTGGCGCCGTCCTGGTTGGTGGCGGTGCCGCGGATCAGGGCGAGGACCGGGTGGCCGTTGCGGCGGGCGTCGGACAGGCGCTCCAGGAGGAGCAGGCCCGCGCCCTCGCCCCAGCCCGTGCCGTCCGCGTCGTCCGAGAACGAACGGCACCGGCCATCGGCGGACAGGCCCTGCTGGCGGCTGAACTCCACGAAGGTGTTGGGCGTGGACATCACCGTCACCCCGCCCGCGAGGGCGAGCGAGCACTCGCCCTGCCGCAGCGCCTGGGCGGCCAGGTGCAGGGCGATCAGCGAGGAGGAGCAGGCGGTGTCCACGGACACGGCCGGGCCCTCCAGGCCGAAGACGTACGCCAGCCGGCCGGACGCCACGCTGCCCAGGCTGCCACTGGCGAGGTAGCCCTCGTACTCCTCGGGGGCGGGCTTCAGCCGCGAGGCGTAGTCGTGGTACATCACCCCGGCGAAGACCCCGGTGTCGCTGCCGCGCAGGCTGGTCGGGTCGATGCCGGCCCGCTCGACGGCCTCCCACGCGGTCTCCAGCAGCAGCCGCTGCTGCGGGTCGGTGGCCAGCGCCTCGCGCGGGCTGAGGCCGAAGAACTCCGGGTCGAACTCGGCGGCACCGTACAGGAACCCACCGTGCCGGGTGATCGACTTGCCGGTCGCGTGCGGGTCCGGGTCGTACAGGTCCTCCTCCCAGTCCCGGTCCTCGGGGAAGGTGCCGATGGCGTCCGTGCCGTCGGCGACCAGCTGCCACAGCTCCTCGGGCGTGGTGACCCCGCCGGGGTAGCGGCAGGCCATCCCGACGATCGCGATCGGCTCCTGCCGGGCGTCCTCGATCTCGGTCAGCCGCCGTCGGGCCTGCCGCAGATCGGTGGTGGCCCGCTTGAGGTACTCGCGGAGTTTCTCCTCGTTGTTCGCCGCTTGGTTGTTCGGCACGTCGTTGTTCGCCACGGAATCTACCTTCAGCTGGAAATGTCGGTCGGGAGCGGGACGGCGGGCGGGATCAGGCCAGGCCGAGCTCCTTGTCGAGGGCGTCGAACAGCTCGTCGTCGGTCGCCGCCGCCAGGTCGCCGTCCGGGTCCTCCCCGGCCGTCAGCCCGTGCCAGCCCTGCAACACGTGCTGGAGGCGCTGGGCGATCTCGGCCGCCTCCGGGACGACGACGCCGCCGGCGGCGTCCGCCGAGTGCTGCTTGAGCAGTGCCTCCAGCCGGTCGATCGCCTCCAACGGGCCCCCGGCGCCGGCCGGTTGCGCCGGGGCCAGTTCGGCGAGCAGGTGCCGGGCGACCGCCAGCGGGGTCGGGTGGTCGAAGACCACCGTGGTGGCCAGGCGCAGCCCGGTGACCTTGTTGATCCGGTTGCGGAACTCCACCGCCGTGAGCGAGTCGAACCCGAGGTCCAGCAGCCCGCGCTCCGCCTCGACCCGGTCCGGCGAGCCGTGCCCGAGGACGGCCGCCGCGTGCTCCCGCACCAGCTCCAGGAGCAGCGGCTCGCGCTCCTCCGTCGGGGCCGCGGCGAGCCGGTCGCGCAGGGACGGGCCGGTGGCGGCCACCGCGGTCGGGGCCGCCTTCGCGCGGGGCGGCCGCTGGGCGGTCCGAACCAGGCCGCGCAGGATCTCGGGGAGCGTGCCCGAGGCCGACCTGGCCTGGAGGGCCGAGCTGTCGAGGGCGACCGGGGCGAGCAGGGGGCTGCCGTGGCCGAGCGCCGCGTCGAACATCCGCAGCGCGTCCTCGGGCGCCATCGGGACGATCCCGGAGCGGCGAAGCCTGATCAGGTCGGCCTCGTTCAGCTTCTCGCCCATGCCGCCCTCGTCCCAGAGGCCCCAGGCGAGGGAGGTGGCGGGCAGGCCGAGGGTGTGTCGGTGGTGGGCGAGGGCGTCCAGGAAGGCGTTGGCGGCGGCGTAGTTGGCCTGACCGGCGGTGCCGGTGAGGCCGCTGACGGAGGAGTACAGGACGAAGGCGGACAGCGGGAGGTGGGCTGTCAGCTCGTGGAGGTGCAGTGCGGCGTCGATCTTGGGGCGCAGGACGGTGTCGAGGCGTTCGGGGGTGAGGGCGGTGATGATGCCGTCGTCGAGGACGCCGGCGGTGTGGATGACGGCGGTGAGGGGGTGGTCGGTGGGTACGGCGGTGAGGAGGGCGGCGACGGCGTCGCGGTCGGTGGTGTCGCAGGCGACGGCCCGGACCTCGGCGCCGGAGTCGGTGAGTTCGGTGATGAGTTCGGCGGCGCCGGGGGCCTCGGCGCCCCGGCGGCTGGTGAGCAGGAGGTGCCGGACGCCGTGCTCGGTCACCAGGTGCCGGGCCAGCAGCGCACCGAGTTGACCGAAGGCACCGGTGATCAGGACGGTTCCGGCGGGAGCGAGGTCGATGGTGCCGGTGCCGGTGGCGGTCGTGCGGCCGAGGGTCGGGCTGTGGAGGGCGTCGTCGCGGACGGCGAGCTGGCTGCGACCGGAGGCGAGGGCATCGGGCAGCAGGCGGGCACTCTCGTGGACCGGGACCGCGGGATCGAGGTCGAGGACGGTGAACCGGCCGGGAGCCTCCGACTGCGCGGTCCGCAGCAGGCCCCAGACGGGCGAGTCCGCGAGGGCGGGGACCGCGGGGGCGGGACCGGCCGCGACGGCGCCCCGGGTGAGGACGACAAGGCGGGAGTCGGCGAGGCGTTCGTCGGACAGCCACTCCTGGAGGACGGCCAGGGCGGTGCGGGCGGAGTGGTGGGCGGCCCCGGGGAGGCCGTGCTCTGGGGTGGGCCAAGGGAGGAGCACGGTGGCGGGGGTACGTCCGGACGCGTCGGCCGCGGCACGGAGGGCGGTCAGGGTGGGGTGGATCTCGGTGATGCCGAGAGCGGACGCGATCGGGTCGGTGGTCCCGCCGACGAGGGCCCAGTCGGTGGTGCCGGTGCCGGTGCCGGTTCCGGTGTCGGTGGGGCGGATGGGCAGCTTCTGCCAGTCGACCGTGTAGAGCGGGTCGCGGTTCGAGCCGAGGGTGCTGGGATCGAAGGTGCGAAGGGTCAGGCCGGCGGTGAGGACGGGGGTGCCGGTGGGGTCGGTGATGGTGAGGTGGGTGGTGTCGGGGGTGGTGGGGGTGAGGGTGGCGTGGAGGGTGGTGGCGTTG
>NZ_JBSFKF010000057.1:0-31271 GCF_053598415.1 Kitasatospora sp. NPDC001132 | reverse complement strand
CCGAACCCGGAAGCTAAGCCTCACAGCGCCGATGGTACTGCAGGGGGGACCCTGTGGGAGAGTAGGACGCCGCCGAACAATTCTTCTGAAAAGCCTCTGATCCATTCGGATCGGGGGCTTTTCGCATTTCCGGTGACGTATCGTCGGTGCATGGACGATCAGACAGCGGTCATGGCGAACGATGTGCTCCGGCCCGAGCAGCGCGACGGTGCTCTGCGTGTTCTGGCGGAGGCCCAGGCGGTGGACGGTAGGGCCGCCGTGTCCGAGCAGGGCCGGCTCCGGCTGCGGAACGCGGAGACTCCGCGCCCGGGCGTCATCCACCTCGTCGAGACCGAGACCCAGACCCAGACTCACACCGAGGCCGGAACCGGCACCGGGACCGAGGCGAAGCACCCAGCCGTCCTCGGCTACGGCCAGCTCGAAGTACCGGAGAACCCCGCCGCGAACCCCGCCGCCGAGCTGGTGGTCGACCCGGCCGTCCGTGGCCGAGGCCTGGCCCGCCCGCTGGTGGACACCGTTCTGGCGCGGGCCCACCGGGCGGGGCACGACGCGGTGGACTTCTGGGTGCACGGCGGCCACCCGGCGGCCCGGCACCTGGCCGAGGTGTACGGCGCCGAACTGGTCCGCGAACTGCGGCAGATGCGTCGCACCGGCCGGCAGACCGAGGAGGTGGCCGTCCCCGAGGGCATCGAGCTCCGCACCTTCCGTCCCGGGGAGGACGACGCCGAGTGGCTGCGGCTGAACGCCCTGGCCTTCGCCCACCACCCGGAGCAGGGCTCGTGGACCGAGCAGGACCTGGCCGAGCGGATCGCCGAGCCCTGGTTCGACCCGGCCGGCTTCTTCCTCGCCACCCGTGAGGGCAAGGTGGTCGGCTTCCACTGGACGAAGGTGCACCCGGCGAGCGCCACCGAGCCCGAGCTCGGCGAGGTGTACGTGGTCGGGGTGGACCCGGCCGAGCAGGGCAGCGGCCTCGGCCGGGCGCTGACCGCGGCGGGCCTGCGCCACCTGACCGGCACCGGTCCGGGCGAGCGCGGGCTGGACACCGTTCTCCTCTATGTCGACGCTGACAATCCGGCCGCCGTGCGGGTATACGAACGATTGGGGTTCGCCGTTCACGAGGTGGACCTCATGTACCGAGCCCGGTACCGGGCGAACCGGCCGTCCTGAGCGCTGGGGACGGCCCCCCGAGCGGTCGAGGGCGAGGGACGGGACGGCGACGCCTCTTGCCCCGACCGACTCAGCTTTCCTCCTGGCCATGCGGTGTTTACCGTGGATTCAATTGCTGCCGCGAAGATCACAGGATGAAGTCCGTAGTGTCTCGCTCGTGCAGAGTCGACCGCCACGCGCCGGCCGGTCCTGTACGGACCGCACCCGGTGGGTGGGTGCTGTCCCCGGGGCCGGCCCGGGGCGAGGGCGACGGCCCGCAGAGCCATTCGCGTCCGGACGCAGTCCTGCTGCTGGAGGAGCTGGAGCTCATGAGCATCCCCCGCCCCGTCTCTGCCCCGCTGTCGCCTACGGCCCGGATGTCCGGTGCGCTGGGTGTTCCGCCGGAGCTGCCGGCCACGGACGAAGAGGAGTTCGAAGCGTTGCCGCAGGGCCGCTTCCTGGACCGCGAGCGCAGTTGGCTCGCGTTCAACGAGCGGGTCCTGGAGCTGGCCGAGGATCCGGGCATCCCGCTGCTGGAGCGGGCGAAGTTCCTGGCGATCTTCGCCAGCAACCTGGACGAGTTCTTCATGGTCCGGGTGGCCGGTCTCAAGCGCCGGATCGCCACCGGGGTCGCCCAGCGCAGCGCGTCAGGCCTCCAGCCGCGCGAGGTGCTGGACCTGATCTGGACCCGCTCGCGCGAGCTGATGGCCCGTCACGCCGCCGCGTTCCAGCAGGAGGTGCTGCCGGACCTCGCCACCGAGGGCATCGAGGTGGTCCGCTGGTCGGAGCTGGCCGAGAAGGAGCAGGCCCGGCTGCACACGCTGTTCCGCCAGAAGATCTTCCCGGTCCTGACCCCGCTGGCCGTCGACCCGGCGCACCCCTTCCCGTACATATCGGGGCTCTCGCTCAACCTGGCCGTCGTGGTGCGCAACCCGGTCTCCGGGCACAAGCACTTCGCGCGCGTCAAGGTGCCGCAGTCGCTGGCCCGCTTCCTGGAGGCCTCGCCCCAGCGGTACGTCCCGCTGGAGGACGTCATGGGCGCGCACCTGGAGGAGCTCTTCCCGGGGATGGAGGTGCTGGCCCACCACGCCTTCCGCGTCACCCGCAACGAGGACCTGGAGGTGGAGGAGGACGACACCGAGAACATCCTCAAGGCCCTGGAGAAGGAGCTGATGCGGCGGCGCTTCGGCCCGCCGGTCCGGCTGGAGGTCGAGGAGTCGATCGACCCGTACATCCTGGACCTGCTGGTGCGGGAGCTGAACATCACCGAGGCGGAGGTCTTCCCGCTGCCCGGGCCGCTGGACCTGACCGGGCTGTTCGGGATCGCCGACCTGGACCGCCCGGAGCTCAAGTACCCGAAGTTCGTGGCCGGCACGGCCCGCGGGCTGACCGACGTCGAGTCGGCCTCCCAGCCGGACATCTTCGCCGCGATGCGCGAGCGCGACGTCCTGCTGCACCACCCGTACGACAGCTTCTCCACCTCGGTGCAGGCCTTCCTGGAGCAGGCCGCCGCCGACCCGGACGTGCTGGCGATCAAGCAGACCCTGTACCGCACCTCCGGCGACTCGCCGATCGTCGACGCGCTGATCGACGCGGCCGAGTCCGGCAAGCAGGTGCTGGTGCTGGTCGAGATCAAGGCGCGCTTCGACGAGCAGGCCAACATCAAGTGGGCCCGCAAGCTGGAGGAGGCCGGCTGTCACGTGGTGTACGGACTGGTCGGGCTGAAGACGCACTGCAAGCTCTCGCTGGTGGTCCGGCAGGAGGGCGACACCCTGCGCCGCTACTCGCACGTCGGCACCGGCAACTACCACCCGAAGACGGCCCGGCTGTACGAGGACCTCGGCCTGCTCACCTCCGACCCGCAGGTCGGCGCGGACCTCTCGGACCTGTTCAACCGGCTCTCCGGCTACTCGCGCCGCGAGTCCTACCGCCGTCTGCTGACCGCTCCGCGCGGTCTGCGCGACGGGCTGGTCTCGCGGATCCACAACGAGATCGCGCACCACAGGGACGGCCGCCCGGCCTATGTGAAGCTCAAGGTCAACTCGATCGTCGACGAGGCCGTGATCGACGCGCTGTACCGGGCGTCCCAGGCCGGGGTGCCGGTGGACGTCTGGGTGCGCGGGATCTGCGCGATCCGCCCGGGCGTGCCGGGGCTGAGCGAGAACATCACGGTCCGCAGCATCCTGGGCCGCTTCCTGGAGCACTCCCGGGTCTTCGTGTTCGGCAACAACGGCGATCCCGAGGTCTGGATCGGCAGCGCCGACATGATGCACCGCAATCTGGACCGCCGGATCGAGGCGCTGCTGCGGATCACCGATCCGGCGCACCGCGCCGAGCTGTCCGGGCTGATCGACCTTGGGGTGTCGGACGAGACCGAGTCCTGGCACCTGGGGCCGGACGGCGCGTGGGCCCGCCACTCCCAGGACGCCGAGGGCCGGCCGCTGCGACACGTCCAGGACCTGCTGATCGACTCGCGCCAGCGCCGCCGGGCCGCCACCTCGCGCTGACGCGTCCACTGATGCGAAGCCGCCGGGGCAGTGGCCCACGAGAGGGCACAGTCGCCCCGGCGGTCGGCCACCAGCTCCGGGACCACCCCGGGGGAACGGGGATCTACCACGCCATGACCGAAGCGCCGATGACGGCCCAGGCGGCCTCCACAGCGACCGCCGGGGACATCCTTTCCCGCCACCTCACCGCCCAGGCCGGCGCCTTCCTGCGCGCGCTGCCGCTGGCGGTGGGCGAGGTCGGCGCCAGACCCGGGACGGCCTCGATCGTCCCGTCGGCCGGCACCTCGGACCTGCTGCGGGCCGTCCGGCGGGTCGGCGGGCTGCTGCACACCTTCGGTTCGCTCTTCGAGCAGACCTGGGCGCAGGAGTCGCGCACCGAGCTGCGCTGGCTGCTCAACCTGCTCGCGCTGGAGCCCGGTTACGTCCGCCGCTCGGCCCGGCTGCTGGGCGCGCTGGACTCGCTGAGCGCCACCGGCCCGGACGGGACGGGCATGCTGGCCGGCCACGCCGGCGCCCCCAAGGCACGGGCGCTGCTGGACCGGCAGCTGACCCTGGCCCGGACCAGGGCGCACTCCACGGTGCTCCAGGAGCTCCGCTCCGCCCGGCTGCACGCGCTGGCGGACCGGATGACCCTGCTGGTCGGCGAGGCGCCGCTGCTGGAGCCGGCGGGCGGCCGGGCCCCGGCGGTGCTGCTGCCGCAGGCCGCCGCCGCGTTCGCCGCGCTGTCCGCGGGCGCCCAGCAGCTGCCGCTGCACCGGGCCGCGACGCCGTACGGCGGGGACGGGCTGCGCCGGCTGGGCACGGTGCCGGCGTCCCGCGGGGCGACGGACGCGGACACCGCGCTGGCGGCCGACGACGCGCCCTGGTCCCGGCTGCGGATCCTGGTGAAGCGGGCCCGGTACGCGCTGGAGGTGTGCGGCCGCTCGTCCTCCGAGCTGGACGAGCTGGACCTGGTGCTGGCCCGGCAGCAGGAGGCGGCGGACGCCGCCGTCACCGCCGCCACCGCGGCGCGCACCCCGCGGATCACCCCGGCGACCGCGTACGTGCTGGGCGTGGTGCACGCCGACCAGCGGCTGGAGGTGGAGTCGGCGCGGTACGCCGTCGGCCGCCGCTGGCCCGACCTGCCGCCCGGCCCGGACGGCTGGCTGGAGCTCGTGCCGGCCGAAGCCTGGGGGCACCCGGGCGTGCCCGGGACGGTCTGAGGTGGGCGAGCGCCCGGGCACCGGACGGGCGGCGGCCCGGGCCGGGAGCGGGGCGGAGCACGCCCCGGTGGTGCTGGCGGCGGGTGCGGTGCTGTGGCTGCCGGGGCGTCCGAAGAAGAGCGGCCGGCTGGGGCGGCCGCGGATCGCGGTGATCCACCGGCCCAAGTACGACGACTGGAGCCTGCCGAAAGGCAAGCTCGAACCCGGCGAGGGCGTGGTCGAGGCGGCGCTGCGCGAGGTCCGGGAGGAGACCGGGTTCGGCTGCCTGCTGGGTCCGGAGCTGCCCACCCGGCACTACCGGGTGCAGGGCCGTCCGAAGGAGGTCCGCTACTGGGCGGCGGTGCCGTCGAGCGGGTCGTTCCGGCCCAACCGGGAAGTGGACCGGTTGGAGTGGCTGCCGGCCGGGAAGGCCCGTGCCCGGCTCACCCACGACCACGACCGGGTGCTGGTCGACGCCCTGCTGGCGGTCCTGGGGGCGGAGCCGGTGCGGACGGAGGGGCCGCAGCGGTGAAGGAACGGTGGAAGTGATCTCCCCGCGCCCTTGCCGTGACGCAACCGTTACTACCTGACGTAGTTTCCTGTCATCCCTTCGAGGTTCACTCTCCGTTCACTTGCGACCGGCTGTCGTGTCACTTACCCGGCCTAACTTCGGGACCACCGGAGGGCCGAACGGGCCCCGGACCACAGCAGAACCCGCGCTGGGCCGTACGCGTACGGCCTGCGCAGAGGGCAATGCCACAGAAAGGGACACCCCTGTGAAGCTCCAGCGGAACGGCCGCTCCAAGGCCCTCGCGATCGGTGCCATGGCGCTCGTCAGCTCGCTGTCGCTCGCTGCCTGCGGGTCGGACGACAACAACAACACGACCGCCTCCGGCGGCTCCAGCGGCTCCGCCGCGGCCGCCGGCGCGATCAATTGTGGCAAGCCCGGTTCGCTGATCTCCGCCGGTTCGACCGCCCAGGGCGCCGCGATGGACGTCTGGAAGACCAGCTTCGCCGCCGCCTGCTCCGGCACCACGATCAACTACCAGGGTGGCGGCTCCGGTGCCGGCATCCAGCAGTTCAACCAGGGCAAGATCCAGTTCGCCGGCTCCGACTCGGCCCTCAAGCCGGCCGAGGTCGACGCCTCCAAGGCGGTCTGCACCGGCGGCCAGGGCATCGACCTGCCGATGGTCGGCGGTCTGATCTCGCTGGTCTACAACGTCGACGGCGTCGACAAGCTGGTCCTGGACGGCCCGACCGCCGCCAAGATCTTCGACTCGCAGATCACCAAGTGGAACGACCCGGCGATCGCCGCCCTGAACCCGGGCGCCAAGCTGCCGGACGCGGACATCCAGACCTTCCACCGCTCGGACGACGCCGGCACCACCGAGAACCTGACCAAGTACTTCGCCGCCGCCGGCGGCGGCGCCTGGTCCTACCCGGCCGGCAAGGCCTGGGCGGGCAAGGGCGGCCAGTCGGCCAACGGCAGCGCCGGCGTCTCGGCCCAGGTCAAGCAGGTCAAGAACTCGATCAGCTACGTCGAGCTGGCCTACGCCCAGACCAACAGCCTGAAGAGCGCCGCGATCAACACCGGCGCCTCCAAGCCGGTCGAGGCCACCGCCGAGGCCGCCGCCACCACCATCGGCAAGGCCCAGGCCGCCGGCACCGGCAGCGACCTCGCGCTGAAGCTCGACTACGCGACCAAGGAAGAGGGTTCCTACCCGCTGGTCCTGGTCACGTACGAGATCGTCTGCGACAAGGGCAACAAGGCCGACACCCTCGACACCCTGAAGTCCTTCCTGACCTACACGGCCAGCGACGCGGGCCAGAAGGCCATCGGCGAGAAGGGCTACGTCCCGCTGCCGAAGGCCGTGACCGACAAGGTCAACGGCGTCATCGCCACCCTGGCCTGACCCGACAGGACCCCCGGTGGGGCGGCCCCGTGAGCGAGGGGGGCCGGGGCCGCCCCACCGGAACGCACCACACCCAGCACCACGTCCGGGGCACCGCCGCCATGGTGCCGTCCCCCTTCCGGGGCGGCGCCACCAGACCGGAGTAGACCAATGACTTCATCCTCCCCTGCCGCCCCGCGAGGCAGGGAACGCCGGCCGCGCGACAGCCGGGTCGGCGACAAGATCTTCATGAACCTCGCCCGGGGCTCGGGCATCCTGCTGCTGGTCATCATGGCCGCGATCGCCGCGTTCCTGACCTGGCGGTCGGCGCTGGCCCTGAGCACCAACGAGGGCAACTTCCTCACCACCTTCGAGTGGACGCCGGACGCCCCGAAGCCCGTCTTCGGCATCGCCGTCCTGGCCTTCGGCACCATCGTCAGCGCCGTCATCGCGATGGCCATCGCCGTCCCGGTCGCCATCGGGATCGCGCTGTTCATCTCGCACTACGCGCCGCGCCGGATCGCCCAGCCGTTCGCCTATCTGGTCGACCTGCTCGCCGCCGTCCCCAGCGTCGTCTACGGCCTGTGGGGCGCGCTCTTCCTGGTGCCGCACCTGGACGGCCTGACCAGCTGGCTCAACGAGTACCTGGGCTGGACGTACATCTTCGACCAGACCCGGACCGGCACCCCGCGCAACCTGTTCACCGTCGGCATCCTGCTGGCGATCATGATCCTGCCGATCATCACCGCGGTCTCCCGCGAGGTGTTCCGCCAGGTGCCGCGGATGCACGAGGAGGCGGCGCTCGCGCTCGGCGCGACCCGCTGGGAGATGATCCGCACCGCGGTGCTGCCGTTCGGCCGCCCCGGCATCATCTCGGCCTCGATGCTCGGCCTCGGCCGCGCGCTCGGCGAGACCATCGCGGTCGCGATCGTGCTCTCCGCCAGCAACGTCCTGTCGCTGCACATCCTGGACGCCGGCGGCGGAACCTTCGCCCAGAACATCGCGCTGAAGTTCAACGAGGCCGGCACCAACGGCCGCGACGCGCTGATGGCCTCCGGCCTCGTCCTGTTCGTCATCACCCTGCTGGTGAACGGCGCCGCGCGAATGATCATCGCCCGCCGCAAGGAGTACTCGGGGGCCAACGCATGACCGCCACCGTCGTCGTCGAGGACGCCCGGCCCGTCGCCCGTCCGCTGACCGCCAACCGCCTGCCCAAGTGGGCCCCGGCCGCCATCGCCGGCGGCTCGATCGCCCTCGGCTGCGGGATCGGCGCGGTCGCCGGACTGACCAGCCACATCCAGTGGGGCCTGATCTCGGCCCTGCTCTTCGTCCTGATCACCTACGGCCTCGCGGCCCGGGTCGAGGGCCGCCGGCAGGCCAAGGACCGGGTCGCCACCTCGGTGGTCTGGGTCGCCTTCATCCTGGCGGTCATCCCGCTGGTCGCCCTGACGGTCTACACCGTCCAGCAGGGCATCGAGGTGATCAACGGGAACTTCCTGAGCCACTCGATGAAGGGCGTGATCCAGTCCGGTCCCGGCGGTGGCATCTACCACGCGCTGATCGGCACCCTGGAGCAGGTCGGCCTGGCCACCGCGATGGCCGCCCCGATCGGTCTGCTGACCGCCGTCTACCTGGTCGAGTACGGCCGCGGCAAGCTCGCCAAGGCGGTCACCTTCTTCGTCGACGTCATGACGGGCATCCCGTCGATCGTCGCGGGTCTGTTCGTCCTCTCGCTCTGGAACCTCGCCCTGGGCTTCGGCTACTCCGGTTTCTCGGGCAGCCTCGCGCTGGCGATCCTGATGATCCCGGTCGTGGTCCGGTCCACCGAGGAGATGCTGAAGCTCGTCCCGAACGAGCTGCGCGAGGCCTCCTACGCGCTCGGCGTGCCGAAGTGGAAGACCATCCTGCGGATCGTCCTCCCCACCGCGATCGGCGGCATCACCACCGGTGTGATGCTCGCGGTCGCCCGCATCACGGGCGAGACCGCCCCGGTGATGATGCTGGTGTTCGGCGCCGACTACATCAACAGCAACCCGTTCGACGGGCCGCAGCAGTCCCTGCCGATGTACATCTGGACGCAGTACTCGCAGGTCAACAACGACTTCGGCTACGCCCGTGCCTGGGGTGCGGCGCTGGTGCTGATCGCCTTCGTGATGGGGCTCAACCTCATCGCCCGGGGCATCGCACGCTGGCGCTCGCCCAAGGGCGGGCACTGAGCGACCGACTGACGTACGAGACAGACGAGAGAAGCAACGATCATGGCCAAGCGCATCGACGTCAGCGGACTGTCGGCCTACTACGGCTCCACCAAGGCCATCGAGGACATCTCGATGAGCATCGAACCCCGCTCGGTGACCGCCTTCATCGGCCCTTCCGGCTGCGGCAAGTCCACCTTCCTGCGGACCCTCAACCGGATGCACGAGGTGATCCCCGGCGCCCGGGTCGAGGGCAAGGTCCTGCTGGACGACGAGAACCTGTACGCCTCCAACGTCGACCCGGTCGCCGTGCGCCGCTCGATCGGCATGGTCTTCCAGCGCCCGAACCCGTTCCCGACCATGTCGATCTACGACAACGTGGTCGCGGGCCTGCGGCTCGCCGGCGTGAAGAAGAAGTCCGTGCTGGACGAGGTGGTGGAGCGCTCGCTGAAGGGCGCCAACCTCTGGAAGGAGGTCCACAACCGGCTGAACAAGCCGGGGGCCGGCCTCTCCGGCGGTCAGCAGCAGCGCCTGTGCATCGCCCGTGCCATCGCGGTCGAGCCCCAGGTCCTGCTGATGGACGAGCCCTGCTCCGCGCTCGACCCGATCTCCACCCTCGCCATCGAGGACCTGATCGGCGAGCTGAAGGAGCAGTTCACCATCGTCATCGTGACCCACAACATGCAGCAGGCGGCCCGCGTCAGCGACCGCACCGCCTTCTTCAACCTGGCCGGCGTCGGCCAGCCGGGCAAGCTGATCGAGCTGGACGACACCCAGCGGATCTTCTCCAACCCGCAGGTCCAGGCGACCGAGGACTACATCTCCGGCCGCTTCGGCTAGACCGGACCCCGTCGCGCCCCCGGCACGGGGAGCGCGACGGACCCGAGCTGTCCCGTGGTGCTGCATGGCGGTGCCGCCGCGGGACATGGAAAAGGGCCCGCCCCCGAGATGTGGGGGCGGGCCCTGTCCGTTCACGCGTCCTGCCGGGGCGTCAGCCCCAGAACAGGTGGACGAACCAGTACACCAGCGCTGCGACGATGGCGGCCGCCGGCATCGTGATGAACCAGCCGAGCACGATGTTCTTCGCGACGCCCCAGCGCACCGCGCGGATCCGCTTGGTGGCCCCCGCCCCCATGATCGCCGCGGTGATCACGTGGGTGGTGGAGATCGGCGCCTTGAAGACGAACGACGTGATGTACATGACCGCCGCGGAGGTGGCCTCGGCGGCGAAGCCCTGCGGCGGGTCCAGCTCGATGATCTTGCGGCCGAGCGTGCGCATGATCCGCCAACCACCCGCGTAGGTGCCCAGCGAGAGCATGGTCGCGCAGGAGATCTTCACCCAGACCGGGATCCCGTTGCCGGACTGGTGGCCGGAGATGGTCAGGGCCAGGACCACGATGCCCATGGTCTTCTGGGCGTCCTGGAGGCCGTGCGCCAGGGCCATCGCGGCGGCCGAGGCGGTCTGGGCGACCCGGAAGTTGCGCTTCGCCCGGTGCGGGTTGGCCCGGCGGAAGATCCACAGGATCGCCAGCATCACCAGGAAGCCGCCGACCAGGCCGACCACCGGCGAGACGATCATCGGGATGATGATCTTGTCGAGGACGCCGCCCCAGATCACGTCGACGCCGCCGGCCAGCGCCGCGCCCACCATGCCGCCGAACAGCGCGTGCGAGGAGGAGGACGGGAGGCCGAAGTACCAGGTGACCAGGTTCCAGGCGATCGCCCCGACCAGGGCCGCGAACAGGATCACCATCCCCTGGTCACCGGTGGGGGTCTCGATGATCCCCTTGGAGACGGTGTGCGCCACGCCGCTGCCGAGGAACGCGCCGGCCAGGTTCATCACCGCGGCCATCGCCAGCGCCGCCCGCGGGGTGAGCGCCCGGGTGGAGACCGAGGTGGCGATCGCGTTCGCCGAGTCGTGGAAGCCGTTGGTGTACGTGAAGAAGAACGCAACGCCGACGACGGCGATGAGTGCTGCCATGTCCACGAGGGTCAGGACTCCTTGACGGCGATGGTCTCCACCGTGTTGGCGACGTGCTCGAACGCGTCCGCCGCCTCCTCAAGGACGTCCACGATCTGCTTGAGCTTGAGGACCTCGATGGCGTCGTACTGACCGGAGAACAGGTGGGCGAGCAGCTTGCGGTGGATCTGGTCGGCCTGGTTCTCCAGCCGGTTGACCTCGATCCAGTACTCCGTCAGGTTGGACATGCTGCGCAGGTTCGGCATCGCCTCGGCGGTGAGTTCCGCGGCGCGCGCCAGCACCTCGATCTGCTGCTCGATGCCCTTCGGCAGGGTCTGGATGTCGTAGAGGACGACCAGGTCGACGGCCTCCTCCATGAAGTCCATGATGTCGTCCAGCGACGAGGCGAGGCTGTAGATGTCCTCGCGGTCGAAGGGCGTGATGAAGGACGAGTTCAGCTGGTGGAAGACGGCATGGGTGGTGTCGTCCCCGGCGTGTTCGGCGGCGCGCATGCGCTCGACGATCTCCGCACGGGCCGACACGTCTGATCCCAGCAGCTCCAAAAGGAGCTTCGATCCGACGACGAGGTTCTCCGCCGCGGCGGCGAACATGTCGTAGAAGCTCGTCTCCTTCGGGGTCAGGCTAAAACGCACGGAAATCTCCGATGTGCGGGGTAGGGACTGAACGATGCTAGGTGCAACCAAGCGCAATCACGCAAGCGGGGTGTCGGGGCAGGAGCCGGAACCTCCCCTTCCGCTCGACGGTCGCACCGGCTGTCCGGGCCGCACCACCACACGTGGACTCGAACCCTCAGTCTGACGGAACCTCGACCGGATTGTCCCCGTCGTGCGCACGGAGGACGGGGTCGCCGCCCAGACGGGCGAACCGGCGGGCACCCCCTCCCGGGCCCCGTGGCACATGCCGGGTCGGCCGTCGGAACACCACGGAAGGCCCCGGTGTTGGACACTGGTGGCCGACGCAGCCACCAGGCACTGAGACGAAGGCGGGGCCGATGACCACGACGCAAGCGCGCACCGAGCCGGAGCAGGCACAGGGGACCGACCCGCACGCCGACCACGCTCCGACGGGGCACCACGGCCCGCACGGCTACAGCGCGCAGAAGGACGCCCACCTCAAGCGGCTGCGCCGGATCGAGGGCCAGATCCGCGGCCTGCAGCGCATGGTCGACGAGGACGTCTACTGCATCGACGTGCTCACCCAGGTCTCGGCCAGCACCAAGGCGCTGCAGTCCTTCGCGCTCTCCCTGCTGGAGGAGCACCTGCGGCACTGCGTCGCCGCGGCCGCCGAGGAGGGCGGCACCGAACTCGATGCCAAGGTCGCGGAGGCCACCGCCGCGATCAGCCGCCTGCTGCGCAGCTGAGCGCGGCCCCGGGGGCGCGTCGCCCCCCGGGCGCCCGCTAGCCGTCGGCCTCCCGGTCGGCCCGCCCGGGCTCGGCCCGGTCCAGCAGCACCTCGTCGATCCGCTCGGTCGGCAGCCGGTCGCCGGAACTGGCCGTCGCGGCGATCATCAGCTCGCCGGCCAGATCGATCTCGTCGAGGGCCGCGTCGTCGTGGCCGCCGCTGCGGCCACCCGTGGACGACACCACCTGCACCACCCCTTCAGTGCCTCGCCAGCCCGGGCGGCAGCCACCCGGAGTCCAGCCTAGGCACTTCGGGGCCCGTCCACATGGCACGGACGGGCCATCTCGGCGCCGCCGAAACGGGTGGCCGCCGCTCCCCGGACGGCCACCCGCCCCGGTGGCACCCCGTCTCGCCCCGGCGCCGGAGCGCTGCCCCGGCGACCCGGGGCGTGTCCGACCCGCCCTACTTCGGGCTCTCCGTGGGCTTCATCTGGTAGATGTCCGAGGCCGAGGGCTCGGCTGCCTCGACCGGCTTGCCGAAGTCCGTCAGCGAGGTCGTCGACGTCACCTTCACCTGGTCCTTGGGCTCCTTCGACCCGGCCACCCCGGCGAAGGTGAACACCTCGACCACCTTGCGCAGCCGGCCCTGGTCGTCCAGCCAGGCGTCGTACGGGACCTCCTTGACGGTGAAGGTCTGCCCGCCCATCCGCAGGCCGTCACCGCCGCGGCCGCCGGTCGCGTCGGCCGCCTTCGCCAGGTCCAGGGTGCCCCGGTAGTGGTGCAGCGCGACCCCGTCGACGGTCTCGGTGCCCACCGCCTCCGCCTTCTGCGCCCCGCGCAGCGCCCCCGCCGCCGAGGCCGGGTCGGTGGCGCCGCTGCTGACCAGGTTGCCGTCCGGCAGCTGGCGCACGTCCAGCTTGACCCACTTGCCCTCGGGGACCTTGGCGCCGCTGTTCTGGAGGTAGACGGTGCCCGGCAGGACCACCTCGACGATCTTCCCGGTGGTCGCCGCGCCCGGCGGCACCTGGACCTCCAGCCGGCCGATCCGCTTGACGTAGTCGTAGCCGCCGGTGCCGCTGAACGAGGCCTTCTTCTCGGCGGACTCGGTGACCAGCTCCGTCGCGGTGTGCGCGGAACCGGTGCGACCGGTGATGTCGGCGGCGTTGCGCACCGCCGTCAGCGCGTCCGCGGCGAGCTGGTCGGGGGCGCCCGACTGCTGGTCGGAGGAGCCGTCGACGGAGCCGCCGGAGCAGCCGGCGGCCCCCGCCGCCAGGGCGGCGGCGAGCAGGGCGGCCCCGGCCGCCGCGCGCAGGTGCGGACCCGGACGGCGTGCCGACCGCCCGGTGCGCTGCTGGTCGGTCATCTTCATCCTCGCGACAACCCCCTCGGGCCCGACTGCCCCGCCGGCCACCACCGGGTGGGCAGAGCTCTTTCCGGGCAAACGAGTTGGGAGGCAAAGGGTTACGGGGGCCGGTGTGACGGGAGCTTCGCGACGGGGCCCGTGGCGCGTTACGGTGAGCCACGTGCACAGTGAGCTGCCGGTCGCCCCCGGCACCGCCCGGATGCCCGAACACCGCCTCGCGATCAGCGAGCGCGGCTCCTTCGCCTTCGCGACCTGCAGCTGTGGCTGGTACGCCCCGGCCCGCCGCTCCCGCGACCTGTCCCGCCGCGAGGGAGCCGACCACCTCGCCGAGAACGGTGCCGGGAACGATGCGGCGAACGGTGCCGAGCCGGACTGATCCGGAGCCGGACCCCTGGCACCCCGCGGGGCCGCGGGAGGGGGCGGGCGCGAGGTCAGGCCGCGAGGTCGGACTCCGGCGGCTGCTCCCCGGTCCGCACCGCCCCGCGACCGCGTCGACGGCCGCGCGCGGCTACCTCGCCGCGGGCCGCTCCGCCGCGCTCGGGCGCCCGGATCAGCGGGGCGACCGCCGTCCGGCTCAGCGCGTGGCAGAACGGCACCAGCACCGCCATCGCGATCGGCGCCAGCAGCAGCACCACGGCGACCGCGAGCGCGAAACCGCCGATCACGTCGGTCGGGTAGTGGACGCCCATGAACATCCGGCAGAAGCCCTGGAGGAGCGCCAGCCCGCCGGCGATCCAGCCGAGCCTGCGGTTCACCAGGAACAGCGCCACCGCGACGCCCATGGTCATGGTCGAGTGGTCGCTGACGAAGGAGTGGGTGCCGGCCTTGCCGTCCACCAGCACCAGCAGCCCCGGATGGTCGACGAAGGGGCGCGGGCGGTTCACGATCGCGGCGATCGGGAGGTTGGCCAGCTCGGCGACGGCCACCGAGAGCGGCACCCAGAGCAGCCCAGCCATCGCCACCGGTGCGTCCGGACGGCGCCTGGCCTGGAGCCAGGCCACCAGACCGAGCATCGCCAGGCCGATCAGGATGCCGTACTCGCCGATCCACGAGACCAGGTGGTCCAGCCACTGCGGGGAGCGCTTGGCCAGCCCGTTGACGGCGTAGAGCAGGTCGAGGTCGGGGTTGGTCGTGTCGGCAAGCGGCGTCGACACGCCGCACCTCCTTCTGGTCCGCTGCACCTGGTCGTCGTGGCCGGGGCCCGCCCGGTGGGGGGTGCTGACGAGGGGCCACCGGAGGAAACGTCATTTCCGGGGCACAGCGTTCCACGGAAACGCGCGGTTATCGAAACTTGACTCAGCGTCCACAGTGCGCACACAGGTCCTGCCGTCCCGCCGCACCGGGCCTATCGTCCCGACCCGGCGGGGCTCGGCCCGGCCGGCGCGGGCGGCGCCGCGGCCGCCGACCGGGTGGGGGCCGCCGGGGCCACGGCGGCGCCGCCCTGCGCGCCGCCCTGGTTCCCCGCCGGGGCGGTGGGCTCCGTCCCGCCCGGCCGGCTCGGGGCGTTGACCGCGCCGTCGTTGTTGCGGGTCGGCAGCGCCTGGGCGCCGTCCGAGGTGACCCGGGTCGCGCCGATGTACTCCCTGGTGTCGATCTTGTCGTAGCGGATCACCGCGCCGGTGTGCGGCGCGTTGATCATGTACCCGCCGCCGACGTAGATCCCGACGTGGTGGATGCTCCGCGGATCGCTCAGGTCCGTCGCCCAGAACACCAGGTCGCCCGGCCGCAGCTGATCGCGCGACGGGTGCGGCCCGGCGTACCACTGGTCGTTGGCCACCCGGGGCAGGGTGATGCCCACGCTGGCGAACGCGGCCTGGGTCAGGCCCGAGCAGTCGAACCGCCCGTTCTGCGAAGGCAGGCCCTCACCGCCCCACAGGTACGGGGTGCCGAGCTTGGTCTGCGCGAAGTAGATCGCGGCCGACGACTGCGGGGACACCTCCAGCGGAGCGGTCGGCGAGGCCGGCGCGGCGAAGCTGCGGGCCATCGCCTGGATGTTCCGCACGTAGCCCTGGGTCTCCTTGTACGGCGGGACCCCGTTGTACTTGATGACAGCGCCCTCGCCGGCGTTGTAGGCGGCCAGCACGTTGGCCTGCGGGTCGCCGGGCACCTTCGCGACCTCCTTGGCGATCGCGCAGTCGTAGGTCGCCGCCGAGGCGATCGCGTCCAGCGGATCCCAGACGTCCGTCTTGCCGTCCCCGTTGCCGTCGGTGGCGTAACTGGGCCAGGTGCCCGGCATGAACTGCGCCATTCCCTGCGCCCCGACCCCGGACCGCGCCCTGGGGTCGAAACCGCTCTCCTGGTACAACTGCGCCGCGAGCATCGGCGGGGAGATCTCCGGGCAGAGCGAGCCCCACCGCTGGATCGGATCCTGGTAGGCCGCGGGGACCGTTCCGGGGGACAAGGCGGAACGATTCGCCGACTGTTGCGGCGTCCCACTTGCCGCAAAAGTCCCCATCGTCACCAGCCCGATGAACCCGAACGCGACAACTCCCGCAGCGGCGGCGGCCGTACCGGCCTTCCGGAGTACCATCAGCACCATCCCGACGAATCGTCAGTCGAAGTGTCCCGGAAGGCGTTGCTCACCGCAATCATCAGAGATACGAACAGTGAGCGCTATCCTTCGTACGGTGTACATCCTCGCGTACGTGCCCGATGCCTCACGACCAATTCGCGAGAAGTAGCCAAGTCGACATCAGATCTGGCCAAGAATAGGTACCGACCCTTCGCGCGGGCCGGGTCCGGGCCCTTGAATTTGCCTGATCGGGCGGTGAGATGGAAATGAACCTGAGCAGCGTGCACACCAATGCGGTCGGCCACCTGGCCGAGGACCCCCCCAAGAAGCCGAACATCGACACCATCATCGGCGGAATCGCGCCGGACTGGGGGCCGTTCGCGAGCCTCGGGTCGGAGGCGCGGGTGATGGTCGAGGTCATCATGGCCGTCGCCATCCTCATCTGCCTCGGCCTCGCGGTCTGGGGTGCGGCCAAGCAGCGGATCGGAGCGACCGCGATGCGCGACAGCTTCGGCGCCGAACAGGGCAAGGGGCTGATCGTCGCCGGCCTGACCGGCGTGTTCATCATCGGATCACTCGGCACTCTGTTCACCATTGTCTACGGCATGGCGATCTGACGATCAGGCAGCAGTAGTCCGACCTGCCTGAGGCCGGGGTTCCGTCCGGACCCCCTCCGACGGCCGGCCCGCCAGGAGTCCATCCCCGTCCCCGCCCTCCGCCCGCGCCCGCCCCCGGGCGGAGGCCCCCCGGAGCCGCCCCGGCTCCCCGCACTTGGAGGGCCGCCGTGCCGTTGTCCGACGACCAGCCGCGCACCCGCACGCGCCTGCCGGTCGGCGAACAGTCCTCCGCCCAGCCGAACCCCCGTCAGGCCCGACCGCTGCGCGCCCTGCTGGCCGTCCTGGTCGTCGTCACCCTGCTCGTGTTGGCCGTCGCCATCGCCAACCGCGTCACATCCGGCACCGCAGACGGCAGCTCCTCCGCCGACCGCGCCGACGCCGGTGCCGGGCCCGCCCCCAGCGGCGACCAGCCCGTCGGCACCACCGTCAACGGCATCCCGACCGGCTACCCGCACACCGAGCCCGGTGCCCAGTCGGCCGCCACCAACTATGCGGTGGCGATCGGCTCCGCGGACATGTTCCGCACCGACAGCCGGCACGGCATCGTCGCCACCATCGCCGACCCGGGCGCACTGGCGGGGCTCCAGAGCCGGCTGGACCAGGGCTTCTCCCCCGAGACGGCCGCCAGGTTCGGGGTCGATGCGCAGGGGCGGCCGCCGAAGGGGCTGACATTTGTCAGCCGGACAATCCCGATCGGAACCCGGAGCAGTGGCTACACCGCGGACAGTGTCAAGGTCGACGTCTGGTGCACGGGCCTGTTCGGGCTGGCTGGTGAGCGCTCTACGAAGCCGGTCTCCGAGGAGTGGTTCACGCTCAACCTCAGCTTGCGATGGACCGGGACGGACTGGAAGCTCAGCGACTACAGCCGTGTGGCGGGGCCAGCCCCGATCCCACCGGACCAACAGGCCGCGACGGCCGAGGAGATCACTGGCGCCGTCGAGCAGTTCGGAGGCTTCCACTATGCCCGTTGACGGTAACTCGGGCGTTGTTCGACGGACCGTGGGTCGCGTGACGGGGGCCGCATTGCTCGGCGCCCTATCGGTGGTGGCTTCGGCCCATCGAGCGCTGGCGGACCCCTCGCCGACCCCGAGTTCGGGTGCGACCAATACGAGTTGTCCCGGTGTCCCGCTCCCCGGCAGCGACGTTTACTGCGCTCCACCCGGCGGTGGTTCTCTCCCCGGGAGTGGCACTGTCGGGGCTGTGACCGATCCGCTCGGGTCGTTGGCCAAGAGTTGTGCGCAGGCAGCGGCGTGGGTGGTGCGGAAGTTGTCGGGGGCGATCGACGGGACGACGCAGGTGGACTTCACCAATGCGTCGTTCCTGCAGCAGTACGCCGTGGTGTTCGCCGTGTCGACGGTGATCACGTTGGTGCTGTGGCTGCTGGCGGTGACGAAGCGGGCGGTGCGGGGGGCGCCGCTGACGACGGCGTTCTCGGAGGCGATCGGCTTCCTGTGGCTGACGGTGGTGGCGTCCGCGTTCACGCCGTTGATCCTGTTCACCGTGGTGAGTGTGACGGACGGGCTGACCAAGGCGATCGCGGTCGGGACGAAGACGGACACCGGGTCGTACCTGGGTGGGTTCGCCGACACGCTGGAGAAGGGCGACGTGGGTGGTGGTCCGCTGATCCTGGTGATCGTGTCGCTGGTCGCGGTGCTGGCGGCGGCGGTGCTCTGGATCGAGCTGCTGATACGGGCGGCGATGCTGTACGTCGGCGCGCTGCTGGGTACGGCGGTGTACGCGGGGCTGGTGGACCGGCAGTTGTGGAAGCACGTGCGGCGCTGGGCGGGGGTGATGCTGGCGGTGGACCTGGCGAAGCCGATCATCGTGGTCATCCTCGGGCTGGCGGGCGCGGTGGCGACCGGGTCCGGGGCCGACGACGACTTCGCCCGGGTGTTGTCGGGGCTGGCGATCCTGTTCCTGTCGATCTTCGCGAGTGCCGCGGTCTACCGCTTCGTGCCGGGCTTCGGCGACGAGATGCTCAACATGCGCGGGGCCCGGGCCAACGCCGTGCAGGCCGGTTCGGCGATGATCAACGGCACCGCGAACCTGATGAAGCAGGGCATCACGACCCACGGCGACCGTGGTCCGCAGGCGGCGGGCACGGGTGGCGGCGGGGGTGCGGGCGGCGGTTCGGTCGCGCCGGGCATCGCCGCCCACGCCGGCCGGACGCCTACGCCACCGCCGCAGGGCGGGCCCCCGCAGGCTTCGGTTCCGATCCGCGACAGCAATCCAGCGAAGGGAGGGTGACGGGTAAGTGAGCAGCGAACCGCTGGGCCAGTACGGTGCCCAGTACGCCCAGCCGTACGTGCACCAGCGCCGTACCTACCTGATCGGCAAGGCCCGCCCGAACGCGCCGATCGGCCGGAACCGGGAGTCCGGCGAGATCATGCTGATCATCCTCGGGGCCTTCCTCGGCATGCTCTGGGGCCTGTTGATGCCGATCCTGCCGCTGCGGATCGGCGGGTTGGTCGGTCTGCCGGCGCTCGCCATCGCGGCGGTGTACGTGCCGTACCGCAAGCGGACGTTCTACAAGTGGGTGGAGATCAACCGCACCTACCGCCGGACGGTCCGCAGCGGGCGGGCGGTGTGGCGCTCGGACGTGATGGACGCCGGCACCCGGCTGGACGGCCGGGAGGTGGAGGTCGGCCCGCCGCCGGGGGTGGGGCGGCTGCGCTGGCTGACGGCGCCGTTCGGGCCGGACGAGGTCGGGGTGCTGATGCACCTGGAGCGTCGGACGGTGACGGCCGCGATCGAGATCGAGGGCCCGGGCGTCGGCCTGCGTGACTCGGAGGACCAGGAGGCCCTGGTCGACCGGTTCGGGACGCTGTTGAAGCACGTCGCCAACGGGGACGGCTTCGTGACGCGGCTGCAGATCCTGGCCCGTACCCTGCCGGCCGATCCGGACGCGCACGCCAAGGACGTCGAGCGGCGCGGCGACCCGTCGTCGCCGCGCTGGCTGCAGGACTCGTACGACCAGCTGCAGTCGATGGTGTCGACCTCCTCGGAGCAGCACCGGGCGTACCTGGTGGCCTGCATGCACTACACCCGGGACCTGGCCGCCGAGGCGCACGCGATGGGCCGGACGGCCACCGGGCGGCGGGCGCGGGACGACGAGGGGCTGGCGGCCGTGATGGCGCGCGAGCTGACCGACATCTGCGCCCGGCTGGCGGAGGCGGACATCCGGGTGCGTCAGCCGCTGGGTCAGGCCCGGCTCTCCTCGCTGCTGCACTCGATGTACGACCCGGACCACCCGATCGACCACATCCAGGCGATGTCCCGGCGCAACGCCTGGCCGGCCGAGCTGGACGCGACCCAGCCGCAGTACCTGCAGGCGAAGACCCGCGAGTCGGCGACCCGGGAGCCGTGGTGCCACGCCACCGCGTGGATCAAGGAGTGGCCGCTCACCCCGGTGGGCGTCAACTTCCTGGCGCCGCTGCTGGTGCACACCCCGGACGTGATCCGGACGGTCGCGGTGACGATGGACCTGGAGCCCACGGACGTCGCGATCGAGCGGATGCTGACCGAGAAGACCAACGACGAGGCCGAGGCCAGCCGTGCGGCCAAGATGAACCGCACGGTCGACCCGCGCGACCTGGCCCACACCGGCCGGGTGGACCAGCGCGGTGACGACCTGGCCTCCGGCGCGGCCGGGGTGAACCTGGTCGGCTACATCACGGTCTCCTCGCGCAACCCCGACGCGCTGGCCCGCGACAAGCGGACCATCCGGGCCTCGGCCGGCAAGAGCTACCTCAAGCTGGAGTGGTGCGACCGCGAGCACCACCGGGCCTTCGTCAACACGCTTCCGTTCGCCACCGGCATCCGCCGCTGAGCACGGCCGCACCCCCCGTACACCCGCACCCCCGTCCACCGCTGACCCGTCAGGAGGCCGCCCATGGCGCTCGGCAACCTCACCGATGCGTTCACCAGCCTGATGTTCGGCAAGGTGGAGACCACCCGCCTGCCGGTGCGCACCTCCACCGGCCAGGCGCAGGCCGTCTACCTGCCCACGGCGGCTCCGGGCCTGGGCGACTCCGGTGTGATCATCGGTCGCGAGGTGTACAGCGGCAAGGGGTACGTCTACGACCCGTTCCAGCTGTACGGGCAGCAGCTGCCCGCCCCGCACTGGCTGGTGCTCGGTGAGTCCGGCAACGGCAAGTCGGCGCTGGAGAAGACGTACGTGCTGCGGCAGCTGAGGTTCCGCGACCGCCAGGTCGTGGTGCTGGACGCGCAGGGCGAGGACGGCGTGGGCGAGTGGAACCTGATCGCCGACGCGCTGGGCATAAAGTCCATCCGGCTGGACCCGATGGCGGCCAGGGACGGCGGGGTGAAGCTCAACCCGCTGGACCCGGCGATCACCCAGACCGGCCAGCTGTCGCTGCTGCGCACCATCGTCGAGGTGGCGATGGGGCGCGGGCTGGAGGAGCGCGCGGGCTTCGCGCTGAAGGCCGCGCACGCCCACGTGGTGGCCTCGGTGAAGGATCGCCAGCCGGTGCTGGACGACATCATCGACACGCTGCGCAACCCCGACCTGTCCTCGGTGGAGTCGCTGGGCGTGGCGGTGGAAGAGGTGCAGTCCTGGGGCCTGGACGTGGCGCTGGTGCTGGACCGGCTGGTCGACGGCGACCTGCGCGGCATGTTCGACGGGTCGACCACCGAGGGCATCGACCTGGACGCGCCGCTGATCGTCTTCGACCTCTCGCACATCGACCGCAACTCGATCGCGATGCCGATCCTGATGGCGATCGTCGGGGTGTGGCTGGAGCACACCTGGATCAGGCCGGACCGGAAGAAGCGCATCTTCCTGGTCGAGGAGGCCTGGCACATCATCAACAGCCCCTTCGTGGCCCAGCTGTTCCAGCGGCTGCTGAAGTTCGGCCGTCGGCTGGGCCTGTCCTTCGTCGCGGTGGTCCACCACCTGTCCGACGTGGTGGACGGCGCGGCGGCCAAGGAGGCGTCGGCGATCCTGAAGATGGCCTCGACCCGGACGATCTACATGCAGAAGGCCGAGGAGGCGCGGGCGACCGGCCGGGTGCTGGGCCTGCCGCGCTGGGCGGTGGAGATCATCCCGACCCTGTCGCCGGGCATCGCGGTCTGGGACGTCAACGGCAACGTCCAGGTGGTCAAGCACATCGTCACCGAGGCTGAGCGTCCGCTGGTTTACACGGACCGCGCGATGACGGAGGACGCGGTGGCCGAACGGGACCGCGCGGAGCGGCAGTTGGCGGCCGAGCCGGGGGTCTGAGAGCCCCTCGGGAGGGCCCGCGCGGCGGCCGTCTCCGCGGGCTCCGCGCCCCTCGGACGGCGATGGTTCGTCAGTAGGTAATCCTCTCGTTACGTTCGACGTCCTGACAGCTACGCGCGTTGACCATAGGCTTCGCAGTCGCAACACATGCCCGAACGCCGATGCTGTCCACAGCCGGTGCTCCTTCCAAGGTGCAGGGGAACCCTTCATGCTCACCGTCAGATCCCGACGGACGGCGCTCGCCGTCGTCGCCGCCGCAGGTCTGTTCGGCACGGTGGTCGTGCCGACGGCCGCCCAGGCCGCCGACGCCAACGCCAAGCGCCACAAGACCGTCAACCTCCAGCTGCTGGCGATCAACGACTTCCACGGCAACCTGGAGCCCCCGGCCGGCTCCTCCGGCACGATCAAGGAGATCGACCCGGCCACCGGCAAGGAGGTCGCCACCCCGGCCGGCGGCATCGAGTACCTGGCCACCGAGCTGCGCAAGGCGCGCATCCCGGCCGACGACTCGATCACCGTCGCCGCCGGCGACATCATCGGCGCCAGCCCGCTGACCTCGGCGCTCTTCCACGACGAGCCGACCGTCGAGGCGATGGACAAGCTCGGCCTGGACGTCACCTCCGTGGGCAACCACGAGTTCGACGAGGGCGCGCAGGAGCTGCGGCGCATGCAGGACGGCGGCTGCCACCCGACCGACGGCTGCTACGAGCCCGGCCGCACCTTCAAGGGCGCCAACTTCAACTTCCTGTCGGCCAACGTCACCGACGAGAAGTCCGGCAAGCCGCTGCTGGCCCCGTACTGGATCACCAAGTCCCAGGGCGTGAAGGTCGGCTTCATCGGCGTCACCCTGGAGGGCACGCCGAACATCGTGACCGCCGAGGGCATCAAGGGGCTGAAGTTCGCCAACGAGGTCACCACGATCAACAAGTACGCCGCCGAGCTCAAGGCCAAGGGCGTCAACTCGATCGTCGCGCTGATCCACGAGGGCGGTTACCCGGCCAGCGGCATCTACAACTACGACTGCGGCGCGGCCGGCCAGGGCATCTCGGGCCCGATCGTCGACATCGCGAAGAAGATCGACCCTGCGGTCGGCGCCATCGTCACCGGCCACACCCACAACGCGTACGCCTGCAGCATCCCCGACCCCAACGGCGTCCCGCGCTCGGTGACCAGCGCCGCCTCCTTCGGCCGGCTGTTCACCGAGATCGACATGAAGCTGGACAAGACCACCGGCGAGATCGTGCGTCCCTCGGTCAAGGCCGAGAACCACGTGGTGCGCCGCACGGTCGAGAAGGCGCCCGACATGACGGCGCTGGTCGACCACTACTCCAAGCTGGCCGCCCCGATCGCCAACCGTCCGATCGGCTACATCGCCTCGGACATCAACGGCCGCGGCAACGGCGACCCGGAGAAGCCGCTCGGTGACGTGATCGCCGACGCGCAGCTCGCCGGGCTGGCCCCGGCCGACAAGGGCGGCGCGCAGGTCGCCTTCATGAACCCCGGCGGCATCCGCTCCGACCTGGTCTACAAGGCCTCGGGCGGCGAGGGCGACGGCGTGGTGACCTACGGCGAGGCGTTCACCGTCCAGCCGTTCACCAACATGATGCAGGTCAAGACGCTGACCGGCGCCCAGCTGATCCAGCTGCTCCAGCAGCAGGTGAGCGGCTCCAACGCCGCCGCGCCGAAGATCCTCCAGGTGTCCTCGAACCTGCACTACACCCTGGACATGCGCAAGACCGGTGCGGACCGCGTGGTCCTGGACTCGGTCCGGCTGAACGGCGCCCCGGTCGACCCGGCCGCCACGTACCGCGTCGCGGCCAACGAGTTCCTGGCCGGCGGCGGCGACGGCTTCCCGGCCTTCGCGGCCGGCACCGACAAGCTGGTCGGCGCCTCGGACCTGGACGTCTTCATCGCCTACCTGGGTGCCCACAGCTCGGCGGCCGCGCCGCTCCAGGCCCCGGCGCAGGACCGGATCAAGGTCATCGGCCCGGGCAGCACCATCGACTGACCGTGAGCCGGCCACGGGGCGGGTGGGAGCGCTGTCGGGGCGCCCCCACCCGCCCTTCCGTCATTCCGGGGCGGGGCCGCCGGGCAGGCGGACGGTGGCCAGCGCGCCCGGGCCGCCGTCGGTGGCGGGGCCGAGGGTGACCTCGCCGCCGGCCTCCCGGACGCTCTGGGCGACGATCGAGAGCCCGAGGCCGGAGCCGGGCAGCTGGCGCGAGGACGGCGAGCGCCAGAACCGGTCGAAGACGTACTGGAGCTCGTCCGGTGGGATGCCGGGGCCGTGGTCGCGGACGGTCAGGACGCCCTGGTGCAGCCGGACGTCGATGGTGCCGCCGGGCGGGCTGTACTTGACCGCGTTGTCCAGCAGGTTGATCACGGCCCGTTCCAGCCCGGCCGCGTCGCCGTGCACGTACCAGGGCTCGGTGTCGGTCTCGAAGACCAGCCCCGGGCCGCGCAGCTCGGCCCGTTCGACGGCCCGTCCGGTGATCTCGTGCAGGGCGACCACGGTCGGTTCCGGACCGCTCTTCGGGGTGTCCGGGCGGGAGAGCTGGAGCAGGTCGCCGATCAGGACGGTGAGTTCCTGCATCTGCGCCTTCATGTTGCCGAGCAGCTTGGTCTTGGTCGCGGCGGGCAGCGGGCGTCCGGTGTCGTTGCTGCGGATCAGCAGGTCGACGTTGGTGCGCAGGGAGGTCAGGGGGGTGCGCAGTTCGTGTCCGGCGTCGGCTATCAGCCGGGTCTGCCGCTCGCGGGAGTTGGCGAGGGCGGTGCTCATGGAGTTGAAGGAGGTGGAGAGACGGGCGATCTCGTCGTCCCCGCGGACCGGGATGGTGGTGCCGACCTCCTCGGTCCTGGCGATGTGTTCGACGGCGTCGGTGAGCCGGTCGACGGGCTTCAGGGCGGAGCGGGCGACCAGGCGGCCGGCGATGGCGGCCAGCAGGATGCCGCCGGCGGAGACCGAGCCGAGGAGGATGGCGAGGCCCTGGAGGGACTCCTCGATGGGCTGGGTGGAGGTGGCCACCATCATGAGCGCCGGGCGTGACCCGTGGGTCGGGGAGATCCGGACGACCGCCGGGGTGCCGTCGGTGAACCGGCCGTCGCGGATGATCGACTGGCCGTTCTGGAGCTTGAACCCGGCCAGGTCGCCGGGCTCGACCACTATGGCCTTGCTCGCGTTCGGCGGCAGGCAGACGGCGGTCGGGCCGGCCACCACGTACTGGGTGTCCCGGGCCACCGCGCCGCCGTTCTCCGGGGTGAGGCTCGTCGGCTGTTCCACCAGGGCCTGGTCCGCGGTCGGGTAGCAGCTCAGGAGGACTCGGGGGGCGGGGGGCATCGGTGCGCTGAGGAGGTCCGTCCGCACCTGCCCGTACAGCTGCTTCTGCACGATGAACCAGCACGCCAGCGCCGAGAGCGCGATGGCCACCGCCACCGCGGCCGCGCTCAGGAAGGTGAGGCGGCCGCGCAGCGAGCGGGAGCGGTACCAGTGGACCAGGCGGTGCCGGAGCCCCGGCGTGCGGGGCGGAGCCGGCGGAGGGGCCAGCGGCGGGGGCGGGACGTTGTTCACGCGCTCGTGCCGGAGGCCGGGCGCAGCGCGTAGCCGACGCCGCGCACGGTCTGGATCAGGCGGGGCATGCCGCCCTGCTCGGTCTTGCGGCGCAGGTACATCACGTACACGTCCAGGGAGTTGGAGGAGGGCTCGAAGTCGAAGCCCCAGACCGCCTTGAGGATCTGTTCGCGGGTGAGGACCTGGCGCGGGTGGGAGAGGAACATCTCCAGCAGCATGAACTCGGTGCGGGTGAGCTCGATCGGCTTGCCGGCCCGGGTGACCTCGCGGGTGGCGGTGTTCATCCGCAGGTCGGCGAAGGCGAGCACCTCGCTCTCGTCCTCGACGGCGGCGCGGGCGGCGGCCTCGGCGGCGAGGGCGTTGCGGCGCAGCAGGGCGCGGACGCGGGCGAGGAGTTCGTCGAGTTCGAAGGGCTTGGCGAGGTAGTCGTCGGCGCCGACGTCGAGGCCGGTGACGCGGTCGCCGACGGCGTCGCGGGCGGTCAGCATCAGCACCGGGACGGTGTCGCCGCGCGAGCGCATCCGGCGGACGGCGGTGAGGCCGTCCATCCGGGGCATCATGATGTCCAGCAGGACGAGGTCGGGCCGGTCGCGTTCGACGGACTCCAGGGCTTCGTAGCCGTCGGTGGCGGTGGCGACCTCGTACCCCTCGAAGGCGAGGCTGCTCTCCAGGGCGTCCCGGAGGGCGGGTTCGTCGTCGACCACGAGGAGCCGGGCGGAGGGGTGGGCGGCCTCGGCGGTGGTGCGGTCGTCGGCGGACGGGGTCATGGGCGGGTGCCCTTTCTCGTCGGGTTCTCGTCGGCTGGAGGGCCTGCTGGGAGCAATTGTCCGTCTCAGGGAGTGTGGCTCACAGGCTCTGTCCGGCTTCGAGCTTCGGCAGGACCTGCTTGATGTCGTTGATCGGGATGGCGAAGCCGAGGCCGACGCTGCCGGCCGAGCCGTTGCCGGAGGAGCCGGAGCCGCCGGGCGCGTACATCGCCGAGTTGATGGCGATGACCTGGCCGTTGGCGTTGATCAGCGGGCCGCCGGAGTTGCCGGGGTTGAGCGCGGCGTCGGTCTGGAAGGCCTTGTAGGTGGTGGTGCTGCCGCTGGTGGACTGCGGGGCGGTGCCGCGCATGCCGGGCAGGAAGGGCAGGCCGAAGCCGCCGTTGTTGCTGGTGCTGCCCTCGTCGAGCTGGACGGTGACGTCGCGGTTCTCGGCGCTGATGATGCCGGAGGTGACGGTGCCGGTGAGGCCGTCGGGGTTGCCGATGGCGACCACGGGGTCGCCGATGGCCACCGTGGCGGAGTCGCCGAGGACGGCGGGGGTGAGGTTCTTCGCGCCGGTCGCGGTGATCACGGCGACGTCGAGGGCCTTGTCGGTGCCGGTCACGGTGGCCTGGGCGGTGGAGCCGTCCTTGAAGGTGACGGTGATCCGGCCGCCGCCGGCCGCGGCGGTGTCGATCACGTGGTAGTTGGTGAGGATCCGGCCGTCGGTGTCCAGGACGACGCCGGTGCCGGTGGCGGTGCCGTTGCCGGTCTTGACGGTGATCTGGACGGTGCTGGGCGAGACGGCGGCGGCGATGGCCGCCACGTCGGCGCTGCCGTCGGAGCGGGCGGAGACCGGGCTGGCGATGGTGCCGACGCGGTTGTCGGAGCTCTGCCGGTCGGCGGCGACCAGCCCGCCGGTGACCCCGCCGAGGACGGCGGCGATCGCGGCGACGGCGGTGACCATGGCGAGCCGGCCGCGCAGCAGTCCGCGCCGGGCCCGGCCGCCGTGGTGGCCGGGGCCCTCGGGGGAGCCGGGGCCGAGGATCGTGGGCGGCTCGGGCGGGATCGGCGGGGGCGGCGGCGGTCCGTCGAAGCCGCCGTCGGAGTGGTCCTCGCGGTAGCTGTACCCGGCGGTGGCGCCGCCGGTGGTGCCGGGGGCGCCCGTGGCAGGGCCGGCGCCGAGCACGGTGCCCTCGATCACCCGGGGCTCGTGCGCCCGGTACGGGTCGTACGGCCGGTGGGGCTGGTACGGGTCGTACTGCTCGCTGGGGTGCTGCTGCTGTTCGCTCATGCAGACCAAGCTCGGTCCGGCGCATGAGGAGTGGATGAGAACTGGCTCAGAACGGGGAGAGAAGCCCGTTGGGTTCTCATAAAGCCTGGTCAGGCCGCCTGTCGAGCGGAACCGGCTACTCCGGTGCGGATCGGCCGGGGGTGGTGCCGTCGCAGCCGCAGGAGCGGCGGATGACCAGCCGGGACGGGAAGGTGCGGACCCGCTCGGTGTCCGATCCCGGCACCATCAGCGAGTCGTCCAGCACCAGGTCCACGGCGGCCCGGGCCATCGCGTCGCGGTCGGAGGCGACGGTGGTCAGCGGCGGGTCGGCGAGCGCGGCCTCGGGCACGTCGTCGAAGCCGGCCACCGCGAGGTCCTCCGGGACCCGCAGGCCGACCTCGCGGGCGGCCCGCAGCACGCCGATCGCCTGGTCGTCGGTGGAGCAGAAGATCGCCCGCGGCCGGTCCGGCGAGCGGAGCACGCCGAGCGCGACCTCGTAGGCGCCGTAGCGGTGGAAGGGCGCGTCGATCAGGTGCGGTTCGGTGGGGATGCCGTGGGCGTCCATGGCGCGCTGCCAGCCCTCGACGTGGTCGATGACCGGGTCGCCGGGGGCGGGGGACTCGACCGGGCCGCCGAAGCAGGCCACGTACGGGTGTCCGTGCACCTCCAGCAGGTGGCGCACGATCGCCTCGGCGCCCGCCACGTCGTCGGTGACCACCGCGACGTCGTCGATCGCCTCGGGCCGGCGGTGCAGCAGCACCACCTTGGCGCCCTCCATGGCGGCGAACTCCTCGGCGGCGCGCTGCGAGGGGCCCTGGCTGACCAGGATCAGGCCGGAGACGCGCATCCCGAGGAAGGCGCGGACGTAGTGCACCTCGCGGTCGTCCACGTAGTCGGAGTTGCCGATCAGCACGAGCTTGCCGCGCTCGGAGGCGGCCCGTTCCACGGCGTGCGCCATCTCGGCGAAGAAGGGCTGGCGGGCGTCCGGGACGACCATGCCGATCAGGTTGGTGCGCCGGGAGGCCATCGCCTGGGCGACGCTGTTCGGCCGGTAGCCGAGCTGCTCGATCGCCGCGAGGACCTTCTCCCGGGTCGCGGGCGCGACCGGGCGCGGCCCGTTGTTGATGACGTAGCTGACGACCGCGGTCGAGGTACCAGCCAGCCGGGCTACATCGTCGCGCGTCACTTTGGCCACGGGGGGAGTCTACGCGTGTGGCCCCCGGGGCGGCAGTGGGACCTGAGGCCTTGTCCGGCAGGCCGGCGGGCGGCTCCGGGAGGAACCGGACAAGCCGGGCGGTCGGCGGTCCGTCCGGCCCCGGACGGGTGCCGGACGGACCCGTGCCTCAGGCGTCCAGGGGGGCGGGCCGCTGGGCGAGCTCCGGCCGTTCGCCCTTCTCGGGCTTCTCCGGGACGACGAAGCGGTAGCCGACGTTGCGCACGGTGCCGATCAGCTGCTCGTGCTCGACGCCGAGCTTGGCGCGCAGCCGCCGGACGTGCACGTCCACCGTCCGGGTGCCGCCGAAGTAGTCGTAGCCCCAGACCTCCTGGAGCAGCTGCGCCCGGGTGAACACCCGGCCGGGGTGCTGGGCGAGGTACTTGAGCAGCTCGAACTCCTTGAAGGTGAGGTCGAGCGCCCGGCCCTTGAGCTTGGCGGAGTAGGTGGCCTCGTCGACCGAGAGGTCGCCGTTGCGGATCTCCATCGGGCTGTCGTCGGTGACGACCTGGAGGCGGCCGAGGGCGAGCCGCAGCCGGGCCTCGACCTCGGCCGGGCCGGCGGTGTCCAGCAGGACGTCGTCGATGCCCCACTCGGCGGTGACGGCGGCCAGGCCGCCCTCGGTGACCACCAGGATCAGCGGGCAGCCGATGCCGGTGGAGCGCAGCAGCTGGCAGAGGCTGCGGATCTGCGGCAGGTCGCGTCGGCCGTCGACCAGGATGACGTCCGCGCTGGGGGTGTCGACCAGGGCCGCGCCCTCGGCGGGCGCCACCCGGACGTTGTGGAGCAGCAGTCCGAGGGCGGGCAGCACCTCTGCGGAGGGTTGCAGCGCATTGGTGAGGAGGAGGAGAGAACTCATGCCCGGTGGTCCCCTTTCCGGGTCGTCGCGGTCGCGTTACGGCTGCCGCCACAGCCGGATGGCGCACGTGCTGGAGGGGAGGAGGGGACGACGGTCGGCCGCGGCGAACCGGGGGTGCGGACGGCGTACGGGGCGCGACGGCGGGTCGGCCGGGGCTCCCGCAACCCCTGGCGCACCGTTTCTGCCCTGTTCCTCACCGCGAACCCTCCGGTCTGTCCGGTGCCGGGTGGCGGCCCGGTGCCGGGTGGCGATGCCCCGGCCGGCCGGGGCACGTCGTTGTGCCGCGTCAGGCGGGGCGTCCGTGCGGTGCGCCGGGGGTGGGCCGACGAATCGCAAGAACGTCCGTACTGGCGTCCTGGAAGCACAAAAGGACCCGGGGGCGACTCTGCCCGGATCCCTCTTGGTGGTCGAGGATAGCCGACCGCCCCCTCGGCCGGGAGTGCCCGAATCCGGCGGTTCGCCCAAATCGGGCGTGCGCCGGGTGAGGCTGGACACAGCGTCGAACGCCGGTCCCGCGCCCCCGGTGACGGTCCGGTGGGCGGCCGCCGGGTGCCGCCCGGCCGTTCGGCCAGGGCGATTGCCGCTCGTGGTGGCGGACACGCCATCATGGGACGCACATCGGAGGCGCTGTTCGGGTCCATCGTTCGGGTGATGGGGCGGCCGTCGCGGTGGCGAGCCGGACCGGGGCACCGGGGCCGGGCGAGGACGACGAGAAGGGGTGGCCCGATGGGCGCGACCACCGAGCCCGCGAGCGGCGCCCGGGTGCGCGGGACGATCCGCTACTGGGCGGCGGCGAAGTCCGAGGCCGGGCTGGCCGAGGAGCCGTACGAGGCGGCGACCCTGGCGCAGGCGCTGGCGGCGGCCAAGGAGCGGCACGCCGACCGGCCGAAGCTCGTCCGGCTGCTCGGGCACTGCTCGTACCTGGTCGACGGGGCCCAGGTGGGCGGTCGCGACCACGCGGCCGTCGCCCTGACCGAGGGTGGGACGGTGGAGGTCCTCCCGCCGTTCGCGGGAGGCTGAGCGGCGTGACGGACATGAACAACCCGAACCGCGGCGGCTCCGGCGACTGGCCGCAGCAGCCCCACCCGCAGCAGCAGCCCCACCCGCAGCAGCGGCCGTACCCGCCCCAGGGGCAGCAGCCGTACTTCCCGCCGCAGCAGCCCGGCCCGCAGCCGCCGTACGGCTACCCGGTGGACGACGCGGCGACCGCGGTGCTGCCGGCGGTGCCGGCGTTCGACGACGCGGCCGCGACCACCCTGCTGCCGCCGGTGCCGGCGTTCGACGACGCCGAGGCGACGGCGCTGCTGCCGCCGGTGGTGGTGTCCGGTTCGATGCCGGTCGCGCCGCCGCGGCGCCAGCAGCAGGCCCCGCAGCCCCCGCAGCAGGCCCCGCAGGACCCGCAGCACCCGCAGCGGCGGCAGCCGGAGCAGCCGGTGCAGCCCCAGCCGGACCCGACGATCCAGCTCCAGCAGCCGCCGAGGCCGCGGGCCAGGCACGCGGCCCCGGCGCCGCAGCCGGCCCCCGTGCCGCAGCCGGCGGAGGCCTTCGACCCGCCGACCATGACGCTCAAGCGTCCGCTCCTCCCCGGCCTCCCCGGCCCGCAGGGCCAGGGAGCGCCGGCGTACGCGGCCGCCCCGCC
>NZ_JBSFKF010000056.1:0-31652 GCF_053598415.1 Kitasatospora sp. NPDC001132 | reverse complement strand
TGAGGCCGGGGATGTCAACATATCTGGCGTTGACTTTTGGCACGCTGTTGAGTTCTCAAGGAACGGACGCTTCCTTCGGACCGCCTTCCAGCGGGACCCTCCGGGCTTCGTTCTTTCGTGTTTCCAGCTTATCAGATGTTTTCCGCTCCGCTTCCGGGGCTTTCCACTTCCGATTTGCCGGTGTCACCCGGCGCTTGCGCTCCGTTCGACGTTTCAAACCTTAGCCGAGCTCTGCTCGGAAAAGCGAATCGGCCACAATCCGATTAAATGAACACGCCACATTCAGACCAGGCCGTATCTGCCCATGACAGATCCGCCCCAGCCCGAGCCGGGAAGTGTTGGTTCAAGGGATTGGCCGCCCCGGGACCGTCCGCGCCGATGCGTGTCCGGTGCTCCCATTCGAGCGACTGGGAGACAGTACTCCTCCTCGGCGCCCGAGACAAACGCCCTGTGCCGAGGGCCGCCGGCGCCGTGGAAGCGGAGCGAGCCGGCTTTCGACGGTGTGCCGTACGTCCTGACCGTCCTGCTGGAGGGCGGCGCCCGGTGGCCTGCGCCGGTTCACCGCCTCACGGGCGGGCGGCGATGCAGTCGGTGTCCTGGGCGGGCAGAACGCCGTCCAGGAGGTAGCGGTCGACGGCCGCGTCGACGCAGGCGTCCTGCGGCGCGAACATGCCCGCATAGACGGTGTGGTGGAAAGCTCCGCGCAGGGTGACGAGGCGGGAGCCGGTCAGGGCCCGGTGGGCGGAGAGCTGGCCGGCGCGGGTCGCGGCCGGGTCGCCGTCGGCGCCCACCAGCAGGACGGGTACGGCGTTGCGCACCCGGGTGGGCGGTTCGGCGGGCTGCGCGGGCCAGAAGGTGCAGGGGGTGAGGTTGCGGGTGAGCGGGCCGAACAGCGGCTCGTCGGCGCGGTGGGCCTGGACGTCGCGGTAGTAGGCGAGCGGGTCGCGCGAAGCGGCGCGGTCCGCGCACATGATCGCGGTCTGCACGGCGGCGGACCCGCCCGTGTCAGGGGCCTCCAGGCCGGTGAGCACGGCCTCCAGCAGCGCGGTCGGCTCGGCGGTCCGGCCTTCGGCCGCGTCGACCAGGACGCGCACCAGGTCGGCAAACTCCGTGTAGGCGGCGGTGTCGTCGCCGGCCGACACCGTCCACAGCACCTGCGGCAGCGTGCGGGCGTCGACCCGGTGGGTGCCGACCGTCAGCGGGGCCCGCTCGGTCTGCCGGCGCACCCGCTCCACCGCGGCCAGCACCCGGGTGGTGCTGGTGCCCAGGTGGTGGCGGTCGTCGTGGCGGGCCGTCCACTCCGCCCACGCGGTGAGCGCGGCGTCCATCGCGGGGCCCTGGGTGGCGGTCAGGTCGGGGCCGAAGCGGTCGGGGTCCAGGGCGGCGTCGAGCACCGCCCGTCCGACCCGCTCGGGGAACAGTTGCAGGTACACCTCGCCGAGGTAACTGCCGTAGGAGGAACCGAGGTAGGAGATGGTCGGCTCGCCGAGGACGGCGCGCACCAGGTCCATGTCCCGGGCGGTTTCGCGGGTGGAGAGGTGCGGCAGCACGTCGCGGTACGGCGCGCAGCGGGCGGCCAGGTCCCCGGCGAGTGCGGCGGACCGCTCGAAGGTCGCGCGGGTGGGGCCGGCCGACCCCGGGCCGCCGGCGGGCCAGCCGCAGTCGAGCGGGGTGCTGGCGCCGACGAAGCGCGGGTCCATGGCGACGATGTCGTAGCGGGCGGCGAGGGCGGGCGCGGCCCGGCTCAAGGCGACGCCGAGGTGCCGGGCGGGGACGCCGGGGCCGCCCGGGTTGTAGAAGAGGGCACCCAGGCGGTGGGCGGGATCGGTGGCGGGCAGCCGGGAGAGGGCGACGCTCAGGGTCGGGCCGTCCGGTCGGCGGTGGTCGAGCGGGACGGTGACCTCGGTGCAGCGGGCGCCGGCGTCGTCGAGCTCGGCGCCGGCGGTGTCCTGCGGGCCGGTTCGGCACGGGTGCCAGGCCGGCTGTTGACGGCGCAGCGCGGCGAGCGGGTCGACGGCGTCGACACCGTCGCCGGTCGCCCGGGCCCGGCCGGTCACGCCGGCCGCGCCGGAGACGCGGCCGCCGTCCGCCACGGCGGACGGCGCGGCGAGGAGGGTCAGGGCCAGCGCCGCCAGGGCGGCGGCCGGCTTGGCGGCGCGGATCACGATGGTTCCCCTCGGGTGTTCGGCAGGCCGTCGGGGCGACGCTATGCGGCCCGACCGACCGGGCACATCCACCGAAGGTACCGGTCGACGGCGCCGAACTGTCCGTTGACGTACGGTCAATGAGCACTGAACGAGGATGCGCACAAGGTCCGCACATCGGTCGGGTACGGCCGGATCCGGCGGGTGGGCATCGACGTGGTGGCGGTCGGGGCACCCACAGCGACCCTCCGCCGTCGAACAGACGGCCTCCTCCCCCGACCCAGCCGCCTCACCCGGACCACCGTCCCGGCGAGCGACCGCGGAGTCGAATCCCCGCCCGACCCGCGACCAGGTGCCCGAGGCCCGTTTCCGTCATTTCTTCGCATACGCAGCTGTCCGCTGCCACGGCGTGAAATTCTGAACTGGCCGCCGGGTGAAGGCGCCGACGAGGGCGAAGCACCGGCATGTGTTCCGCCCTTCCCGCCGCCCCGCTCACCCGGCTCCGCTCGATCGAACCGCTCTGTCGAATCGCCCGAAGGAGACGTCATGTCCGTCGTTCGCAGGCTGCTGCTCACGGCCGCGGTCCTCGCCACCACCGTCGTCGTCGCCCCCGCCTCCTCCGCCCAGCCCGTCACCCTCTCGGCCTCCCACTCCGCCGCCACCAACCCCCTCGCCCGCCAGCCCAGCTTCCACGCCTTCAGCGACACCGGCTTCTCGGGCGCGGACCGGTGGTTCTCCGGCAACGACGGGGCCTGCACCTACGTCGGCGACAACTGGAACGACCGGATCCGCTCCGCCCGCACCGAGGGCGGCGACCGGGTCGAGCTCTGGGACAACTACGACTGCACCGGGGGGTCGATCACCATCGACGCCACCGGCTACCGCAGCATCGGCGCCTGGGTCAGCGCCTACCGCGCCCACCTCGGTTAGGGCCTGACCTCGAACTCGCGGTTCCCCCGGGGCACCGCGACGGCGGCTCGTCGACCCGGACAAGGGTCGGCGAGCCGCCGCCCGGTGCTCAGTCGAGTGGGGAGAGCACCCCGTAGGCGTCGGCCGAGTACCCGGCGAGGTCGGGGTGGCGCTTGAGCAGGCCCGCCACGTCGTCGAGCGCCCCGGGCTGCTCCGCCATCCGCTGCGGCACCACCAGCCGGCCGCCCTGCTCGGGCGGGACCAAGCCGCTCACCAGGGTGCGGCGGACGGTCCGCTCGTGCCGGGTGCCGCGGCCGGTGCCGCCGTACGGGGCCCGGGCCAGGGCGCTGACGCCGCCGCGGACGGAGGGCTGGTCGAGCTCCGGGACGAGCCGCCAGACCTGCTGGGCCTGGTGGCTCTGCGGCGAGCCGGCCAGGGTGCGTGACAACCGGTCACCGCGAAGACGTCAACGGCCGGGTGGGACGGGCGGGTTGACGCCGCTCTCCGCCCGTCGCGGGCGGGCCCGCGCTCGGACGGACATCAGTGTGATGTGAACACTTCACCACACGGCGTGATCGTGTTAGCGTCCCTCGGATGTCGAGGATTCTGGTCACCGATCTGGACGGCACCTTACTCGGCGGCACCCGGGACGACCGGCGCCGGTTGCGCGACGCCCTGGCCCGCCACCCCGAGGTGACCCTGGTCTTCGCCACCGGGCGCGGACTGGCCTCCGTCCGGGAGGTCCTCCGTGATCCGCTCGTACCGAGACCCCGGTGGATCATCGCCGACGTCGGCGCCACCGTCCTCGACGGCTCGGACTTCACGCCGGTGGACCCGGTGCAGGAACACCTGCGGACCGGCTGGCCGGGCCCGGACCGGGTACGCGCCGCGCTGCGCCGCTTCCCCGCGCTCGGCTACCAGCACGGCGTCGTCCAGGACGGGCGCTGCTCCTACCACCTCGCCCCCGAGCGGCTCACCGGCGAACTCACCGCGGCCGTCGAGGCGCTCGGCTGCACCTGGGTCTACTCGGCGAACCGTTTCTTCGACGTCCTTCCGGCCGGAGCCTCCAAGGGCAACGCCCTACGGGCCCTGGCCGGGAAGCTGGGCTGGAAGCCCGCGGAGATCCTCGTCGCCGGCGACTCCCTCAACGACCTCTCGCTGTTCCGGGCCGGTACGCACGCGGTGGTCGTCGCCGGAGCCGAACCCGCACTGCTCGCCGCCCTCGCCGACAACCCGCTGCTGCACCGCCCCGGCCGGGCGGGAGCGGCGGGCATCCACGTGGCGCTCCGGGCGCTCGGCTGGCTCGCCCCCGAGCCCGGGACCGAACCCGAGACCGGGACCGAGCCCGGGACCAGGACCGGGGCCGAGCCAGAGCCCCAGGCCGAGCCCCGGACCGAACCCGGGTCCAGCCCCGGTCCCGCCCGCTCCGCCGTCGAACGCGGTCCGGGCCTGCACTCCCTCGTGGTGGCCTACCACCGCCCGCCGCTGCACTGGAACGGCGAGAGCTGGCAGTCGCCCAGCAGCCCCAACGGCATCCTGCCCACCCTGACCAACGCCTTCACCGACGGCCTGCCGGGCGTCTGGGTCACGGCACAGGTCGGCAACCAGCCGCCCGACGGTCCGCCCGAGGGCCCGCCGGGCAACGCGTCCGGCGAACGCCCGCACCCGGCCGGGCTGCCGCTCTCCCCCGTACCCCTCGATGCGGACACCTGGACCGGTTACTTCCACCGCGCCTGCAAGGAGACGCTGTGGCCGGTCCTGATGTCCGAGCCCGGCCGGTCGGTCTTCGACGAACGCGCCTGGGCCGACTACCGCGCGGTCAACGAACGCTTCGCCCGCCACATCGACGCCCTGGCCGCGCCCGGCGCCACCGTCTGGCTCCACGACTACAACCTCTGGCTGGTGCCCGGCCTGCTGCACCGCGCCCGGCCCGACCTCAGGACCGGGATCTTCCACCACACCCCCTTCCCGGCCCCGGAGGTCTTCGCCACCCTCCCGGTCGCCGCCGAACTGCGCGACTCCCTGGCGCGCCTCCACTGGGCGGGCTTCCACACCGAGGACTTCGCCGAGAACTTCCGCCGGACCCTGGCCGGCCTGCCCGATCCGCCGCGCACCGGCGTCCACCCGCTCGGGGTCGACCGGCCCGCCATCGAGAAGCTCGCCGTCGAGAGCCACGCCCGCCTCCGCACGTCTCTCCCCGATCCGGCCGCCGGCCGGGTGGTGCTCTCGGTCGAGCGTCTCGACTACGCCAAGGCGCCGATCCAGAAGGTGGAGGCCGTCGACCGGCTGCTCACCCGCCGGCCCGGACTGCGCGGCCGGCTCACCTTCCGGCTGGTCTGCCCGCCACCCGAGCCCGGCATCACCGCCTACGACACCACCCGCCGGCGGCTGCAGCAGCGCGTCGCCGAGGTCAACGCCCGCTGGCGGCAGGGCCCCTGGCAACCGGTCGACCATCTGCCGCGCGCCCTGTCCACCACCGAGGTCGTCGACGCCTACCTGACGGCGGACGTGCTCTGGGTGACCTCGCTCCAGGACGGGATGAACCTCACCGCCAAGGAGTTCATCGCCGCCCGGTCCGCCCTCCCGCACCCCGAGCCCGCACCCGGCGTCCTGGTGCTCTCCCGTCACATCGGCGCCGCGGCCGAACTCGGCGGGCCCGCCCTGCTCACCGACCCGCACTCCCTCGAGGACCTCGCCACCGTCCTGGCCCGCGCCCTCGACCTCACCCCCGCCGAACGCCGGGCCCGCATGGAGCGGCTCGCCGAACTCCTCGGCCGGGAGCGCCCGGCGGACTGGGCCGCCCGGATCGTCGCCGCCATCCGGAACCACCCCGCCGAGGTCGGTCCGCCGAGGGCCCGGCCCACGGCCGCCCCGCGCCCACAGACCGCGGGGTGGCCCTGAGCGGGGCGGCCCCGCGCCACCCCCGGCCCGCCCTGGTCCGGACGGACCCGACGGCCGGCGGGCCCGCCCGTCAGCGCCGCGGGCCGGACACGGCGTACAGCGTGCCGCCGATCACCAGCAGTGCCACCGCGGTCCAGGTGGACGCCGCCGTGCCGGGGGGAGAGGTCATCCAACCGACCGCCTTCCCCACGGTGCTGGGCGGCAGTGGCGGAGCGAGGACGGTGAACGCGAGCCAAGCGGTCGGCAGCGTCCAGGCGAGGTGCGCCCCGCAGAGCACCGCCCCGAGCGCGGCAAGGCCGACCAGGCCCGCGGTGTCCCGGACGACGACCTCGGTGGGGACGAACCTCGGGCCCACCGCCTGGACCGCCAGCAGTGCCCCACCGGCGACCGCGCCGACCAGCACCGCGTGCGCCGCCCGGCGGGGCACCCACCGGATCGAGGCCGTCCGGTCCAGTGCGGGGTCCTGACCGCCGAACCCGACGGAGCCGGCCGCCACACCGGCGGCGAGCACGAAGAACGCGGTCGGGTCCATCACGTCCGGCGCACCCGTGGCGTCGCCCCGGACGAAGGCCCACACCGCCGACGCGAGAAGGGTGACCGCCGCGGCGGACACGGGCATTTGACGTGAACGCGCGTACAGCATCAGCCACCTCATCGCGACGCACCCGCCGCGGGCAGCTCGCGCAGGCTCGCCGTGCAGGAGAGGGCGGCGGTGCGCAGCCCGGCGATCCGCGAGCGCTGCTCGTCCGGCGCCAGCGCCTTCAGCTCCTGCCAGGCGGCGTCGGCCTCCGCCCAGATCCTGCGCGAGTACTCGTCGGTGCCCTTCTCCTCCATCGGCTGGAGGGTGGCGTCACCGAGGGCCCAGCTCACGGCGATGCTCCGCAACGCGACGTCGTCCTGTCCTCCGCCCTCCCGGGAGGTCCTGGGGTGGCAGCTCGGTGCCAGCCCCTCGGCGACCAGCGCGCGGGTCAGGTCCCGGCCGGTCGCGTCGACGAACAGCTGGTCGTCGAAGTCGACCAGCACCGCGTCGCCGCGGAGGGATCGGGGATCGCCGAACGCGCGCAGCGCGGTGTCCTGTCGCACCGAGGTCGGCGCCCTGTCGCCCAGGACGTCGTGCAACACGCTCAGTGCTTCCCGGCCGCGCGGCGCGAGCTCGGCCAGGTGCGACCGGCTCGCCTCGGTCACGCACACCGGCCCGTCGCAGACCGGGGCAGCGGCGGCCCTGTCGACGACGTAGGTGTCACGTGCGGCGGCCGGCAGGACCAGCAGGGCCACGGCCGCGCCGGCCAGGGCGGGGGTCACCGCGAGCAGCCGGGCCCGGCGGGTGACGGCGGCCAGCAGCGCGAGGCCGGTGGCGAGCAGCCCGAGCAGCCAGATCGTCTGGCCGAGGTGCGTGGAGCCGGACAGGGTCAGCAGCATCTGCCGCGGGTCCCCGGTCACCGGGGACAGCAGGCCCAACCGGTTCGGCCCCCTGGTCGACGGCACCTCCCCTTCGATCCGCACCCGCAGCATGCCCGTCACCGCGAGGCAGGCCACCACCAGGGCCGGCGGGGTGAGGACGAAGGGCAGCGTCCGAGCGACGCCCATGCCGAACACGGCGGCCGCGACGAGTCCCAGGACGGCCACCAGGGAGGTCGGCAGCCAGCCGAGACCCGTGTAGGTGGTCGGGCCGAGGGCCACCTGTACTCCGCCGACGAGGCTGAGGAGGCCGAAGCCCGCCGCCAGCGCGATCGCGATCGCTCCCGCCGGCACCGCCGCGCGGCGCCAGGCCGGCAGCGGCGTGGTCGCCAGCAGTTCGGTCATCCGCGAGCGGGGTTCACGCAGCCCGTAGACCGCTCCTATGCCGACCACGAGCGGTAGCCAGAAGGCCAGCAGGGAACGGGTCCACAGGGCCATGGTGGTCCACTGGGCCGTCCACCCCGCGGTGCCCCTCCACCAGATCCCGTCGATCAGGAAGAAGACCGCCAGGCTGCCGCCCAGGATGACGGCGCCGGCCCACGGGGCGGCCGAGCGCTTGAGTTCGGTGCGCAGCACACGTCCGTTCACCAGGCGCTCCCCTGCTGTCCGGAGTCGTGGAGCAGTGCCGAGTAGCCGCGCTCCAGGGGGCTGTCGCCCGGGTGCTCGGTGCCGCCCGCGGCGGCCAGCTCGTCGGGGGTGCCCTGGAAGACGAGGCGGCCGGCGGCGAAGAGCACCACGTCGGAGCAGGCGGCCGCGACGTCCTCGACCAGATGGGTGGAGACGACCACGCAGGTGTCGCGGCCCAGTTCGGCCAGCAACTCCCGGAAGCGCAGCCGCTGTGCCGGGTCCAGGCCGGCCGTCGGCTCGTCCAGCAGCAGCACCGTCGGGGAGTTGACGATGGCCTGGGCGATGCCGGCCCGCCGCACCATGCCGCCGGAGAGGGTCTTCATCCGGTGGTCGGCGCGGTCCGCCAGGCCCACCCGTTCCACGGCACGCTGGACGGCTTCGGGGATGTCCTTCTTCGGGACCTCCTTCAACCAGGCCATGTACTCGACGAACTCGCGCACCGTGAAGCGCTTGTAGTAGCCGAAGTCCTGCGGCAGGTAACCGATGCGGCGGCGCAGGGCCCGGTGGTCGCCCATCCTGGCCAGGGAGGTGCCGAGCATCTCCAGTTCGCCCTCGGTGGGGCGCAGCACCGTGGCCAGTGTCCGGATCAGGGTGGTCTTCCCCGCTCCGTTGGGCCCCAGGAGGCCGTGGGCGCCGAGGCCCAGGGAGAGGTCGAGCCCGTCGACGGCCATCCTGCTCCGTCCGACGCGCACCCTCAGGCCGCTGGCCCGGATCTCCCAGGCGTAGGTCTTCGGCGCGGTCTCGGCCGCGCTCGTCACGGGTGTCATGCGGTGGTCCCTTTCAGTGGTGGACACGGGTTGCACAGCGGGTTTCACAGCGTCGAGTAGGCGTTCCTGCGGGCGATCACGGCGCCGGTGCCGAGTGCCAGGAGCAGCCCCCACACCGGCAGCCGGTCCGGCTGCAGGGCGAGTCGCAGCACGTCGGGGACACGGCCGGTGACCGATGCGGGTACCAGCACGACGACGCCCCACGCGGCCGCCAGCCCGACGGCGGCGCGGGTCACCCCGACCACGCTGCCCAGCGCCAGAGCCGTGGAGGTGAAGGCCAGGGAGGGCAGCAGCCACTGCGCGGCCGTCGTGGTCCCGGTCAGCCATCCGCCCAGCAGGAGCACGGGCAGGACCAGCACGAGGACCGAGGTGGTGCGCCTGAGCAGCAGGGGCAGACCGGCCCTGGCGGTGGAAGCGGTCAGTTCGTGTGCCGGGTCCAGGCCGCTCGACCACGACACGGCGACACCGCACAGCGGCAGCACCGGCGCGATCAGCGCCACCGGTGAGGTGCCGCCGAAGACCTCCGGCGGCGCGGCCTCGTCCAGCAGCAGCGCCATCAGGGTGACCACGGCCGTCATGGCCAGCCACGGGGCCATGACCGGCGTCAGCCAGGACGACACCCAGCTCGGGCGGCGCCATCGCGCGGGCGCCGTGACGGCCGCGTCCAACTGCGGTGCCAGACCGGCGCGGACGGTTTCCACCAACGCGGCGATGTCGGGCGCCCCGGTGGCCACTGCGGCCGCCAGGCGGCTCCGGCAGGGCGCGCACGCCTCCAGGTGGGCCTCCAGTGCCCAGACCGTGTCAGCCGCGATCGTCGCGTCGCCGCGCGCGTAGTCGTCGATCAACCGCCCGGAGGCGTGTTCCCCGCTCATGCGCCCACCTCGCTCCGCTCGACAGGCGCTTCGCGCAACGCGCACCTCTCGATGACCCGCTCGCTTCGCTCACTCATCCGCCCACCTCGCTCCGCCCCGGCAGGCGCTTCGCGCAACGCGCACCTCTCGATGACCCGCTTTCTCCGCTCGTTCACGCCAGCGCCTCCCGCATCGCGATCCGGGCCCTGCGGGCACGGGTCTTGACCGTGCCTTCGGGCAGTCTGAGCAGGACGGCGGTCTCCCGGACGGAGAGCCCGTCGAGCACCGTGGCCTGCAGTACCTCTCGGAGTTCCGGCGCCAGCCGTCGCAGGGCGTCGCCGACGTCGCCGCCGACGGACCCGGCGAGCGCCTCCTCCTCCGCGGCGGGCACCACCGCCCGCTCGGCGGCCGCGACCGGCGGTTCGGCGTGGTGGGCACGGCGCCGGAACGCGTCGACGAGGCGGCGTGCCGCGATCGTCCAGAGCCACCCGACGGCCGTCCCACCGACCGCGCTCCCGGCGAACGCGCCGGCCGCGCGCCACACCGCGAGGTAGGTCTCCTGCATGACCTCGGCGACGATCTGCTCGTCCGCGCAGCGGCGGCGCAGCCGCACCGCCAGCCACGGCGACGTACGCCGGTACAGCTCGTCGAACGCCCCGCGGTCCCCCTTGGCCACCAGCCGGAGAAGCCGCTCCTCGTCCATGTCGTCCAGTGCTCTCCTGCGTGATCTCACACCAGCCAGACGCGGGATCCGGCACCCGGGTTCTCCGTTCGGTGTGACCTGCGTCACGGGTCGCGGTCCGGCCTTCCGGTCCGCTCCGGCCGCTGCGACCGAGGTCAGCGCGCCGGGCTCCCGGTGGATGCGGAGGTCGGGGGTCCCGGAGCGGGCCCGCCCGTCGGCTTCGCGGCCGTGTCCGGTGGCCGTTCGATCCACTCGCCGGGGTCCGCGCGGCACATCGCTTCGCCGCCGGGACGGCGTGCCTCCCGCCCGGTCGTCTCCGGCTGATCGGCCGGTCGGTGAGCGGGCGGAACCGGCGCCGGCGCCACCGATAGGGTGGTGGATCGTGGCCAGTCGTAAAACGTCGATCATGGAAGCAGCGGCGCGGGTGATCGCGCGGCGCGGGGTGCGCGGGCTGCGCGTGGAGGAGCTCGCCGCCGAGGCGGGCGTGTCCACCGCGCTGATCTACTACCACTTCAAGGACCGCACCGGGATCCTCCGGCAGACGCTGGAGTTCATCAACGACCGGGCGGAGCGGTACACGACCGAACGTGCCGAGGGCGCTCCGCCGCTGACGCCCCGCGAGGAGCTGGAGCAGACCCTGCTGCTGGAGCTCCAGGACACCACCGAGGTGCGGGAGAACAGCACCGCCTGGGGCGAGCTGCGGGCGAGCGCGGTGTTCGACGAGACGCTGCGCGAGGATCTGGCGCGGGCCACCCGGATCTGGGTGCAGGAGATCGCGGAGCTGCTCGGCATCGTGCGGCCGATGTCCTCGGCGGTCGCGCTGGCCGGTGCGGCGGAGCGGCTGACCGCGCTGCTGGAGGGGCTGAGCACGCGCTGGCTCAGCGGGAGCCTGCCGCTGGCGCACGCCCGCAGCCTGCTGACCGAGGCGATCGACGTCGAGGTGGCCCGGCTCGGGTCCTGAGCCGTACGGACCGCACGGGGGGAGACGGCGGCCTGGACGCCGTGGTCCTCAACTTCAACGGCTGGGGCAACAAGCAGGTGCACCGCGACGACGCGCTGGTCGCCGAACGCCTCGCCACCCGCCGCGCCCGCGGCCTGCGGCTCAACGTCCCCGAGGCCGTCCGGCGCCGGACGTGCCGCCTCTGCTTCCTCTGACCGCGCGTGCCGCCGCCCCGGGCACAGGGGTGGGCCCGGGGCGGCGGCGTGCGGGACGCGTCAGCGGGTGAGGATGCCCGGGTCGGAGAGGCCGGGGGCGCCGGTCTCGACGTGGCCGGCGAGCCGGCGCACGAAGTCGGCGGTCGCGCCGGAGGTGACGGTGACGTCGTACCAGTTGCGGCAGGCGCTCAGGTCGACGGTGCAGGTGACGGTGGCACCCCGGCGGACGGTGAGGGTCTGCGGCGTGCCGCCGTAGGCGTTGGTGAGGGTGAGCACGACGTCGGCGCCGCCCGCGTTGGTGAGGGTCAGGTCGAGGTTGCCGGTGGCCGGGTCGTGGCGGGCGGTGACCTCGGGCCCGGCCGTCTTGCCGGGGTTGCGGAAGCGGCGCAGGAAGCCGTTGGGACCGAACACGGTCAGGTCCGTGACGCCACCGGAGTACGCGGTGTTCCAGGCGTCCGCGATCGTCTTGCCGGCTTCCGTGGTGTACGTCCACGGACCGTCGGTGCGGTTGGGCGAGGTGACCAGGAACTGGCCGCCGGCCGCCGCGCCCGCGCTGAAGGTGAGCCGGTACTTGCCCGTGCCGGTGTCGGCCGCCCCGTCCACGTAGGGCGCGTACGCCAGCGGGCGGGTGGGCTTCGCCCCCGGCTCCTGCCTCGGCATGGTGCCGGTGGCGGGCGGGGTGGGCACGTAGTCGGGGTGCCGGTTGCGGTCCTGCGGGGCGTAGCCGGCCGTGGAGGGGAGCGCCGCCGGGGTCGCGTTCGACGCGGTGAAGTCGAAGGCGGAGGTCAGGTCGCCGCAGATCGCGCGCCGCCAGGGCGAGATGTTGGGCTCCAGGACGCCGAAGCGGCGTTCCATGAAGCGGATGATCGAGGTGTGGTCGAAGGTCTCCGAGCAGCTGTAGCCGCCGGTGCTCCAGGGCGAGACGACCAGCATCGGCACCCGCTGGCCGAGGCCGTACGGCCCGGCCGAGTAGCCGATGCTGCCGCCGTAGTAGTCGGCGCCGGTCGCCACGGTGGACAGGCCCTGCGAGGCGGAGGAGGGCGGGAACGGCGGCACGACGTGGTCGAAGAAGCCGTCGTTCTCGTCGTAGGTGATGAACAGCGCGGTCTTCGCCCACACGGCGGGGTCGGACGTCAGCGCGTCCAGCACCTGGGAGACGTACCAGGCACCGTAGTTGGCGGGCCAGTTGGGGTGCTCGGTGAACGCCTCGGGGGCGGCGATCCAGGAGATCTGCGGCAGGGTGCCGGCCTGCACGTCGCGCCGCAGCTGGTCGAACAGGCCGTCGCCCGCCTTGGCGTTGGTGCCGGTGCGGGCCTTGTCGTACAGCGGGTCGCCGGGCTTGGCGTTGCGGTAGTTGTTGAAGTAGAGCAGGGAGTTGTCGCCGTAGTTGCCGCGGTACGCGTCGCCTGTCCAGCCCCAGGAGCCGCCCGCGTCCAGCCCGTCGCCGATGTCCTGGTAGATCCTCCAGGAGACTCCGGCCTTCTCCAGCCGCTCGGGGTAGGTGGTCCAGGCGTAGCCGGCCTCCTGGTTGCCGAGGACCGGGCCGTTGCCGGTGACGCCGTTGCCGGTGCAGCCCGTCCACATGTAGTAGCGGTTCGGGTCGGTGGAGCCGATGAACGAGCAGTGGTAGGCGTCGCAGATGGTGAACGCGTCGGCGAGCGCGTAGTGGAAGGGGATGTCCTCGCGGGTCAGGTAGGCCATCGTGGTGGCCGTCTTGGCGGGGACCCACTGGTCGTACTTGCCGCTGTTGAAGGCCTTGTGGCCGCCGGCCCAGTCGTGGTTGAGGTCCTGGACGAACTGCATCCCGAGGTCGCTGACCTGGGGACGGAACGGCAGCACCTCCCGCTTGAGGGCGTCCGTCTGGTGCCACACCGACTTGCCGCTCGGCAGGGTGACCGGGCGGGGGTCGCCGAAGCCGCGGACGCCCTTCAGCGCCCCGAAGTAGTGGTCGAAGGAACGGTTCTCCTGCATCAGCACGACGATGTGCTCGACGTCCTGGATGGTGCCCGTGGTCCCCTGCGGGGCGATGGACGCGGCGCGCGCGATGCTCTGCGACAGTGACGAGAACGCCACGGTCGCGCCCGCGAGTTGGAGGAATCGGCGGCGGTTCAGCTCTGCCATGGGTGGGTTGGCCTCTGCATGTCAGGAACGAGGGTGGAGGACGGCGCCCACAAGGACAGCGGGTGCGGGGTACCGTCCGGAGGACCGTTCATGACTGCCCGCCGTACAGCAGAAGAACGCATCGAGTTGTACGGACAAGACCTGAGTGAGGCCTGAGGCGGACACAGGTGCTCCCGCGCGGGTGTGCGGACGGACGGCTCCGACCGCACACCCGCACGGGACCACCCGGGCCGGGAGGTCAGCTGCCGGCGTCGGCCGCCACGGGCTCGGCCTGCACCGGCACCCCGGCCGGCCGGCGCTGCGCCGCGCGGACGCCGGTGAGCTGGAGGACCAGTCCGAGCAGGGCGGCTCCGGCGGCGAACAGCGGGAGGACGGCGCCGTCCCAGTCGAGGGAGAAGGCGATCCCGCCGAGGCCGGAGCCCACCGCGCTGCCGAGGTAGAGGGCGGACTCGTTCAGCGCGACGGCGACGGGGCCGCCGCGCTCCCCCCGGGCCAGCAGCAGGTCGTTCTGCTGCGGGACCTGGAGCGCCCAGCCCACCGCTCCCCACACGGCGATGGGCAGCAGGGCGAGCAGCGGGGTGACCGTCGCGGCGGGGCGCAGCAGGGCGAGGGAGGCGGTGAGCAGGACGAGGATGCCGACGACCAGCGAGTACGGGCGCCGGACCCGGTCCACCAGCGGGCCGATGAGGAAGCTGCCGATGACGCCGCCGATGCCCCAGGCCCACAGGTAGGGGGTGATGTTGTCGACGCCGCCCATGACGTCGCTCGCCATGACGGGCGCGAAGTAGGTGTAGAGGCCGAGGCTGGCGACGGCGGCGAGGAAGGACACGCCGACGATGGAGGCGACCCGGGGATCGGTGACCACCTGGGCGCGCTGACGCAGGGTCACCGAGGTGGTGGCGGGCAGGACGGGCAGCCGCAGGGCGAGTCCGGCGAAGGAGACCAGGCCGATGGCGGTGACCAGCCACAGCGTGGTGCGCCAGCCGGAGTGCTGGGCGATGAAGACCCCGAGCGGCACGCCGATCACGGTGCCGGAGCTCATCCCGCCCATGATCACGGCGAGGGCGCGGCCGCGGCGCTTCTCGTCGACGAGGGACGCGGCGGCCGAGGCGGCGAGCGCGAGGTAGAGGCCGGCGCCGACACCGGCGAAGGCCCGGGCGACCAGCAGCAGGCCGAGCGAACCGGCGATCGCGCTGCCGGCGTTCGCGAGGGAGAAGACCGCGAGGGAGCCGAGCAGGCCGAGGCGGACCCGCGACGCGGACAGCAGGGTGGCGAAGACGGGCGAGGCGATGGCGTAGGCGAGGGTGAAGGTGGTGACCATCTGTCCGGCGGCCGACACGGAGGCGTGGAAGTCGTCGGCGATGACGGGCAGCAGGCCGGCCGTGACGTACGCGTCGAGACCGAGCGCGAAGGCTCCGAGTCCGAGGAGGTAGACGAGTTTCACTGGCGCCCCAATGTTTGATAGTCGCGGTACATAGATACATAGTGCGAGGGCGCGGCCCCGCCGCAAGCTCGGCGTCACTTTTCGGCCATCCGGACCAGGCCTTGATCGGATGTGCGATTCTTGGCGGGTGCGCCGCTACTTCCACCCGGACCCCAGGGACATCCGACTGCCCGCCGTCCTCTTCGCGTTGAGCGACGCGACCCGGCTGGGCATCGTGCTGACCCTGTCCGACGGCAAGGAGCACACGGCCGGTGAACTCGGCGGTGACATCGCCAAGTCGACGATGACCCACCACCTGAAGATCCTCCGGGAGGCCGGAGTGCTGTGGGTCCGCTCCGAGGGGACGCGCTGCTACAACTCGCTGCGCACGGCCGATCTGGAGCAGCGCTACCCCGGCCTCCTCGGCCATCTGCTCGGCTCCGCCACGCGGGACGGCTACGGGTCCGCCGCCGCCCGCGGCGAGGACCGCCCCGCCCTCCCGGGCGCGGGCCGGGCCGGGGCCGCGGCCGGCACCGACTGAACGGCACCGCCCCGGCCCCGGCCCGCCCGGTCAGAGGTCCAGCGTCACGTCGTACGCGACCAGCCAGTCGTTGACGCCGAGCGCCAGCTCCAGACCCGAGCGGTCGTACTGCGCGCTGGTGTCGCCGACCGGCGAGTCCAGCAGCCGGCGGGCCGCGTCGCGGTCCAGCAGCGACAGCACCGGCGAATCCGCGTCGCCGAGGAGCGCGCTGAACGCCCGGCGCAGGCCCCGCTCGTACGCCGGGTCCTGGGTGGTGGGGTACGGGCTCTTGACCCGCTGCACGATCGACTCCGGCAGCAGGTCCTTCGTGGCCGCCCGCAGCAGGCTCTTCTCCCGGCCGTCGAAGGACTTCATCCGCCAGGGCACGTTGAACACGTACTCCACGAGCCGGTGGTCGCAGAACGGGACCCGCACCTCCAGGCCGACGGCCATGCTCATCCGGTCCTTGCGGTCCAGCAGGGTCTGCACGAACCGGGTCAGGTTCACGTAGCTCATCTGCCGCATCCGCCGGTCCGTGGCGTCCTCGCCCGGCAGCACCGGGGTCTCCCCCACCGCCTGGGCGTAGCTGTCGCGGAGGAAGTCGGGCATGCCCAGCTTGTGCAGCAGGCCGGGGTCGAACAGCGACTTGCCGTCGAAGTACTTGCCGGTGGCCGACGTCAGCCACGGGAACGTCTGGGCCTGGACCGCCTCCTCGTCGAAGAACCAGCGGTAGCCGCCGAACACCTCGTCCGCCGACTCCCCGGACAGGGCGACGGTCGACTGGGCGCGGACGGACTGGAACAGCCGGTACAGCGACGGCCACATGTCGCCCCAGTAGGCCGGCGGCAGGTCGAGGGCGCGCAGGACCTTCGCCCGCAGCTGCGGATCGGCGAGCTGGGCGCTGTCGATGAGCACCTCGCTGTGCTCGGCGCCGATGTGGTCGACCAGGTCCCGGACGAACGGCGCGTCGGAGGTTCCGCGCACCGGGTCGGCGACGAAGTTCCCGCCGTGGTCGGCGAAGTCGACCGAGAAGGAACGCACCGGGCCCTCGCCGCGGGCGACCAGCTTCTGGTGCGCGAGCGCGGTGATGGCCGAGGAGTCCAGGCCGCCGGAGAGCAGCGAGCACAGCGGCACGTCCGCGACGGTCTGGCGGCTGACGATGTCGTCCAGAAGGCCGCGGACGGTGGCGATCGTGGTGTCGAGGTCGTCGGTGTGCTCCCGGGCCTCCAGCGCCCAGTACACCCGCTTGGACAGCCCCGCCCGGGTCAGGCGCACGAGCTGACCGGGGCGCACCTCGTACATGCCGGAGAAGACGCCGTGTTCGGGGGTCTTCACCATCTCCAGGATCTCGCGCAGGCCTTCGGCGCTCACCCGGCGGGGCACCTCCGGGTGGGCGAGGATCGCCTTGGGCTCGGAGCCGAAGACGACGCCGTTCGGGGTGGGGAAGTAGTAGAGCGGCTTGACGCCCATGCGGTCGCGGACCAGCAGCAGGGTCTGCTCCCGGACGTCCCACACGGCGAAGGCGTACATGCCGTTGAGCCGGTCCACCAGGCCCTCGCCCCACTCCAGGTAGCCGCGCAGGACCACCTCGGTGTCGCTCCTGGTGCGGAACTTGTGGCCGCGGGCGACCAGTTCCTGGCGCAGCTCCTGGAAGTTGTACACCTCACCGCTGTACGTCAGGCAGGCCAGCGTGCGGCCCGCCTCGTCGGCGACCATGGGCTGGGCGCCGCCGTCGAGGTCGATGATGGACAGCCTGCGGTGGCCGAGCGCCGCGTGCCGGTCGCTCCACATGCCCTCGGCGTCCGGGCCGCGGCAGGCCATCGTCCGGGTGATCGCCTCCAGGATGTCCTGTTCCTGGCGCACGTCGCGGCCGAAGTCCACCCAGCCGGCTATTCCGCACATGTCGGTCTCCTTCTCGTCCTCACGCAGCGGGGACGGGGTCAAGGGCATTGGAAAGCAAGGGAATCGAGGGGGATGCAGGGAGCGGGGCGGTCAGCCCAGCCGCTCCCAGTCGGCCTCCTGGAGCACCGTCCGGCCGTCCGGGAAGTAGGCGACCGGCTCCGGGCCGCGCGCCGCGCGCTCCATGGAGGTCAGCAGGTCCTGGAGGGCCAGGGCGTCGGCCAGGCCGGGGAAGGGTTGTGCGGGCTGCTCGCCGTGGACGACGAACCGGGCGACGTCGGCGGCCATCCGGCCCAGCTTGACCACCGTCGCGGCGCCCTCGGGCACCGGCTGTTCCCCGGTGTCCAGCTCGGCCAGCACCGTGTCGCCCTCCGAGGTGCGCCGCCAGATGCGCAGCCGGTCGGCGTCCCAGGTCGGTGTGTCGTAGACGGCGGTGGCGTACTCGAGTTCGCCGTCCGGCGTGCGGAAGACGAAGTCGACCTCCCGCTTGCGGGTGATGTTGACGAAGCTGCTGTAGCCGGTGACCACGCCCGGGCCCAGCCGGCCGACCAGCGCCACGCTGTCGAGGACGTCGGCCCCGGAGACGGAGAAGTCCGACCGGGTGCCGATGACCGAGTCCAGCTCCAGGTCCGTGCCGTCGCCGGCGATCCAGCCGACGAGGTCGAGCGGGTGGATGACCTCGCTCGCCACGCCGCTGGTGGGGCGGTGGTCGTTGATGCGGTCCTTGCCCCAGGTGAAGTGGGCCCGGACCAGGCTCAGGCCGGTGCGGCGAACGTGGTCGCGCAACCGCGTCGTCGCTTCCGAATAGCGTTCCACGAGATCCATGCAGAAGCCCGAGGTCTTCGCCATCGCCGCCGCCACGGCCGTCGGGTCGTCGCGGGAGGTGGTGAGCGGCTTCTCCGTCACCACGAAACCCTGGAAGCCGGAAAGCTCCCCGAGTATCCCGGCATGGGCGGCGTCCGGCACGGTGACCACCACGACGTCCGGGCGGAACCGGTCGAGCCCCTGCCGCACGGAGGAGTAGTACGGGATATCCGGATCGCGCCGGTTCCGGCCCACGTGCGCGAATTCCATCGGAATTCCGGTGTTCCGGAACGCGATGCGGAACCGCGTTCCGGCATATCCGAGTCCGACGATGAGGACTTTCATGCCTCGATCACCTCGCAGCTGGTTTCGGCGCCCCGCAGGTCGAGGGCCAGGAGGTCTTCGCCCGTCGGCACGAAACCGAGGCCGCGGTAGAGGGCCGCACCGTCCGGCGTGGTCTGCAGCACCACGCTGTGCACGTCGCGCGAACGCAGCCAGTCCAGGGCGTGTCGCATGACGCGGGTGCCGAGTCCGAGCCGTCGCCGGTCCGGGTCGACCACGACCGACTGCACCCATCCGCTCAGGCCGTTCGGGCAGTGCGCGGTCGGCGCACGGTCGTCGATCACGGCGACGGCGCAGGCGGCCAGCCGGTGCGCCGGACCGATCACCGTCACCTGCACCCGGCCGGTCGGCCCGGTCAGCCGCCGGACCAGCCAGGAGCGGTACGCCGCGCGCCAGGCGGCGTCCTCCTGCGGGGAGCGGGCGGAGTAGGGGGCGGTGCCGGCACCGAGCAGGTGGCCGCGCAGCCTGACGAGTTCCTCGATGTCCATGGTCGTCGCCGACCGCGGCAGGTCGTGTGACTGAGCGATCATGATTCAGGACTATAGGCAAATCACCGATACAAGAGAAATGTCCCGGACGGTGATCCATGCGGTCGGCGAATAACTCCCCGAGGCGCTCTCCACCTCGATTTATCCGACCCGCTCATGGGCGGCCGGAAACAGAATTTACGAGAACCCGGAGCAGCTGTCTATCTTTCCGGTGTCCGTTCTGAACCGGCGAACCGGAGGAATGATGTTCGACTACGTCGAATTCTTCGCATCCCAACTGGACGACCTGCGCGACCGCGGCGGCTACCGGACGTTCCTCGAGGTCGAGCGCCTGGCCGGCTCGTTCCCCGCCGCGCTGAAGCACGGCCCCGGCACCGGGCGCCGGATCCACGTGTGGTGCAGCAACGACTACCTCGGCATGGGCCAGCACCCGCTCGTCCTGGAGGCCATGAAGCGGGCCGTCGACGAGTCCGGGGCGGGCAGCGGCGGCTCACGCAACATCTCGGGCAACCACCGCTACCACGTGGAGCTGGAGCGCGAACTGGCCGACCTGCACGGCATGGAGTCCGCGCTCGTCCTCCCCACCGGCTACGCCGCCAACGACGCCGCCCTGACCGTGCTGGCGGGCCGGCTGCCGGGCTGCGTCGTGCTGTCCGACGAGCTCAACCACGCCTCGATGATCGCGGGCATCCGGCACAGCGGCGCGGAGAAGCTCATCTTCCGGCACAACGACATGGAGCACCTCGAGGAACTGCTGGCCGGCACCGATCCCGCCGTCCCCAAGATCGTGGCGCTGGAGAGCGTCTACTCCATGGAGAGCGACGTGGCACCGCTCGCGCGGGTGGCCGAACTCGCCCGCGAATATGGCGCGTTCACCTACCTCGACGAGGTGCACGCGGTCGGCATGTACGGGCCGCGGGGCGCCGGCAAGGCCGCGGAACTCGGCCTCCAGGGCCGGTTCGACGTCGTCCAGGGCACCCTGGCCAAGGCCTTCGGCACTGCCGGCGGCTACATCGCCGGCCCCGCCCCGGTGGTGGACGCCGTCCGCAGCTTCGCCTCCGCGTTCATCTTCACCACCTCGCTGCCCCCGGCCGTCGCGGCCGGCGCGCTGGCGGCCGTACGGCACCTCAAGCGTTCCGAGAAGGAGCGGAGCCAACTGCGCGAGAAGGCCGCGCTGTTGCACACGCTGCTGCGGGAACGCGGCATCCCCGTGGTCTCGGACGCCGCGCACATCGTCCCCGTGCTGGTCGGGGACTCCCGGGCCTGCCGGGAGGTCGCGGACGAGCTGCTGGAACGCCACGGCTTCTACGTCCAGCCGATCAACGCGCCCAGCGTTCCCGCGGGCACCGAGCGGCTGCGGGTCACCCCGACCCCGCAGCACGACGACAGCGGGATCGTCGCCTTCGCCGACGCGCTCGACGACATCTGGCGGCGCGCCGACCTGCCGCGCCGCCTCGCGGCCGAGCCCGTCGCATGACCCCGCCCAGCCGCGCCGACCGGTCCGCACCGAACGGTCGGCCCCACCCGTCCGAGGAGAACACCACCGTGGGGAAACCCGTCGTCGTCGTGGCCGACCCGCTGGCCCCGGAGGCACTCGCCGAACTGGACGGCTACGACGTCCGCAGCTGTGACGGACGCGATCCGCAGGCACTGCACCGCGCGCTGGCCGACGCCGACGCCCTGCTGATCCGCAGCGGCACCCGGGTGGACGCGGCGGCACTGGCCGCGGCGCCCCGGCTGCGGATCGTGGCCCGGGCCGGGGTCGGACTGGACAACGTCGACGTCCAGGCGGCCACCGCGGCCGGCGTCCTGGTCGCCAACGCGCCGCTCTCCAACGTCCTCAGCGTCGCCGAACTCACCGTCGGGCTCATCATCGCCGCCGCCCGCCAGATCGTGTCCGCCGACGCGTCCCTGCGGGCGGGCCGGTGGGAGCGGTCCCGGTTCCAGGGCAGGGAGCTGGCGGGCAGCACGGTCGGGATCGTGGGCCTGGGACACGTCGGCGCCCTGGTGGCCACGCGGCTCGCCGCGTTCGGCATGCGGCTCCTCGCCCACGACCCGTACGTGACCCGTGGACGGGCCCAGGACCTGGGTGTCCGGCTGGTCGAGCTGGACGAGCTGATGGCCGGGAGCGACGTCGTCACCGTGCACGTGCCCAAGACGCCGCAGACCACGGCGCTCATCGGCGAGCCCGAACTGCGGCTGGCCCGCCCCTCCCTCATCCTCGTCAACACCGCCCGCGGCGGCATCGTCGACGAGAACGCGCTGGCCGTCGCGCTGAAGGAGGAACGCATCGCCGGAGCGGCACTCGACGTCTACGCCGTCGAACCGGCCGTCGGCAACGCCCTGCTCTCCTTCCCCTCCGTCGTCGCCACCCCGCACCTGGGGGCCGGCACGCGGGAGGCGCAGGAGCGGGCCGGCCGGGAGGCGGCCCAGGCGGTGTGCCGGGCGCTCGTCGGTGACCCCGTCGTCCCCGGCGCGGTCAACGCCGAGGCCCTGAAGGGGAGGAGCGCGGCCGGCGCGTGACGTCGGCGCACACCCGCCGGCGGCCGACACCCGCGCTCCGCGGTGTCGGCCGCCGACCCGGCTCAGCGCCCCGCCAGCACCCGGCCGGCCCTGACACCCGGGCCTTGGCCCAGGGCCGCGCGCCCGGAGCGACGGGACAGCAGGACGCGCCGGGTGACCTCGGTGAAGCGCTCGGCGAGCGGGTGCGCGCCCTGGGCGGGGCGGATCAGGGACAGCGGGATGCTCGGTGCTCCGCGCAGCGGCACGAACTCCAGGGCCGGGTGGAGGTTGCGCTGCAGGACGAGGTCGGGCATCACGCTGACGCCCCGTCCGGCCGCCACCGACTCCAGGCACTCGTCGAAGTTGTCGCAGTGCACGATCCGCGGGTGCTCGGCGCCCAGCTGTCCGTCCGGGTCCAGGAGGGCCCGGCCGGTCGAGTTGATCACCAGCGGGTGGTCGCCCAGCTCCGTCCAGTCCACCCACGGGCGGCCCGCCAGGGGGTGGTGGTGGGGGACGGCCGCGGCGCACCCCTCGGTGCCGAGCCTGGTGGCCTTCATCCGGTCGGCCGGAGGGTGACCGCGCAGCAGAGCGATGTCCACGACGGCCCGGTCCACGCCCGCCCAGCGGTCGTCCCTGCGGTGCAACTGCACCCGGGCGCCGCTCTCCCGTTCGAACTGGACGATCGCCTCGTGCACCCAGCCGTCCGGAAGCAGCCAGGAGAACCCCAGCCGCAGTACGGGGCTGGACGGCTCCGGGTCGAGCGCCTGCTTGAGCTGGGGCAGCAGGTCCTGCAGCCGGTCCCGCAGCCGGGCCCCGGCCGGGCTGAGGGCGACCTGACGGGTGGTGCGCAGGAAGAGCGGAACCCCCAACTGCTCCTCCAGGCGCTGCACGGAGCGCGTGAGAGTCGGCTGGTTGCTTCCGAGCTGGGCCGCCGCGGAGGTGAAGCTCAGGGTGTCCGCGACGGCGAGGAACGCCTGAAGATGCTTGAGGTTGAGATCCCAGAGAGGCGTCTCCGGATCAGGCCGGCGTGACCCAGGGGCCGTCGTCGTCATGCCGCGTCGCTCACCGTGTGCCCCGGCCGCTGTCCGCCAGGACGGGAGCGGCGTAGGGGACGAGGTCGGCGGTGAAGCGCCGTCGGCCGTCCTGGACGGCCGTGATCCTCGTCCATCTCACCGCTCCGCTCCCGCTGCCGGCCGGTTGCCCGTCGGGGTCGAGCGGGGTGGTGACGACCGTGCAGGGGGTGTCGAGTTCGACGTACCGGTGGAAGGTGCAGTCGAGCGTGCTGACCGCGCCGCCGACCACCTGGTGGGCCGCCTCCAGCAGCAGCATGCCGGGCACGTGGTCGACGGGGTGGTCGAAGTAGATCGGGTGGTTCGGGTCGACCCGGAGCTGTCGGCCGCCGTCGACCGGGGAGGCGAGGAGCACGTCCCCCGCCCGGTGGCGGCCGGTACCGGCGCACGGCGCGGACGCGGGGGTGGGTAACGCCTTCGCGACGGCGGCCTCGGTGTCGGCGTACGCACCGCGCAGCCGCCGGTACACGGCCCCGGACTGGACGGTGAACCGTGTGTCGACCGTGGCCACCGGCAGGCCGCCCCAGCTGACGACCGCCCGCAGGGACAGGGCCGTCGGGTACTTGCCGCGGTAGGACAGGTCGAAGCAGCGGACGTCCAGTTCCACGTCCGGGCCGCGGTCGACCCCGGCGTACGCGGCGTCGTCGACGTCGTAGCGGACGCGCTCCCAGATCAGCTGGTACCCCCGCGGCACGTCGTAGGCGGCGTGGCACAGCAGCGGGAAGGTCTGGCGGACGGTCTCGCAGAGCAGGAGCGGGTCGAAGTCCGGGGCGACCCGGTAGAACGGGTGCCGCGACGGGCGCCGGGCCCGTATGTGGAAGGCGTCGGGCCCCGTACGGCGCCAGCGGGTGAGGTACACCTCGTCAGGGCGCAGCTTGTGCACCTGCCAGGGTTCGACGGGGACGGTGTCGTCGGAGGCGTCAGTGCTGCCGGCGCCCGTGATGCCGGGTTCGCCGGCGTCGCCCGGGCGGCTGCGGTCGAGTTCCTTGCAAACAAGCATGAAAGACCCCCAGTGAAGGCGCCGGGTCGCTGCGACGACCCGTCGGCGATAGGTTCATGTGTAACATAGAGATCGTTCTGTATCCATATTTGTTGCTCGACGATGACAGGCGGACTACGCGCGGATGACGAGTGGACACAAACACGAACAAGCCTTGAGAACACGGGCCGCGCTGGTCTGCGCCGCGGCCGAGGTGTTCGACCAGGTCGGCTACCACGGCGCGGGGATCAACCGCATCCTGGCGACGGCGGGCCTGACCTCAGGGGCGATGTACTTCCACTTCAAGTCCAAGGAGGACCTCGCCCGGGCCGTCATGCTGGAGCAGGCGAGCGACCTGCGACTGCCCGCCGAACCGCAGGGGCTGCAGCAGCTCGTGGACGTCACGCTGACCCTCGCCGTCGAGCTGCAGAGCAACACGCTGCTGCGGGCCGGGGTGCGCCTCGCGGTCGACCAGGGCGGCCCCGCCCTGAACGACGACTCGGCGTACGACTGGTGGGCGCAGCGCTTCCGCGGCGAACTGGACGTGGCGCGCGAACGGGGTGAACTGCGCGAGGACGTCGACGGGAGCGAGTTCGCCGAGGTCCTGGTGGCCGCGTTCACCGGAACCCAGCTGAAGTCGCAGATCTCGGCGGGCTGGTCCGACCTCCCCGAACGCATCGTCTCCCTGTGGCGCTACCTGCTGCCCGGCGTCGCCTCCGCCGAGGCACTGCCGCAGATCCGTGTCGCCCCGGAACGGGGGCGGCAATGGGTGTGACACCACGCCGGGTGGTGCTGACCGGTGCCACGGGATTCATCGGCTCGCACGTGGCCGCCCTGCTGCTGCGCGATCCGGCGTGGCAGGTGCGCGTCGTCGGTCGCGGGGCACCCGCCGAGCTGATCGCCGCCGGAGCGGAGTGGGTCGAGGCCGACCTCTCCGCCCCGGACAGCCTGCGCGGCGTGTGCCGGGACGCCGACGCGCTGCTGCACCTGGCCTCCCTGATCAGCGGCGACCACGACGCCTGCACCGCCGTCAACGTGCACGGCACCGCGCGGCTCATGGCGGAAGCCGTCCACTCCGGTGTGACCCGGGTGACCCACCTGTCGACGGCCGCCGTCTACGGCCACGGCCCCCACCGGGGCACGGACGTGGGCGAGGTGGAACCGGCACCGGTCTCCCCGACCAGCGCCACCCGCCTCGCCGGTGAGCAGCCCGCCCTCGACGCCGGCGCCGTCGTCCTGCGCCCGGGACTCGTCCTCGGCGCCGGCGACCGGTGGGTGGTGCCCGCCGTGGCCGAACTGCGCCGCCGGGTGCCCGCGCGCTGGGCCTCCGGGGCCGCGCTGCTCTCCGTCGTCCCCGTGGTGGACCTGGCCCGGCTGATCGTCGCCACCCTGTCCACACCCCGCCCGCTCGGCCCGTCCGTCCACCACGCGAGCCATCCCCGACCGGTGCGCCTGCACCGCCTGCTGGACACGCTCGAGGAACACGCGGTCCTCCCGCCGGTCCCCGACCGCGACTGGCCCTGGCCGCAGTGCGTCGCCGCTCTCGACGCGAGCGGCTCGCGGTTGAGCGCCCGCCAGTTCTCGCTGCTGGCCCAGGACAACTGGTTCGCCAGCGAACGCGTCTGGGCGCTGGCCGGCGTCGACTGCGGCGAGGACGCCCTGGCCGCCCTGCCCTCCTGGGCCCCCTGGTACCGGGAGCACTGCGGCACCGCCTGACCCGGGGGCACACCCCAGCAGCCCGCGGAAGGCCGTCGGCCCCGTGAGCCTCCCGAGGCCGTGCCTGCGGGAGCTCACGGGGCCGACTCGCGGTCTGCCTCCGGCCCGTCCCGTCCCTCCCGCGCACCCCGGTCCGGCCTCGGTGCCTCGGCCCGACTGATCACCACCTCACATCGGCGCTAGGGGCGCTTTAGACCGTCTGCCGAGCATGACCGGCGTCGTATCGACGTACGGGAGAGCTGGGATGGGCGAGAAGATGAGCGGCACCCTCCGGTTGTTGCACGAGGACGGCCTGCTGGCCGCCGAGTACCCCCGCGTCCGGGAACTGATCGCCGCGATCGACCAGGAGGGCGACGCGGACGGGCTGCGCCGGGCCGGGAACATGCTGGCCCGGGTGGGCGCGGACGCGGTCCTCGACGTGCACCCGCAGACGCCGGTGGTGACGGTGGCCATCACCGGCCACAGCACGGTGTCCGGGCTGACCGGGCCCCTGACCGCCCAACTGGCGCGGCACGGCGTGTTGTTGCGCCCGCACGTCGCCGACTTCGACTCCTACGTCTTCGACCTGTCGGACCCGGACAGCGCCCTCTACCGGGCGCGGCCGGACGCCGTGGTGTGCGTGCTGGACGCCTCGGTGGTGTTCGACGAGGTGCCGGTGCCGTGGACGCCGGACGACGTGGAGCGGGTCCTCGCGGAGAAGCTGGCCCTGTTCGAGCGGCTCGCCTCGGTCTTCGCCGGCGCGGGGCGCGGCACGCTGGTACTCAACACGCTGCCGCTGCCGCGCGCCTGGTCGGCGCAGCTGGTCGGGCTGCGCGACCGGGCCCGGCTGGGCGCCGTCTGGCGGGAGGCCAATGCCCGGCTGCTGCGGCTGATGGACGAGCACCCGGCGCTGACCGTCCTGGACCTGGAGCCGCTGGTCGGCGCGGACGTGCCGCTGCGCGACGCCCGGCTCGGCGTCTACACCAAGACCCAGCTGTCGCCCGAGCTGCTCGCGGAGTACGCCCGGGAGGTGGCCCACCTGCTGCGCGGGGCGACCGGCCGGGCGAAGAAGTGCCTGGTGCTGGACCTGGACAACACCGTCTGGGGCGGGGTGCTCGGCGACGACGGCAGCGAGGGCATCGAGGTCGCGGGCAGCTACCGCGGCGAGGCCTTCCGGACCCTGCAGAAGGCGGCCAAGCAGCTCGCCTCGCAGGGTGTGCTGCTCGCGGCGGTGAGCAAGAACGACCTGGAGCCGGTGCGGGAGGTCCTGCGGGACCACCCGGAGATGACGCTGCGCGAGGAGGACTTCGTCCGGGTGATCGCCAACTGGCGCCCCAAGCACGAGAACCTGCGCGAGCTGGCGGCGGACCTGAACCTCGGCATGGACAGCTTCGTGTTCGCGGACGACAGCCCGTACGAGTGCGGCCTGGTGTCCCGGGAGCTGCCGGAGGTGGCCGTACTGCGGCTGGACGAGGAGGCCGCGCTGCACGTGGAGAAGGTGCTGCGGGACGGCTGGTTCGACGTCCGGGACATCACCACCGACGACCTGAAGCGGCCCGCGCGCTACCGGGAGGAGCTGGACCGCAAGGACTTCCTGCACAGCTTCGCCTCCCTGGACGACTACCTGCGGGAGCTGGACGTACAGGTGCGACTCGCCGACGCGGACGAGTCGGAGATCGCCCGCGTCTCCCAACTGACGCTGCGCACCAACCAGTTCAACCTCACCACCCAGCGCCTCCAGCCGGCCGAGGTGGCCGAGCTGGCGGCCGACGAGGACGCGCTGGTGCTGACGATCCGCTCCAGCGACCGGTTCGGGGACAACGGCGTGGTGGGCGCCGTGCTGGCCCACCGGGACGGGACCGTCCTGCGGATCGACAACTTCCTGCTCAGCTGCCGGGTCTTCGCCCGGGGCATCGAGCAGGCCTGCCTGTCGGCGGTGCTGAGCCACGCGCGGGAGCGCGGGCTGACCGCGGTCGAGGGCAGCTTCCGGCCGACCGCCAAGAACGGCAAGGTCAAGGAGTTCTACCCCGGCAACGGCTTCCGGCCGGTGGCGGAGGGAACCGACGGCGCCGGATCGACCACCTTCCGCCACGACCTGGCGGAGATCGCCGAAACCCCGGAGCACATCCGGCTGACGCTGAGCCTGGGAGGGCCCCAGCAGTGAACACCATCGACGACTTCCTCACCCTGGTCCACGCCGAGATCGGCCTGTCGCTGACGCCGGACAGCCTCGCGCTGGGCTTCGACGAACTGCCCGGCTGGGACTCGCTCCACCTGCTGACGCTGCTGACCGCGCTCGAGCGGGAGACCGGGCAGCAGGTGTCCATGCCCAAGGTGCTGGAGGCCGGCAGCCTGCGCGACATCTACGAGCTGACCGCCAGGTCCGGAACATGACCGCGGCCCCCGGCGCGCTCGCACCGCCCGGGCTCCTGGGCCCGGGCCGCTCGCCCTACCTGCTGCCCCGGCAGCCGGATCCGGGTGACGCGCCGCTGCGACTGCTCTGCTTCCACCACGCGGGTGGCATGGCCTCCTCCTTCTCCACCTGGCAGCAGCAGCTGGGCCCCGACGTCGCCGTTGTGCCGGTGCAGTTGCCCGGTCGCGAGCACCGGGTCCGGGAGGCCCGGCTGCACGACTTCGACCGCCTGCTCGACGAACTGGACGAGGCCCTGGACCCGCTGCTCGACGAGCCGCACGCGTTCTACGGGCACAGCATGGGCGGCCAGGTCGCCTTCGAGCTGACCCGGCGGCGCCGGGCCCGCGGCCGGGAACTGCCCGAGCGGCTGCTGCTCGGGGCGGCCCCGCCACCGCACACGCCCCGGCAGGAGATCGAGCCCGCGATGCGGACCGACGAGGAGCTGACCAGCTGGATGGCGGGCCTCGGCGGGATCCCGGACCTGGTCCGGGCCTACCCCGAGTGGCTGGCCCACGCGGTCGCGCTGCTGCGCGACGACCTGCGGCTGGCGCTCAGCCGGGTCGATCGCGGGGACCGGCCGGTACCTGTGCCGCTGAGCGTGCTGGTCGGGTCCGACGATCCGCTGATCGGCGCGGCCCTGGCCCAGGAGTGGGCCCGGCACACCACGGCCGACTGCCGGGTGTTCACCCTGCCGGGCGGCCACTTCTTCCACCGGGACTCGCCCGCCGCGACGCTGACGCTGATCCGCTCGCTGCTCGCCCCGGCGCCGGCCGTACGGGCCTGAGGCGCCCGGCGCCCCGCTCCCCCGAAACCCGAACCCCAGAACCACCAGAAACCGCCGACGTATCTCGGCGGACCCGATCTCGGAGACGGTAGACGATGACTGCTGAGCCCACCCCCGTCGTGCTGTGGACCGTCTCGGCGCCCGGCCCGGCTTCGCTGCGGGCGCGCGCCGCGGCCGCGGCCCGACTGCTCGACGCCGAGCCCGCACCGAGCCCGGCCGCCGCCTCCGCCGCCCTGCTCGCCGCGGACCGGGCGGCCCGCCACCCCGCCGCCACCGCGTACCGGGCCGCCCTGGTCGGCCGGGACCGGTCGGAGCTGCTGGCCGGGCTGCGGGCCGTGGCGGAGAGCGGGACGGAGGCGGTGTCCGAGGGCCTGTGGGCCGGTCGGGCCGTCGGTGCCGAGGAGGGGGTCAGGCCGGTCTTCGTCTACCCGGGCTTCGGGGCCCACTGGGCGGGCATGGCAGCCGACCTGCTCGACACCGACCCGGTCTTCCGGGAGCGCGTCGAGGCCTGCGAGCAGGCCCTCGCCCCGCTGGTGGACTGGCGGTTGACGGAGGTGCTGCGGGGCACCGAGGGCGCGCCGCCGCTGGTGACGCCGGCGGTCGTGATGCCCGCGCTGGTCGCCGTGATGATCTCGTTGACGGCGGTGTGGCGCTCGCGCGGCGTCGAACCGGCCGCCGTGGTGGGCCACAGCATCGGCGAGATGGCCGCCGCCCACGCCTGCGGCGCGCTCTCCCTGGAGGACGCCCTCCTGGTCGCGGCGGTCTGGGGCGCCGCCCTCACCGAGGACCGCTCGGGCCACTGGGGCATCGTCGCGGTGCTGCTGCCGGAGGCCGAGATGCGCGCCCGCCTCACCGCCTGGGACGGCCTGCTGGACGTCGCGGCCGTCAACGGCCCCGGCTCGGTCACCGTCTCGGGCGACGACCAGGCGCTGACCGAGCTGCTGGAGCAACTGGCGGCGGACGGGGTCCGGGCCCGCCGAATCCCGGCCGACTTCCCGGTCCACGTCCCCCAGGTCGACGCGATCATGGACCGGCTGCTCACCGAACTGCGCACCGTCCGCCCGCTCGACGGCGGTCCGATCCCGTTCTACTCGGCCGCGACCGGGACCCGGCTGTCCCCCGAGCAGTTGGACGGGGAGTACTGGGCCCGCCAACTGCGCACCCCGGTGCTCTTCGAGTCGGCCGTACGCACCCTGCTCGCCGACGGGCACCAGGTCTTCCTGGAGGCGAGCCCGCACCCGGTGCTCAAGATGGCCGTGCGCGACGTCCTGCAGGACGCCGCGCGGTCCGACCACAGCGAAGGACTGGTGACCGGCACGCTCGCCCGGGGCAAGGACAGCCAGCTCGAACTGGCCGGCGCGATCGCCGAACTGTACGTGCACGGCGTTCCCGTCGAAATGTCCGGAGCGCCGGCCGACGAGACGGCCCCGCACCTGGAGCTGCCCGAGTTCGACGTGGAGCCGACCGCGGACGGGCCGTCCGTACCGGTCAACCCGCTGCGCGCCCGGCTGGAGGCCCTGCCGCCCCACCAGCGGCAGCCGTTCCTCCTGGACCTCGTCCGGGAGCAGGCCGCCGCGGTGCTCGGGCCCGGGGACTCCGCCGGACCGCCGCCGGACGACCGGCAGAAGTTCCGGGACCTCGGCCTGGAGTCCGCGGGGGCGGTGGCGCTGCGCGACCGGCTGACCCGGCTGTTGGGCGTGCGGCTGCCCGTCGCCGTGGCCTTCGACCGCCCCACCACGCAAGCCCTCGCCGAGCACCTTCACACGCTGCTCTTCGAGGCCGGGACGGACACCGGCACGACCGTCGAACGCCGCTCGCCGGTGCTGCCGAGCGAGCCGATCGCCATCGTCGGCATGGCCTGCCGCTACCCGGGCGGCGTCTCCTCCCCCGAGGACCTGTGGAGGCTGGTCGCCGAGGAGACCGACGCCATCGGCCCCTTGCCCACGGACCGCGGCTGGGACGAGGACCTCTACGATCCGGACCCGGGGGCCACCGGCCACTCCACCACCCGCCACGGCGGCTTCCTCACCGACGCCGGCGGCTTCGACAGTGCCTTCTTCGGCATCAGCCCGCGCGAGGCCCTCGCCATGGACCCGCAGCAGCGCCTGCTGCTGGAGACGGCCTGGGAGGCCGTCGAACGGGCCGGCATCGACCCCGGCACGCTGCACGGCAGCGACACCGGCGTCTTCACCGGAACCTACGGCATGGAGTACGGCCCCCGGCTCGCCGAGGGCACCCCCAGCGTCGACGGCTACCTGCTCACCGGCCAGCTCAGCAGCGTCGCGTCCGGCCGGATCGCCTACACCCTGGGCCTGGAGGGCCCGGCGCTGACCGTCGACACCGCGTGCTCCTCCTCCCTCGTGGCGCTGCACCTGGCCGTACGAGCACTGCGGGCGGGCGAGTGCTCCCTGGCGCTCGCGGGCGGCGCGGCGGTCATGGCGAGCCCCGGCATGTTCGTGGAGTTCAGCCGCCAGCGCGGGCTGTCCCCGGACGGCCGCTGCAAGGCCTTCTCCGACGAGGCGGACGGCACCGGCTGGAGCGAGGGCGTCGGCCTGCTGCTGGTCGAGCGCCTGTCGGACGCCCGCCGCAACGGCCACCCGGTCCTCGCGGTGATCCGGGGCACGGCGACCAACCAGGACGGCGCCAGCAACGGCCTCACCGCGCCCAGCGGACCGGCCCAGGAGGCGGTCATCCGACGCGCCCTGGCCGACGCGGAGCTGGCCCCGGCCGACGTGGACGCGGTCGACGCGCACGGCACCGGCACCCGCCTCGGCGACCCCATCGAGGCCCAGTCCCTGATGAACACCTACGGGCGCGCCCACGACGCCGAACGGCCTCTCTGGCTGGGTTCGTTGAAGTCCAACCTCGGGCACTCCCAGGCGGCGGCCGGCGTCGGTGGCGTGATCAAGATGGTCATGGCGATGCGGAACGGCGTCCTGCCGCGCACCCTGCACGTGGACCAGCCGACCAGCCACGTCGACTGGTCCGACGGAACCGTCCGACTGCTCAGCGAGGCACGGCCGTGGGACGTCGAGGACGACCGTCCCCGCCGGGCCGCCGTCTCCTCGTTCGGCATCAGCGGCACCAACGCCCACCTCATCCTGGAGCAGGCCGACAC
>NZ_JBSFKF010000055.1:0-32037 GCF_053598415.1 Kitasatospora sp. NPDC001132 | reverse complement strand
TACACGGAGGACGTCCAACACGCCACCGGCACCGGCTGTCCCCCCCCCACCCCCCCCCCCCCCCCCCGGAGGGGAGACCGCCCGTCGCGGTCTCCCCTCCGTCCGCATGCCGGTCCATGTGTCGACAATGCCGTCGTCCCGCCGGCCGCCGCCGGTCACGTCTTCATAACTTCCCCCGCTGACCAGGCCGTTCGGTCCCGACCTGGGCGAATTGATGACGGATCAACCGGGTTGACGGACGTTCGACGATCCCTAGGGTGCGGATCCTCATCACTCCATTCGCGGGGGATTCACATGCACTCGACTCGCACGCGCCGGTTCCTCGGCGCGGGCACGGCCACGGTCGTGGCCGCCCTGGCCGCCGGCACCGCGGCCCTCCCGGCGCACGCCGCCGGCACCCAGCTCAGGATCTTCCCGACCGGCACGATCCAGATCTCGACCCAGCCGGCCCCCCAGCCCCAGTTCGGCGAGAACATCCACCTGCGGATCGGCCGGACCGGCACCGGCGTCGTGAACGGCGTCAAGCTCGCGTTCGACACCACCGGCATCGACGGGCTGGCCACGCTCAGCGTCCCGGGCTGCGCCACCGCGGGCAAGGTGATCACCTGCGACCTCTGGCGCCTCGACCTGGAGAACATCAACATCACCAACCACCCGTGGCTGAGTGCCGTCGCGGGAGTCCGCCCCGGCTCCACCGGGACCGTCCACGCCACCCTCAGCGCACCCGGCGCCGAGACCGGCGAGGCCGACATCCCGGTGGAGATCGGCGGCGCCGGCTTCCGCACCAAGGCGCCCTCGGAGCAGCTCGGCGTCAAGGTCGGCAGCACGCTCCCGTCGACCCTCGAGTTCGCCAACCACGGCGAGTCCGCGGCCCGGCGGGCGGTCGTCGAGGTCTACCTGACCCCTGGCCTCGACGTGGCCACCTGGCCCTCCAACTGCGAGTACGCGAAGGACAAGGGCGACTGGGCGGGCCGCGGCTTCGGCCGCCCGATGCCCACCGTGCACGGCATCTGCACCGTCGACGGCGAGATCGCCCCCGGCCAGGCCGTCAAGCTGAACGGCCTCGACCTCACCGTGGGCGCGGACGCCCGCTACGCCTTCGCCGGCTACTCCGTCTTCCCCGCCGAGGGCATGTACGGCAGCGGCGCCGCGGACCTGCGCCGGCAGCTGTCGTTCCAGCGCGGCACGGGCGCTCCCGCCACCCTGGTGAAGACCTCCGGTGAGGGGATCCCGGACGGTCTCGACATCAACGCCTACTCCACCGAGCAGGAGGTCCTCGCCGACAACAGCGCCGACTTCGCGGTGAACGGCTCCTGGGCTCCGGACGCCTCCGGCACCACCGGTACCTTCACCCTCGGGGCCGTCAACAACGGTCCGGCCTCGGTCATGGACCGCAGCGGCGGCGAGGCCGCGCCCAACCTCACCGTGCAGTTCCCGGAGGGGGTCACCGTCACCGGCCTGCCCGCGACCTGCCGGCCGAACGACTACGTGCTCGGCCAGAAGTCCGACAAGCCGCTCAACAAGTTCTCCTGCGACGGACTGGGCGACTTCTTCATCCCGGCGGGCGCCACCAACTCCCACAAGCTGACCCTCTCCGTCCCCGAGGGCACCGGCGAGCTGACCGCGACGGTCTCCCTGCAGAACATGACCAGCGAGTACGAGCCGGGCCACCCCAGCGCCGTCATGGGCTGGGACCACAACCCCGCCAACGACCTGCTGAAGGTGGACCTGCGGGCCGCCCCTGGCAGCACGCCCGGCACCGGCGGCACGCCCGCCCCGACCCCCACCGGGACGGCCACCGAGGCGCCCGTCACCGAGCCCTCCCCCGCGCCGACCGGCGCGGTCGTCCCGGCCGGCCTCACCGGCAGGGACTCCGCCGGTCCCGACGCGCAGGCCGACCCGGGCACCGGCGGCACCCGCTCCGGCTCCACCGTGCGCACCGGCTCCGGCACCGACCGGGCCACCGGCGGCAGCCTGGCCAGCACCGGAACCTCCGCCGCCCTCCCGCTGGCCGCGACGAGTGCCGCCGCCGTGCTGCTCGGCACCGCCGGTCTGGTCACCGCCCGCCGGCTCCGGGCCCGCCGCGACGGCTGACCCCGCCGCACCGAGGGGAGACCGCCGTCGCGGTCTCCCCTCACGGCAGTCCCGGCGCGGAGCACCACGTGTGGCTGGCTACCCTTGTGGGGTGAGCGATCAGAGCCTTGTTCCCGCGACCGACGACCTTCCCGAGCAGATGCGCGTCCGGCGCGAGAAGCTGGACCGGCTCCGGGCGGCCGGTGTCGACCCGTACCCGGTCGGATTCCCCCGCACCACCACCATCGCGGACCTGCGCACCAAGCACCCCGACCTGGAGCCGGACACCGCCACCGGCGAGCGGGCCGGCGTCACCGGCCGCGTGATCCTCTCGCGCACCGGCGGCAAGCTCTGCTTCGCCACCCTGCGCGACGGAACCGGCGACCTCCAGGTGATGTTCTCCCTGGACAAGCTGGGCGCGGAGCGGCTGGCGGCCTGGAAGGCCGACATCGACCTCGGCGACCAGGTCGGCGTCGAGGGCGAGGTGATCACCTCCAAGCGCGGCGAGCTGTCCGTGATGGTGGACCGCTGGGAGCTCACCGCCAAGTGCCTGCGCCCGCTGCCGGACAAGCACAAGGGCCTGACCGACCCGGAGGCCCGGGTCCGCCAGCGCTACGTGGACCTGATCGTCAACCCCGAGGCCCGGGAGATCCTGCACCTGCGCAGCAAGGTCGTCCGCTCGATCCGCCGCACCTATGAGGACCGCGGCTACATCGAGGTCGAGACCCCGATGCTCCAGCCGGTGCACGGCGGCGCCAACGCGCGTCCGTTCAAGACGCACATCAACGCGTACGACATCGACCTCTACATGCGCATCGCCCCCGAGCTGTACCTCAAGCGGCTGGTGGTCGGCGGCGCCGAGAAGGTCTTCGAGATCAACCGCAACTTCCGCAACGAGGGCGCGGACTCCACCCACAATCCGGAGTTCACCTCGCTGGAGTCGTACGAGGCGTACGGCGACTACGACACCCAGGCCGAGCTGATCCGCGAGACGATCGTCAACGCGGCCCGGGACGCGCTGGGCACCACGGTGATCAGGGGCGTGGACGCGCACGGCGTCGAGCACGAGATCGACCTGGCCGAGCCGTGGGAGGAGGTCCGCGTCTACCCGGGCATCTCCGCCCGCCTGGGCGCCGAGGTCACCCCGGAGACCAGTGTCGAGGAGCTGCGCAAGCTGGCCACCGAGCACGGCATCCCGTTCGAGAAGGACTGGGGCCACGGTCAGATCGTCCTGGAGATGGTCGAACGCCTGCTGGAGGAGAACGCCGTCCGGCCGACCTTCATCAAGGACTACCCGACCGAGGTCTCCCCGCTGACCCGCCAGCACCGCTCGCAGCCCGGCGTTGCCGAGAAGTGGGACCTGGTGATCTTCGGGACCGAGATCGGCACCGCCTACTCCGAGCTGGTCGACCCGGTCGAGCAGCGCGCCCGCCTCACCGCCCAGTCGCTGCTGGCGGCCGGCGGCGACGTCGAGGCCATGCAGGTGGACGAGGACTTCCTGCGCGCCCTGGAGTACGCGATGCCCCCGACCGGTGGCCTCGGCCTCGGCGTGGACCGCCTGATCATGCTGCTGACCGGCAAGAACATCCGGGAGACGGTGCTCTTCCCGCTGGTGAAGCCGGAGCCGAAGGCTTCCGCCCCGACGGCGGAGAAGACCGAGGAGGAGTGACCTGATGGACTACGTCAGCGCGATCGTGCCGCCGCTGGTCATGGCGATCGGCTTCGGATTCCTGGTGCGGGCCATCATCCGCAGCCAGGGCGGGGCCCAGCGGGCCAAGGAAGACCTCGACTGACGCCGTCAGCCGCCCGAACGACCGGCGCGCCGCCATTCCCGATTCCCGGGGGTGGCGGCGCGCCGGTTTGGCGCACTTCACAAGATTTGCCCCATTCACTCCCTATCCTGGCCGCACTATGGTCCGGCAACTCGGCGAACTTGAGAACGCCATCATGACCCGGGTGTGGCAGTGGAACCGACCGGTCACGGTTCGCGAGGTTCTCCTGGATCTGCGGTCGGAACGCGAAATCGCGTACACCACGGTGATGACCGTCCTGGACAAGCTCCACAGAAAGGGCTGGCTGCGCCGCGAGCGGGTCGGCCGGGCCTATCGATATGAACCGGTCTCCTCGCGTGAGGCGTACACAGCGGCCCTGATGAACGACGCCTGGGCCACCAGTGACAATCCGGCGGCGGCCCTGGTGCACTTCTTCGGCCTGATGTCCCCCGAGCAACGCGAAGCGCTCCGGGACGCCTTGCGGGTGGCCGCACTGTTCCCGTCCGATCCGCCCGGCGCGGATTCCGCGGACGACGGACCGGATACCGGTGGGACGGAACCGGGAGCGGCGCGATAACGTCCCGACCATGGAGGTCACCATCCGCCGGGCGCGGACCACGGACGTGCGGGCAGTGCGCGGGCTCATCGACGCCTACTCTCGCGACGGCATTCTGCTGGACAAGCCCACAGTCACACTGTTCGAATCCGTCCAGGAGTTCTGGGTCGCGGAACGCGACGACAACGGCGCGGTGGTGGCCTGCGGTGCACTGCACGTGATGTGGGAGGACCTCGCCGAGGTCCGCACGCTCGCCGTGGATCCGGTCGTCCGGGGCCACGGGATCGGGCACCTGCTGCTGGAGAAGCTGGTGCAGACGGCACGCTGGCTGGGCGTCCGTCGGATTTTCTGCTTGACGTTCGAGGTCGCGTTCTTCGCGAAACACGGTTTCGTCGAGATCGGCGAGGTCCAGGAAACCGATGATGGTACGACAGACCCGGCGGCGATCGCTACGGATGTCTATGAAGAACTCCTCCGCTCGTACGATGAAGGCGTCGCCGAGTTCCTCGACCTGGAGCGGGTGAAGCCCAACACACTGGGCAACTCGCGCATGCTGCTGCACCTCTGAGCCGCTCCACCCGGGTCAAGGGTTTGTGTTTTCCGGAGAAAGGCGCTTTCCTTTCCTTAGGCAATGGGTCGTTTAGCGGAAAGGGAAGCCCGTGGCACAGAGGGTGCAGGTCATTCTTGAAGACGATCTCGACGGCGGTTCGGCGGACGAGACGGTGACGTTCGCGCTCGACGGCGTTGCCTACGAGATCGACCTGAAGAGCGCGAACGCGGACAAGCTCCGCGGTCTGCTGGCGCCGTACGTCGAGAAGGGCCGCAAGCAGAGCGGCCGGCTCGCCGGTGCCCGCCGCCCGGGCCGCGGCGGTGCCGCGCGTCCGTCCGGCGGCGGTGCGCCCGACACCGCCAAGATCCGCGCGTGGGCCAAGGAGCAGGGCCTGGAGGTCAACGACCGCGGCCGCGTTCCGAGCAACGTCCGCGAGGCCTACGAGAAGGCCAACGCGTCCTGATCCCGGCGCCGCAGGCCCGCCGGAGCGGGCGCGGGGCCCCGGCGGCCGGAGACGGCACCGCCATCACACGCACGGGGCGCGGAGGGTCTCCTCCGCGCCCCGCGGCGCGTGCCCACCGGGGCCGCGCCACCACCGGTACCGAGGGCCGCGCGGGGCGCCGGCTCGGGCGGCGGAACAACGACGGCCTGTGCGACGCTGTAGGGGCGAAGCGGCAACGCGGACACCTCCGGGCGGTGCACCCGGGCCCCGGCCGCCGTCGAACCGCCGTCTCCACGGCCCGACTTCTCGCCAGGCGAACACCGCCACCGCGGAAACTGCGCGAGAAGCGCCCCGATACCGGGTATGAATGCAGGTGGACGGGTTCTTCGGCCCGTCCAGGGGCAGTAAGTGCGACCGGCCGGAGCCGTTCCGGCCGCGCCCCGGCGGCACGTGTTCGCCGATGGCGTAGCGGAATCCGGTGCATCCGGCCCGTCTGCGGGAACACCGTTTCCCAGCATCAGGTTGAGATTGGTGTCGGCTGGTCGCGCAGCATCTCGCTCCTCTACCGGGGAGTGAATCCGTGGGCCGCGCCGCTGAGCGGGACTAGCATGCGGAAGGACAGGGCGGGGACGGACCCCGAACTGCCCGACCGCTCTGAGGAGCGATAAACGATGTTCGAGAGGTTCACCGACCGCGCGCGGCGGGTTGTCGTCCTGGCTCAGGAAGAAGCCCGGATGCTCAACCACAACTACATCGGCACCGAGCACATCCTCCTGGGTCTGATCCACGAGGGCGAGGGCGTCGCCGCCAAGGCCCTGGAGAGCCTCGGGATTTCTCTTGAGGCCGTTCGCCAGCAGGTCGAGGAGATCATCGGCCAGGGCCAGCAGGCCCCGTCCGGCCACATCCCCTTCACCCCCCGGGCGAAGAAGGTCCTGGAGCTGTCGCTCCGCGAGGCGCTTCAGCTCGGCCACAACTACATCGGCACCGAGCACATCCTGCTCGGCCTGATCCGCGAGGGCGAGGGCGTCGCCGCCCAGGTCCTGGTGAAGCTGGGCGCCGACCTCAACCGGGTGCGCCAGCAGGTCATCCAGCTGCTCTCCGGCTACCAGACCGGTGGCGGCGGCAAGGAGTCGGCCACGGCCGGCGGGCCCGCCGAGGGCACCCCGTCCACCTCGCTGGTCCTGGACCAGTTCGGCCGCAACCTCACCCAGGCCGCCCGCGAGGCCAAGCTCGACCCGGTCATCGGGCGCGAGAAGGAGATCGAGCGGGTCATGCAGGTGCTGTCCCGCCGCACCAAGAACAACCCGGTGCTGATCGGTGAGCCCGGCGTCGGCAAGACGGCCGTGGTCGAGGGCCTGGCCCAGGCGATCGTCAAGGGCGAGGTCCCGGAGACGCTCAAGGACAAGCAGCTCTACACGCTGGACCTGGGCGCCCTGGTGGCCGGCTCGCGCTACCGCGGTGACTTCGAGGAGCGCCTGAAGAAGGTGCTCAAGGAGATCCGCACCCGCGGCGACATCATCCTGTTCATCGACGAGCTGCACACCCTGGTCGGCGCGGGCGCCGCCGAGGGCGCGATCGACGCCGCCAGCATCCTCAAGCCGATGCTGGCCCGCGGCGAGCTGCAGACCATCGGTGCCACCACCCTGGACGAGTACCGCAAGCACCTGGAGAAGGACGCCGCGCTGGAGCGCCGCTTCCAGCCGATCCAGGTCGCCGAGCCCTCGCTGCCGCACACCATCGAGATCCTCAAGGGTCTGCGCGACCGCTACGAGGCCCACCACCGGGTCTCCATCACGGACTCCGCCCTGGTCGCCGCCGCCACCCTGGCCGACCGGTACATCTCGGACCGCTTCCTGCCGGACAAGGCGATCGACCTGATCGACGAGGCCGGCTCCCGGATGCGCATCCGCCGGATGACCGCGCCGCCGGACCTTCGCGAGTTCGACGAGAAGATCGCCGACGTGCGCCGCGAGAAGGAGAGCGCGATCGACGCGCAGGACTTCGAGAAGGCCGCGTCCCTGCGCGACGACGAGAAGCAGCTCCTGCAGGCCAAGGCCAAGCGCGAGAAGGAGTGGAAGGCCGGCGACATGGACGTCGTCGCGGAGGTCAACGAGGAGCTCATCGCCGAGGTCCTGGCCACCGCCACCGGCATCCCGGTCTTCAAGCTGACCGAGGAGGAGACGTCCCGCCTGCTGCGCATGGAGGACGAGCTGCACAAGCGCGTCATCGGCCAGAAGGACGCCATCAAGGCGCTCTCCCAGGCCATCCGGCGCACCCGTGCGGGCCTCAAGGACCCGAAGCGCCCCGGCGGTTCGTTCATCTTCGCCGGCCCGTCCGGTGTCGGTAAGACCGAGCTGTCCAAGACGCTGGCGGAGTTCCTGTTCGGCGACGAGGACGCGCTGATCGCGCTCGACATGTCCGAGTTCTCCGAGAAGCACACCGTCTCCCGGCTGTTCGGCTCCCCGCCCGGCTACGTGGGCTACGAGGAGGGCGGCCAGCTGACCGAGAAGGTCCGCCGCAAGCCGTTCTCGGTCGTCCTCTTCGACGAGGTCGAGAAGGCCCACCCGGACATCTTCAACTCGCTGCTGCAGATCCTGGAGGACGGTCGCCTGACCGACTCCCAGGGCCGCGTGGTCGACTTCAAGAACACCGTCATCATCATGACGACCAACCTCGGCACCCGGGACATCTCGAAGGGCTTCAACCTCGGCTTCGCGGCCACGGGTGACACCCAGACCGGGTACGAGCGGATGAAGGCGAAGGTCGGCGAGGAGCTCAAGCAGCACTTCCGCCCCGAGTTCCTGAACCGTGTCGACGACATCGTGGTGTTCCACCAGCTGTCCGAGGACGACATCATCCAGATCGTCGACCTCATGATCGCCAAGGTGGACGAGCGGCTCAAGGACAAGGACATGGGCCTGGAGCTCAGCGTCGAGGCCAAGAAGCTGCTGGCCAAGCGCGGCTACGACCCGATCCTGGGTGCCCGTCCGCTGCGCCGCACCATCCAGCGCGAGATCGAGGACCACCTCTCCGAGAAGATCCTCTTCGGCGAGCTGCGGGCCGGCCACATCGTCGTCGTCGACGTCGAGGGCGAGGGCAAGGACGCCAAGTTCACCTTCCGCGGTGAGGAGAAGTCGGCCGTCGCGGACACCCCGGCCGCGGTCGCCTCGTCCGGTCCGGACCTGACGAAGTAACCCAACTTTTAACAGACAACTTCACAGCCACCGAGCCCCCGGCGTTCACGCCGGGGGCTCGGTGCGTGCGCCTCCCACCAGGGCCGGAGCCGGTGCGGGCCGGGATGGCAGGCTCCCACGCTGGCTGGTGCGGGTGCGCCCGGTTTCTCAGCAAGCTTTAACCAACATACGGTTGACAGACGGTCAGGTGATGGGAAGTCGCGGAGCATAGCGCCGTGGCCATGTCATGGTCAAGGTCTATCTTTTCTGTGCACGCTTGTATCAAATGACGTCCACCTGTCTTTCATTTTGGTTTGCCGGGCTTTGGCCATGCGCTTGGCCCCGGTCGGGGAGGACGTCACAACGTTGAAGAACACCAGGAAAACCGCCGCGGCCTCGACGGCCGCGGCGGTCATAGTCGCGCTCGGTGCGGGCCTGTTCCCGGGCACCGCCGTCGCCGCCGGCTCGGCCCCGGTCCCGAAGGACCCGGCCGACGCCGTTCAGAACACCGAGCACAACATTCCGGGCCCGCTGACCGCGAAGGTGGAGGCGGAGCAGAAGGCCGCCACCGAGAAGCTGCTCAACGGCACCGCGCAGATCGAGCAGCACAACGGCAGCACCAGTGTGAAGCTCGGCAAGGACAAGTACGTCGAGCTCGCCCGCGAGCGCACGGACAAGATCTTCACCATCCTCGTCGACTTCGGTGACCAGGTGGACAACACCACCAAGACCGCCGACGGCAAGGTCAAGTACGGCGGCGAGCCCGGCCCGAAGCACAACGAGATCGAGGCGCCGGACCCGGCGACCAACAACTCGACCGCCTGGCAGGCCGACTACAACCAGCAGCACTTCCAGGACCTGTACTTCGCCAAGGACAAGCCCTCGCTGAAGACCTACTACGAGAAGCAGTCCTCGGGCCGCTACTCGGTCGACGGCGTGGTCTCGGACTGGGTCCGGGTGCCGTGGAACGAGGCCCGCTACGGGTCCGACTACTGCGGCTCCAACGTCTGCGCCAGCGCGCAGGACCTGATCCGTGACGCCGTGGACATCTGGTACAAGGACCAGCTGGCCAAGGGTCAGACCGAGGCGCAGATCAAGGCGACCCTGGCCCAGTACGACCAGTGGGACCGCTACGGTTCGCACCACGACGGGAACTTCAACCAGCCCGACGGGTACATCGACCACTTCCAGATCGTGCACGCCGGCGAGGACAAGTCGGCCGGTGGCGGCAAGCAGGGCACCAAGGCCCTGTGGGCGCACCGCTCGTACGTCTACGGCAACCTGCAGGGCACGGCCGGCCCCGAGGGCAACAAGCTCGGCGGCGTCCAGGTCGGCAACAGCGGCCTGTGGATCGGCGACTACACGATGCAGCCGGAGAACGGCGGCCTCGGCGTCTTCGCCCACGAGTACGGCCACGACCTCGGTCTGCCGGACCTCTACGACACCGCCGGCAAGGGCATCGACAACTCGGTCGGCTTCTGGTCGCTGATGTCCTCCGGTTCCTGGCTCGGCGAGGGCAAGAACAGCATCGGCGACATGCCGAACGACCTCGACGGCTGGAGCAAGTACCAGCTCGGCTGGCTGAACGTCGACCGCGCCAAGGCCGGCACCGAGTCGACCCACCACATCGGCCCGGCGGAGTACAACAGCAAGCTGCCGCAGGGCCTGATCGTCGACCTGCCGAAGAAGAGCATCACCACCGACATCAACAAGCCGTTCGGCGGCACCGGTGAGTGGTGGAGCGGCAGCGCCGACAACCTGAACGTCACGCTGACCCGCGACATCGACCTGACCGGCAAGGCCAAGGCCGGCATCAACGCCAAGGCCTGGTACGAGCTGGAGCAGGACTTCGACTACGCGTTCGGCGAGGTCTCCACCGACGGCGGCAAGACCTGGACCGTCATCGACGGCACCTGGAACGGCACCGCACTGCCGCGCGAGAACGGCCGTCCGGCCATCAGCGGCCAGGTGGCCGCCTGGGGTGACCTGTCGTTCAACCTGGACGCCTACGCCGGCCAGAAGATCAAGTTCCGCTACCACAACACCACCGACGGCGGCCTGCACTACCGCGGCCTGACGCTGGACAACATCGCGGTCGTCGCCGACGGCGCCACCGTGTTCAGCGACGACGTCGAGAAGGCCGACAACAGCTGGGCGGCCGAGGGCTTCACCCGCTTCGGCGGCTCGTACACCAAGGACTACGCGCAGTACTACATCGCGGAGAACCGGCAGTACGTGTCCTTCGACCAGACGCTGAAGACCGGCCCGTACAACTTCGGCTTCGCCGACAAGCCGAACTGGGTCGAGCACTACTCGTACCAGCCCGGCCTGCTGATCTGGTATTGGGACCAGTCGCAGACCGACAACAACGTCAGCGCCCACCCGGGCCACGGCCTGGTCCTGCCGGTCGACTCGCACCCGGCTCCGCTGAAGTGGACCGACGGCAGCCTGATGCGTCCGCGCATGCAGGGCTACGACTCCACCTTCGGCTCCCGCCGCACCTCGGGGCTGACCCTGCACAAGGCCGGCGTCGAGACCGTCATCCCGAAGGCCAAGGGCGTCGACGAGTTCAACGACCTGAAGTCCTGGTGGAACAAGGACAACCCGTACAGCGGTGTCGACGTCCCGAAGACCGGGACCAGCATCGAGGTCGAGAACGAGTCCTCGAACTACCTGGAGACCTGGATCCGGGTCCGCCCGGTCGACAACTGATCGCCACCCCGGTAGCGATCGGCCTGTGACCAGGCAGCTCTGACAACTCCACGTCCGGCCCGTCCCCGCAGCGCGCGGGGGCGGGCCGGACGCTTTGTCGGATCCGGTCGGAGTCGGGCCGGGGTTCAGGACCGCCCGGCTCCGGGGCCGGCCGACAACCGGTCCAGGAAGGCGGCGACCGCCACCGCGACGTCCGCGCCGGTCCAGTCGAGGGCCGGCGCGGCGACCGTGACCTCGGTCATCGAGAACCCGGGCGACCCGCACTCGCGCCAGGCGCCGAACAGCCCGATCCCGGTGTCCTCGGCCAGCCCCAGCCCGGCCTCCTCCAACTCCGCGGCCGGGTACGGCAGCCAGAGCTGGAACTGGTGGGTGTGCGGCGGGGCCGGCTGCACCCGGGCACCGGGGACGGCGGCGACCGCCCGGGCCAGCGCCCCGGCGACCGTCCGGGCGTGCGCCACGTACCCGGCCAGCCGCGGCAGTTCGCGCTCCAGCCCGGCCAGGGCGGCCAGCGCGAACGGCCACTGCTGGTAGAGCTGCCCGCCGTAGCGGTGCCGCCAGGCCCGGGCGGTGCGGACGAAGCCGCGCGGGCCGGCCAGCGCGGCGCCGCTGATGCCGCCGAGCGCCTTGTAGAAGGAGACGTAGACCGAGTCGGCCAGGGCGGCGACCTCCGGCAGCGGCCGGCCGAGGGCGACCGCGGACTCCCAGATCCGGGCGCCGTCCAGGTGCAGCGCCGCACCGTGCTCCTCCCGCACCACCGCGGCCAGCTCCACCAGCTCCGCCCAGCCGGGCAGCACGAACCCGGCGTCGCGCAGCGGCAGCTCCAGGCTCAGCGCGGCGTACGGCTCGTCCAGGGCGCGCAGTTCCTCGGCGGTGGGCTGGCGCGGCGCGGTGGTCGGCCAGAGGCTGCGCAGGCCGGACAGGACACCGAGCGCGTGCCGCTCGTGCCGGTCGGTGTGGGCCAGCGGATGGGTGACCACGGCGCGCAGCCCGGCGGCCTCGGCGTGGATCCGCAGCGCGGTCTGCTGGGCCATCGTGCCGGTCGGGAAGAAGGCCGCGTCCTCGGTGCCGAGCAGCTCGGCGACCCGCTGCTCCAGGGTGCGAACCACGCCGTCGCCGTACTGGTCGGGGCGGCCGTCCAGGTCGGGGGCGGTGTGGGGCTCGGGAGCGGCGTGCGGCTCGGAGGTGCCCCCGGGCTCGCCCGGGGGCCGGCCCGCCAGGTCGGCGAGGCGTTCGCGGATGCTCTGCGGCCGGGCCCCGGACAGCAGCCGCTCGCAGCCGCGCAGGGCGGCGAAGCGGCGGTCCGGCAGGCTCGGGCGGTCACTGGCGTCGGGATCTTCGCTCCTGTTGCCATACATGGCTCGATGGTCCCGCAGCGGGCCGCACCGGTCAGCGGTGCGGGCGGAAAGCGGTCCGAGTCCGCCAAACCCCGGCCGCGCGTGGTGCTGGTCACAGGCCTCCGGCGCGGTACGACCGGTGGTAGTAGTGGAGCCGGAGGGATCGGCGGACCACTGCGAAGCCGTCATGGACGATCGGATCGCATGATCACTACTCCATCGGTTGGAATCTCCGACGCCACGCTGACTACATGCCGTAGTACGTCACCGCGTTTGGGACTCCGCTCAGTGACCGTTAAACCTGAGTGGTCCCCCGCTCAGCACGCTCCCGAACGGGCCCTTCGTGCTGCCCTCGTACGATCCGTGAGGTACGGCAAGCGATGTCCACCATCCCGCCCGTCGGGCCGGCCCTCCGCCGGCTCGCCGCCCGAGCGGTGGCCCAGGCCGCGGCCCAGGCCGCCGTCTGGCGGCCCCGGATCGGCCACGCCGTCCGCACCCAGGCCGCGCCGCTGCGCACGCTCGGTTCGCCCCGGCACACCACGCTGCCCGGCAGCAGCCAGCGCGCCGAGCACGACCACGCGCTGATCTCGGCCGGGGCCGCCGCCGTGCTGCTCGCCGGCGTGCTGCTGGTGGCCACCCCGGGCACGGCCTCGGCGCAGACCGTACGACCCACCACGCCGGGCAGCTCGGCCTTCACCGTGCCGCGGGCGGAGGTGCCCAACGCCGGGCTGGTCCAGGTGGCCGGCCCCAGCCCGTACAAGCTGCCCGACGACGGGGCCTCGGCGCAGCAGTCCGTGGGGGTGGCGGCCAACCTGCTGCCGCTCGTACCGCCGCCGCCGGAGCCCGAGGAGGAGCCCGCCGGAGAGCCGGCCCCGGAGCCCGAGCCCGCGCCCGAGCCCGCACCCGAGCCGGCTCCCGGGTGGTCGGCGCCCGTGCCGAACGCGCCGACCAGCAACCCGTACGGGAAGCCCGACCGCCACTACGCGGCCGGGTACCACACCGGGGTGGACTTCGCGGTGGCCCCGGGCACGCCGCTGCTGGCGGTCGGCGACGCGACGGTGGTGTCGGCCGGCTGGGACGGCGCGTACGGCAAGGAGGTCGTGCTGCGGCTGGCGGACGGGCACTTCGCGCAGTACGCCCACATGTCCTCGGTCTCCGTCTCGGCGGGCCAGCAGGTGTCGGCGGGCGAGCGGCTCGGGTCGTCCGGGAACACCGGCAACTCGACCGGCCCGCACCTGCACTTCGAGATCCGCACCAGCAACCGCTACGGCGCGGTGGTCAACCCGATCGCCTACCTCGCGGGGCACGGCGTCACGGACTTCTGAGCCGCCCGACGGTCGTCAGCCGACGCTGGGGGCGGGGTGGCTGATCCGGGCGCCGATCTCCAGCGCGATGTCCCGGGCCGCCCCGATCGCCTCGTCCAGCTCGGCCGGGGGCGGCTGCTCGCCCCACACGTTCGGGGCGTGCTCGCAGTCCGCGTTGTCCTGCTTGACCAGGAACAGCGACGAGTGGACGGTGAACAGCGCCATCGCGGCCCGCAGCCGGTCGTGGAAGTCCGCGCCCGGCCCGTGCACCAGCTGCATCATGGTGATCATGCGGTCCTTGAAGGCCAGCCCGGCCGGGGACTCGCGCAGCGCGGGCTGGTTCTCGTGGAAGAAGCGCAGCAGCGGGGCCCGCTCGGCCATCCCGTCGGCGAAGCGGCGGATCAGCTCGTCGCGCATCTCCGGGCTCCAGCTCTGCTTGCGGCCCCACTCGATGGTGTCGTCGATCGGCGCGGCCATCCGCTCGACGATGCCCAGGACGATGTCGTCCTTGGTCTTGAAGTGGTAGTAGAGCGCGGCCTTGGTGACGCCCAGGCGGTCGGCGATCTCGCGCAGTGAGGTCTGCTCGTAGCCCTGCTCGGAGAAGAGCTCCAGGGACACCTCGATGATGCGAGCCCGGGTGTCGCTACGGGGGCTGTGCGGAGTGCCCATGGCCTGCCTCATGACTGCGTCGGTGACTACTGCGGACCCCGGGGCGGTGTCCGCCCCGGGCTCATTCTCCCTGCCCAGAAGGCCGGTCGGGAAACTGGCTTGACGACCGGCTAGTGAACAACCTACCGTGCCGACGGTCGATAAACTAGCCGGGCGACAAGTAAGTGAGCCGCCCCACGGCACCACGCTCCGCCCGCACCACCCTCCGGGAGACCCCACCTCATGTCACAGTCCAAGACCGCCGGCCCGGTGCCGGAGGGCAAGACGGCCGAGGAGGAGCAGCCGCGGTCACCGCGCGAGATCCGCCTCGTGATGGTCGGCCTGGTCGTCACCATGCTGCTGGCCATGCTCGACAACCTGATCGTCGGCACCGCGATGCCGACCATCGTCCACGACCTCGGCGGCGCCGAGCACCTGTCCTGGGTGGTCACCGCGTACACCCTGGCCACCGCCGCCTCCACCCCGATCTGGGGCAAGCTCGGCGACATGTACGGCCGCAAGGGCACCTTCCTCACCTCGATCGTGATCTTCCTGGTGGGCTCGGCGCTGTCCGGCCTGTCGCAGACCATGAACGAGCTGATCGGCTTCCGGGCCGTGCAGGGCCTGGGTGCCGGCGGTCTGATGGTCGGCGTCATGTCGATCATGGGCGCGCTCGTCCCGCCGCGCGACCGCGGCAAGTACCAGGGCATGTTCGCCGCGGTGATGGCCCTCGCCACCATCGGCGGCCCGCTGGCCGGCGGCTTCATCACCGACCACCTGAGCTGGCACTGGACCTTCTACATCAACCTGCCGCTCGGCGTGATCGCGCTGGCCGTGGTCGTCGTCACCCTGAAGCTGCCGAAGGTCCGCAGCAACGCCAAGATCGACTACCTGGGCGCGATCCTGCTCACCACCGGCATCACCTCGCTGGTGCTGATCACCACCTGGGGCGGCCAGCAGTACGCCTGGGGCTCCAAGGAGATCCTCGGCCTGGCCGCGCTCGCCATCGCCTCGCTGATCGGCTTCTGTTACGTGGAGCGGCGGGCCCAGGAGCCGATGCTGCCGCTGGGCCTGTTCCGGAACCTGAACTTCACCCTGGTCTCGATCATCGGCTTCATCGTCGGCTTCGTGATGTTCGGTTCGACCGTCTTCCTGCCGCTCTACCAGCAGACGGTCCAGGGGGCCTCGGCGACCAACTCCGGGCTGCTGCTGATGCCGATGATGTTCGGCATGCTGATCATCTCGCTGGTGGTCGGCCAGGCCGTCACCAAGACCGGCAAGTACCGGATCTTCCCGATCATCGGCACCCTCGTGATGACCGGCGGCCTGATCCTGCTCTCCACCATGGGCACCGAGACCAGCAGGTTCACCTCGGCCTGCTGGATGATCGTGCTGGGCGCCGGCATGGGCTTCCTGATGCAGGTCACCATGCTGGTCGCGCAGAACAGCGTCGAGCTCAAGGACATGGGCGTGGCCAGCTCCACCGCCACCCTGTTCCGCACCATCGGCGGTTCCTTCGGTGTCGCGCTGTTCGGCGCGCTGTTCAACAACCGGGTGACCGACACCATGAAGGAGCGGCTCGGCGAGCAGGCCGTCACCGGTGGCGGCGCGCAGGATCCGAGCCAGATGACCATGGACGACCTGCGCAAGCTGCCCGAGGCCGTTCAGGACGCCTACCACCACGCGGTGTCCAACGGCATGCACACCGTCTTCCTGTGGGGCGCCGGCGTGGCCGTGATCGCGATCGCCGCGGCGGTGTTCCTGCGTGAGGTGCCGCTGCGCGGGACCGGCAAGGACGAGAAGCAGGCCGAGGCCTCGCTGGAGACGGCGGCCGTCTGACGGCTCCGCCCCGTACGGCGCCCCCGGGAGGTTCGCCCTCCCGGGGGCGCCGTCGTTCCGCGGGCGTCGTGGTTCCGCGGGCGCCGTCGTTCCGGGGGCGGGCGGCTGCGCGCGGGCCGTGGGGGCCACGGGGCCTGGCGGGGGCCGGGTGGGTTCGGCGCGGGAGGTGCCCGCTACTGGGGCAGCCGGTAGACGCCCTGCTCGACCGGCTCGACCAGGCCGTCCGCCACCAGGCCGTCCAGTGCCCGGGCCCGCTGCACGGCGTCCGGCCAGACCGCGTCCAGCCGGGCCTGCGGCACCGTCCCGTGCGCCTCGCGCAGCACCGCGAGCAGCTTGCCGCGCACCTGGCGGTCCGTGCCCTCGTAGGACTGGCCGCGCCGGGCCGGGCCCTCGTACGGCGGGCGGCCGGCCCGCTGCCAGGCGCAGGTGGTGAACAGCGGGCAGTCCCCGCACTCCGGGCCGCGCGCGGTGCAGACCAGCGCGCCCAGCTCCATCACGCCGACCGCCCAGGTGGCGGCCGTCTCGGCGTCGTCCGGCAGCAGCGCGGTGGCGGTGCGGCGCTCGGCGGCGGTGGTGGCCTGGGCCGGGTACTCGACGCCGGTCACCGCGCGGGCGAACACCCGGCGGACGTTGGTGTCCAGCACCACGTGCCGCTGGCGGAAGGCGAAGGAGGCGACGGCGGCGGCGGTGTACTCCCCCACCCCGGGCAGCGAGAGCAGGGTGGCGTGGTCGTCCGGGACCTCGCCGCCGTGCTCCTCGGTGATCGCCACCGCGGCCGCGTGCAAGCGCAGCGCCCGGCGCGGGTAGCCCAGTCGGCCCCACATCCGGACGGCCTCGCCGGGCGCCTCGGCGGCGAGGTCGGCCGGGGTCGGCCAGCGGGTGAGCCAGGCCTCCCAGGCGGGCAGCACGCGCTTGACCGGGGTCTGCTGGAGCATGAACTCGCTCACCATGACCGCCCAGGGCGTCGCGTCGGGGGCGCGCCAGGGCAGGTCCCGCTTGCTCGCCTCGTACCAGTCCAGGACGGTCGAGTGGAACAGCGGCAGGGGCATCGGCGGCCGGACGGCGCCGGCGGCGGGGGCGGTGATGGCAGTCATGGCCCTTCGATCCTCCCACGCCCGCCGACCGGGCCGAAGCGGACCGGGGTGGTCCGGATCGCCCCCGGGACCCGCCGGAAATCGTCCGGTCGGGGCTCGCTCGAACGGATCAAATGGCGGATCATGTGAAGGAAGGGGCGACTGTGCGGTGTTGGTGAGTCAATCGCCACACACAGTCTCGTAGAGTTTGGTCGTGCCTTCTCTGCGTCAACCAGTCGGACCACTGCCGGCCTCGATCTACTGGCGGCGGCGCGTCGTCGTGCTCGTCGCCGTCGCGGCGGTCGTCGCGCTGATCGCGTGGCTGATGATCGATCAGGGCGGAGGGGGTGACGGCGGCTCACAGGGCAAGGCCGCACAGGCCGTTCCGTCCGAGTCCCAGAACCAGACACCGGCCCAGGCCATCACGCCCGGCACCTCCCCGAGCGGCCCCGCGGCGCGCCCGGGCGGCGGCAACGGGGGCGGGCCGGTGGCGGGCGGCGGCGGAACCGAGGTCAATCTCAGCGGTGGCACCGGCGCCGGCGCGGCCAACCCGGCCCCCGGTGGCGGCGCGGCGCCGGCCACGGGCGGCGGCACCGGTGGCGGCGCCGGCGGTACGGCCGGGGCCGCTCCGGCGGTCAACACCCCCGAGATCATGGCGCTGCCGGTCTGCGCCTCCTCCCAGGTGGCGCTGGAGCTGGCCGGCACCCAGAACTCGTACCAGCCGAAGGACAAGCCCCGGCTGGCCCTGACGGTCAAGAACTCCTCCGGCAGCAACTGCCGGGTGGACCTCGGCCGCACCGCCTCCGTGATCACGGTGAGCGGCAGCAGCAACGACCGGGTCTGGTCCTCCGGCGACTGCCCGGCCGACAAGGGCAACATCTGGGTGCAGCTCGGCGCGAACGGCAGCCAGACCGAGACCTTCACCTGGGACCGCAGCCGCAGCAAGCCGCAGTGCGCGACCGCCGACCAGACGCCGCCGCCGGCCGGCACCTATGTGGTGCTCGCGGAGCTCACCGGGGTCGCCGGGGACAAGGTCTCGGCCCGGGCCTCGATCCGACTGGACGGCTGAGCACCGGTCAACTCCCCTCAGAGCCCCCGTCCGCCGCGCGACCGGGGGCTCCGTCGTGCTCCGTCGTGCCGCGGGGTTGCCGGCAAGGTGGGGTGGGGATGTGCGACGGCCCCCGGGGAGGTGCTCCCCGGGGGCCGTCGCCGTGTTCGTCCGGCGTCAGTAAGGCCGCCCGTGCGGTCAGACGTAGCGTTCCAGGATGGACGATTCGGCAAGGCGGGACAGGCCCTCACGGACCGAACGGGCGCGGGTCTCGCCGACGCCCTCGACGGTCTGCAGGTCGTCGATGCTCGCGGCGAGCAGCTTCTGGAGGCCGCCGAAGTGTTCGACCAGGCGCTCTATGACCGTGTTGGGCAGGCGCGGGATCTTCGCCAGCAGGCGGTAGCCGCGCGGCGAGACCGCGGCGTCCAGCGACTCCGGCGAGCCCGAGTAGCCGAGCGCCTTGGCGACGGTCTGGAGGTCCAGCAGCTCGGCGTGGGTGAGCGCTTCCAGGTCGGCCAGCACCTCGGTGACCGTCCGGCCCTTCTTGGCGGCCCGCTCCGGGAAGTAGTCCCGGGCGACCAGCTCGCGCTCCGGCTCCACGCCCGCGATCAGCTCGTCCAGCTGGAGCGAGAGCAGCCGGCCGTCGATGCCGAGCTCCAGCACGTAGCCGGCGATCTCGGTGGCGATCAGCCGGACCATCTCCAGGCGCTGGGCCACGGCGGTGACGTCGCGGACCGTCACCAGGTCCTCGATCTCCAGGGCGGAGAGCGTGCCGGCCACCTCGTCCAGGCGGAGCTTGTAGCGCTCCAGGGTGGCCAGCGCCTGGTTGGCGCGGGACAGGACGGTGGTGGAGTCCTCCAGCACCCGGCGGGTGCCGTTGACGTACATCGCGATCAGCCGCATCGAGTGCGAGACCGCGACCACCGGGTAGCCGGTCTGCCGGTTGACCCGCTCGGCGGTGCGGTGGCGGGTGCCGGTCTCGTCGGTGGGGATGGTCGAGTCCGGCATCAGGTGCACGCCGGCCCGGACGATCTTGGTGATGTCCTTGTCGAGCACCACCGCGCCGTCGAGCTTGCACAGCTCGCGCAACCGGGTGGCGCTGAACTCGACGTCCAGGACGAAGCCGCCGGTGCACAGGGACTCGACGGTCTTGTCGAAGCCCAGCACGATCAGACCGCCGGTGTTGGCCCGCAGGACCCGCTCCAGGCCGTCACGAAGCGCGGTACCGGGCGCGATGGCGGTGAGGGAGGCCCGCAGCAGGGCCTCCTCGCGGGAGGCCTTGTCCGCCCCCCGGTCGCTGGCTGCCACGTGACTCCTCCGGTCGACCCGTGCCGCGCGCCTCACGCCGTGCGCCGGTCCGCGGTCTGTTGCTCTGTCGCTCAGTACCGCTCGGTACTGCCTTCTGGCCAATGAGACTGGGGAAAGTCTAACTGTGTGTGGCCTCGGCAGGGCTTGGGTCAGCGCAGTTCGTCGGAGTCGAGCGGCTCCCAGCCGTCCATCAGCTCCTCGGGGTACGCCGCCGGACGCTCCGCGCCCCGGGCGGAGCGCGGGGCCGGCGGCGCCGACGGTGCCTCACCGCGCTGTTCGGTGCGCGGCTTGGCGGCGGAGCGGCGGCGGCCCGGGATGGCCCGCAGCGCCTCGCCGATGTCGGCCACCTCGACCACCTTCATGCCCGGCGGGACCTTGCCCGGGTCCGGCGGGACCAGCGCGTGGGTGAAGCCCAGCCGGTGCGCCTCGGCGAGCCGCCGCTGCACCCCCGTCACCCGCCGCACCTCGCCCGCCAGGCCGACCTCGCCGATCGCCACCAGGTTGCTGGGCAGCGGGGTGTCGGTGGAGGAACTGGCCACCGCGAGCGCCACCGCGAGGTCGGCGGAGGGCTCCGTCAGCTTCACCCCGCCGACCGTCGCGGTGTAGATGTCCTGCTTGCCGAGCTTCACCCCGCCGTGCCGCTCGACCACGGCCAGGATCATCGCGATCCGGGGGGACTCCAGGCCCGAGGTGGTGCGGCGCGGGGAGGGGATCTGCGAATCCACCATCAGCGCCTGCACCTCGGCCACCAGCGGGCGCTTGCCCTCCAGGGTGACGGTGAGGCAGGTGCCCGGGACGGGCTTGTCACGCCTGGTCAGGAAGAGGCCGGACGGGTCGGCCAGGCCGACGATGCCCTCGTCGTGCAGCTCGAAGCAGCCCACCTCGTCGGTGGCGCCGTAACGGTTCTTGACCCCGCGGATGAGGCGCAGCCGGGCGTGCCGGTCCCCCTCGAAGCTCAGCACCACGTCCACCAGGTGCTCCAGCAGGCGCGGGCCGGCGATCTGGCCGTCCTTGGTGACGTGGCCGACCAGCAGGGTGGCCATGCCGCGCTCCTTGGACGCCCGGATCAGCGCGCCCGCCACCTCGCGGACCTGGGCCGGGCCGCCGGGGGCGCCGTCCAGCTCGGCGGAGGCGATGGTCTGCACCGAGTCCAGGATCAGCAGGCCGGGGTTGACCGCCTCGATGTGCCCGAGCACCGCGCCGAGATCCTGCTCGGCGGCGAGGTAGAGGTGCTCGGAGAGGGCGTTGATCCGGTCCGCGCGCAGCCGGACCTGGCCGGCCGACTCCTCGCCGGTGACGTAGAGCGTGCGGTGCTGGGCGGTGGCCGCCTTGGCGGCGACGTCCAGCAGCAGGGTGGACTTGCCGACGCCGGGCTCGCCGGCCAGCAGCACCACCGCGCCGGGCACCAGGCCGCCGCCGAGCACCCGGTCCAGCTCCGGCACGCCCGTCGAGCGGGCCGTCGCGACCTGGCCGTCCACCTGGGCGATCGGGCGGGCGGGCGCACTGACCGGGCCGGCGGCCGTGGTGCGGATCGGCACCGCGCCGTACTCCTCGACCGTGCCCCAGGCGTTGCACTCCGGGCAGCGGCCGACCCACTTGGGCAGCTGGTTGCCGCACTCGGTGCAGCGGTACGCCGGGCGGGGCTTGGCGGTGGTCTTGGAACGCGGAGGCATGCGGCCCACCGTAGCGCCTGGGTCCGACAGTGCCCGGGCGGACGGCGGCGGGGCCGTCGGCCCGGCTGTTCGGCGGGCTGTCGGCGGGCTCGCGGTGCGGGGAACGTGCGTCCGGCCGCGCGTCCGGCCGTGTGTCCGACCGTGGCATCCACACAGATGGGCGATGTTGTTACCCGAAAGAAGTACATACGCCTCGAATGGTCGGGGTCAGCCGGCCGCGTTCTCTACGGTCGGACGGGTGACGACGAGAACTGTTGGGCAGGCCGGGGCGGCGCGGGCCGCATCCGCGCTCGCGGCGTACGACCGGCAGGTGGACGGCCTGTTCACCTACTGCCTCTCGGTGCTCTGCGAGCACGACGCGGCCGCCGACGCCCTGGGCGAGGTCCGCGAGCTGGCGCGGCTGCACGGCGCCCGGCTGGCCGAGCCCGGGCTGCTGCGCGCCTGGCTGTTCTCGCTGGCCCGGTACTGCTGCCTGCGCCGGCTGGCGGGCGGAGGGGCCGGGGCGACCGGGGCGGGCACCGGGCGGGCGGCCGGGGTCGAGGGGGGCCGGGCCGGGGCGGGTGAGGCCGAGGCGGCCCGGCGGCGGCGCGAGCTGGCCTCACTCGCCTGGCCCGAGGCCGCCGGCACCGACCCCGAGCAGCGCGAGGCGCTGGAGCTGTCCGTCCGACACCGGCTGACCCCGCTGGAGGTGGCGGCGGTGCTGGGCCTGCCGTTCGAGCGGACCCGCGCGCTGCTCGCCGGGGCCGAGGCCGAGGTGGCCAGGACCAGGGCGGCGCTGCTGGTGCTCGGCGTGGGCAGCTGCCCGGAGCTGGACCGGCTCGGCGGGGCCGGAGCGGAGTCCTGGCGGGACTGGGTGCTCGGCCCCGCGCTGCGGCGGGAACTGGTGCAGCACGTGGTGGACTGCCCGACCTGCCGGGGGACGGCGGAGCGGGTGGCGGCGAGCCGGGCGGCGGAGGGCTCGGCTGGTGCGGCTGGTTCGGTGCGTGCCGTCGGTTCGGCGGGGCTGGCGGGGCTGACGCTGCTGCGGGCGCCCGCGGTGGCGGGCCGGGAGGTGGCGCTCCGGGAGGTGGCAGGCCGGGTGGCGGAGCCGGGTCCGCGGTTCGACCAGGGCGGCTTCCCCCGGCACCGGGCGCCGGACGCGGGGCGCGGACTGGAGGTGCGTCGGCGGGTGGTGACCACCGGGGTGCTCGCGGCCGTACTGGCGGCACCGGTGATCGCGCTCTGGGCCGGGCACCGGGGCGGTGGCGGGTCGGGGTCGGGAGTCTCGGTGTCGGCGGTGCGGGTGGACGAGGCCGGCCGGGCGGGCGGCCGGCGGCCGCAGCCCACGGTGGACGGCCCGGCGGGGCCGGGTGCGTCCGGCACGCCCGGGACGGAGCTGGCGGGGACCGGGGGCGGGCTGGTCTGGGGCGGTGTCGGCGCGGGCAGTTCCGGCGCGGGCGGTGCAGAAACGTTGCTTCCCGGATTTCAGCGACTCAGTTTCCAGGGCGCGGTGATCCCGGTCCCGGCCCACGGCGCGGCCCCGCTCGGCAGCCCGACCCTGGCCGCCGCACCGGTCCCCTCGGTCGACCGGGCCTCCACGACGGACGCCGGCGGACCGGCCCCGGCCGGGCTGCTCACCGTCGAGGCCGGCGAGTACGGCAGCCGGACTGTCCTCACCCTCACCAACTCCGGTACCACGGAGATCCATTGGCACGCGGTGACGGACGCCGGCTGGCTCCGGCTCAGCCGCGACTCCGGCACCCTGGCGCCCGGCCAGCGGATCACCGTGATCGTCACCGTGGACGAGGACCAGGCGCCGGCCACCCACTGGACCGCCCGGATCGCGCTGCCGCCCTCGCAGGCCGTGGTCACCCTGGAGGGCGGGCCGCACAGCCGCGGCGGCGCCACCTCCGCCCCGGCCGACCCCTCGCCGTCCTCCACACCGGCGCCGACCGGTTCCGCCACCGCCACCCCCTCCGCGACGGCGTCGCCCGCCCCCGCACAGACCCCCACGACACCACCCGCCTCGGACGCCTCACCGCATCCGACGGCCACCGCAACCGCCTCCCCGTCGGCCCCGAACTAGGCGGAGCTGTCGCCCGGTCGACTGCGCGAGACGTCGACCCGGCCGACTCCCCCAAAGCCCCGGACCAAGGACGCACGAGAAGTCGGCCCAACCGACTTCTCACGTACGCAACAGAGCCGGCCACCGCTCGAGTTCGTCGACCGGCCGCCGGCTCCCTGGCCGGGGCGCGCGAGAAGTCGGCCCAGCCGACTTCTCGCGCAGGCGGCCGGGCGTCAGACGCGGTGGATCGGGGGGATCTGGTAGGTGCCGTCCAGGACCGGGGGCTCGGGCTGGTAGATGCGGAGGATGGGGCGGAACTCGGCGGGTGGGGTGGGGAGCCAGTTGGCGGCGGCGGTCGGGTCCTCGGGCTGGTCGTGCTGGAGGGTCAGGGTGAGGGAGCCGTCCTCGCCGTGGACCAGGCCGGGGGTGCGGTCGCCGATCGAGTAGCGGTCGATCGGGTTCTCGACCAGGTGGTAGTCCGGGACGGAGTACATCGTGATGGACCAGAACGCCCCGGTCGGGGGCGGCTGGTCGAAGTGCAGGGTGTAGTTGTGGAGGCCGGTGAGGGGCCGGCCGTCGGAGTCGTCGTAGGTCATCGCGTACGAGGCCTCGTACGCGTGGTTGCCCCACAGCCCGGCCCGGGCGGCGGCGGCCCGGCTGAGGTAGGCGGCGCGGCGGTCGGGGATGCGCCACTCGGGGTCGTCCAGGGTGCCGGGGCCCAGGTGGTCGGTGTTGTAGTCGAAGAGGTGGAGCGCGCTGCGCCACTCGCCGGGCGGGTGGTCCTCGGGCGGGCGGCTGGCGTCCTCGACCCGTTCGCGGCCGGCGGCCAGGCCCTTGGCCAGTGCCAGCGTCCACTCGGGGGCGGCGGCCCGGTACGGCGAGGCGCCGTCGTCCAGCAGGCCGAGCGGGGCGAAGCGGCGCTGGTACTCGATGTCGGCGGTGGCGGGTGGGAAGGCCTGCATCCAGACCCGCAGCCGTTCGAAGAAGGCCAGCCGCTCGGGGACTGCCTCGTCCGGCTCGGGCAGTCCGGCGGCCAGGCCGCCGGGTTCCAGCGGCTCCAGTTCCAGGGCGGCCTGGAGGGCCCGGACCCGGGGCAGGTCGTCCGGGCCGGCGCAGGCGAAGCGGCCGACGAGGGTGCCGACGGTGGTCGGCAGCTCGATCACCCGGCTCGGGTCCGGCGGGGTGCCGTGCCAGTCGGGCGGGACGATCAGCCAGGTCTGCGCGTCGGTGCCGGTGGCCCGGCGGCCGAGGTAGGCGACGTTGTCCGTCCAGGCGTCGATGATCTGCAGCACGTAGTAGGCACCCTCGGTGTCCGGGACGCGCAGCACCTGGGGGCCTTCGGAGAGGTCGAGCTGGGCGATCGAGTAGATCGTGTCGTTGTTGACCGAGACGAAGCGGTCGGCCGGACCGGCCAGCCGGGTGGCGTGGCTGATGTGGTTGAACGGCGCCGCCGGCAGGGTGCCCAGGCCACCCCGGGCGAAGCGCTCGACCATGGTGAGGCCGGCGACCAGCGGGTAGCCGTAGACGTACGCGTCTGCGGCAAGGGCCTCCAGCTCGGGCTGGTTCATCGCGGGTCCTTCGTCCGGGGCGGGCACCGGGCCGGGGTGCGGTCGCCGACCGCGGCACGGGCGGCACAGGCGGCATGGGCGCACAACCGGCACAAGCCGTACAGATCGGATGCTAAGGCGGCCCCGGAGGCGCGGCACGTCGGACCGGACGCTGTCCCGCGCCGCCGACCCGACATCTGCCGACCGCTAATCCGGGCGTACGGGCCGGGCGGACGAGGCAGGGTCTTCGCCATGAAGATCCTCCTGCTTGGGGGCTCGTCCTTCCTCGGACGGGCCTACGCTGCCGAGGCCCTCGCCCGGGGCCACCGGGTCACCACCTTCAACCGCGGCCGCAGCGCCGCCGACCTGCCCGGAGTCGAGGCCGTCCGGGGCGACCGCGACAGTGCCGAGGACCTCGCCCGGCTGGTCGACGGCCGCAGCTGGGACGCCGTCGTCGACACCTCCGCCCAACAGCCCGCCCAGGCCGCGCTCAGCGCCCGGCTGCTGCGCGAGCGGGCGGGCCACTACACCTTCGTCTCCTCCGTGCACGCCTTCGCCGACTGGCCCGCCCGGGTGGTCGACGAGGACTCCGCACCGCACCCCTGCCCCGCCGACACCCCGCCCGGCCAACCGCCCGGCAACGCCCTGAAGGCCGGCTGCGAGCGCGCCGTGCTGGCCGGGTTCGGCACCGAGCGCGTGCTGGTGCTGAACAGCGGGCTGCTCGTCGGTCCGTACGAGTGCGGGGGCCGGCTGCCCTGGTGGCTGGAGCGAATGGCCCGCGGCGGGCGGGTGCTCGCGCCGGGGGATCCGCGGCGGACCATGCAGGTGATCGACGTCCGGGACTTCGCCGCCTTCGGGCTGGACCTGCTGACGGCCGGGACGGCGGGGCGGTTCGTCACCACGGCACCGCCCGGTCGGCTCCGCTTCGGCGAGTGGCTGGAGACCTGCCGGGAGCTGGCGGGCGCCGCGGACACCGAGCTGGTCTGGGTACCGGACGGGCCGCTGCTCGCCGAGGGGCCGGACCAGGTCAGCGCATGGACCGAACTCCCCCTGTGGGCACCGGATCTGCCCGAGCTGGCGGGCGTCTGGCTGGCCGACACGAGCCGGGCGGAGGCGGCCGGGCTGCGCTGCCGACCGTTCGCCGAGACGGCGCGGGACACCTGGGAGTGGCTGCGGGCGCGCGGGCCGGCCGAGGACACCGACGCCGAGGGGCGCAAGGGGCAACCGGGGGCGGCGGTGCGGCATGGCATCGAACCCGCCAAGGAGCAGCGGCTGTTGGCGGCCTTCGGCTGACGGCGGGCCGCCTCGGAGCGCAGACGCCCCGGGGCGCGGCAGGAGTGGGAGGTCGGCCCAGCTGACTTCCCACTCCCGATGATGCTTCCGAGCAGCGTGGGTAGCGGGCGCCCGCTCCGTGCGTGCGGCGGGCGCCTCCTCAGCGCGTCCGGCGGGCGCCTCCTCAGTGCGTGCGGCGGGTGACCAGTTCGGCGAGCGTCAGCAGCTCGTCCGCCGCGGCCGGCTCCGGCACCGCGGCGGCCAGCTGCGCCATCGCCGCGGCCATCCGCTCACAGGACTCGCCCTGCGCCCAGCCGCGCCCGCCGGCCGCCTCGACCGCCGCCGCGCACAGCGCCAACTCCTCGGCGTCCAGCGGGCGTTCGATCGCGTACAGTTCGGCCAGCCGCTTGCCCTCGGCGGTGCCGGAACCCAGCGCCGCGACCACCGGCAGCGACTTCTTCCGGGCGACCAGGTCCGCGCCGACCGGCTTGCCGGTGACCGCGGGATCCCCCCAGATGCCGATCAGGTCGTCGATCAGCTGGAAGGCCAGGCCGATCTCCCGGCCGAAGCCGTCCAGCGCCTGGGCCGCCTCCTCGGAGGCGCCGCCGTACAGGGCGCCCATCCCGCAGGCCGCGCCGAGCAGCGCGCCGGTCTTGGCCTCCGCCATCGCCAGGCACTCGGGCAGCGAGACGTCGTTGCGCCGCTCGAAGGCGCAGTCGATCTGCTGGCCCTCACAGAGCTCGACCACGCAGTCCGCGAGCCGGCGGATCGAGCCGTGGGCGGCCGGGTGGCCGTCCTCGGCGAGCAGGCGCAGCGCGAGGGAGTGCATGGCATCCCCGGCCAGGATGGCCTCGGTGGTGCCGAACACCCGCCAGGCGGTGGGCCGGTGGCGCCGGGTGTCGTCGCGGTCGATGACGTCGTCGTGGAGCAGGGTGAAGTTGTGCACCAGCTCCACCGCGGCGGCCGCGGCGACGGCCTCGTTGGGCTTGCCGCCCAGGGCCTGGGTGGCGGCGAGGACCATGGCCGGCCGGATCGCCTTGCCGGCGGAGGCCTCGGCGGGGGTGCCGTCCGCCTCCCACCAACCGAAGTGGTAGCCGGCCACCTTGCGCATGGTGCCGGGCAGCGAGTCGACGGCGGCCCGCAGGACCGGATCGACCAGGGCGCGGGTCCGGGCGAGGATGTCCGCCGCCTCGTGCCCCTCTTTGTGATCCCGCTCCAGCGTGGGACTCGTCATGGGTGTTTCCCCCTGTCGGGCGCCTGTCGTGGGACGGCCCGCCGACGGCGGGCCGGGGTTGCGCTGCGGTGCCGGGCGCGGTCACGCACCGCCCATGGCCGCCCTCGGGCGGGGCGGGCCTGGCCGGTGCGCACCGGTGCGCACCCGGGCGGGCGCCGTCCGGCCTGGGCCGATGGGTGGCCCCGCCGGACGGGCGGCCCTGCGGCCGGCCCCGCGAGCCGTCAGTACTGCGCGATGTCCACGTTCTCCAGGACGCCGACCGCGTCCGGCACCAGAATCGCGGCGGAGTAGTAGGCGCTCACCAGGTAGGAAATAATGGCCTTGTCGTCGATTCCCATGAACCGCACCGAAAGGCTCGGCTGGTATTCGTCCGGAATTCCGGTCTGGTGCAGGCCGATGACGCCCTGGTTGTCCTCGCCGATCCGCATCGCGATGATCGAGCTGGTGCCCCCGACGATCGGGATCTTGTTGCACGGGAAGACCGGGACCCCGCGCCAGGACATGACCTGCCGGCCCTCGACCTCGACCGTCCCGGGGTAGAGGCCGCGCTTGTTGAGCTGCCGGCCGAAGGCGGCGATCGCCTTGGGGTGGGCCAGGAACATCCTGGTGCTGCGGCGGCGGCTGAGCAGCTCGTCCATGTCGTCCGGGGTGGGCGGGCCGGAGTGGGTCTGGAACCGCTGGTCGTACGCGGCGTTGCTGAGCAGGCCGAACTCGGGGTTGTTGACGAGCTCGTGCTCCTGGCGCTCGCGCAGGGCCTCGATGGTCAGCCGGAGCTGGTGCTCGGTCTGGTTCATCGGATGGTTGTAGAGGTCGGCGACCCGGGTGTGCACCTTGAGGATGGTCTGCGCGACGCTCAGCTCGTACTCGCGCGGCTTCAGCTCGTAGTCCACGAAGGCGCCGGGCAGCTCGTACTCGCCCTGGTGGCCGGCGGAGAGGTCGATCGCGGCCTCGCCGTGCTTGTTCTGCGCCTGCTGGAAGCCGTTCAGGTACTCGATGATCTGCAGCTGGAGCGCCTCGGAGCGGTCGTGCAGTTCCTGGAAGGCGGGCCAGGACAGCGTCAGCACGGTGCCGGAGGTCGCGGCGCGGACGGTGTACGGCCACTCGCCGCCGTCCTGCCGGACCGCCTCGTCGCCGAGGTGGTCGCCGTCGGCGAGGGTGCCGACCACCGTCTCCTCGCCGTACTTGCCGGTGCCCAGCCGGTCGAGCTTGCCGTGCGCGATCAGGAACACCTCGGCGATCGGCGCCCCGGCCCGGACCAGGACGTCACCCGCGTCGAAGTCCCGCTGCACGAAGCGCGCGGCCAGCTCCTCCAGCACGGCCTCGTCCTGGAAGCCGCGCAGCGCCGGCACCTCGACCAGCGTGGGCGGGACGACCCGCACCTCGGCGCCGGTCTTGACGAAGCTCACCCGACCGCGGCCGACCGAGTGGCGCAGGCGGCGGTTCACCCGGTAGGTGCCGCCGGACACCTGCACCCAGGGCAGCTTCCTGAGCAGCCAGCGCGGACTGATGCCCTGCATCTGCGGCGCGGACTTGGTGGTCGTCGCGAGGTTCCGCGCGCCCGCCGTGCTCAGACTCTGCTGCTGCCGGATCTCCGACCGCGCACCTGGCGCGGGCGCGGGAATACCGGCATTGGTTTCGGTCGACATGAGGGGAGCCCTTCGCATACCCGATGAAGTGTCGCCTTGCACATGCGTGTTGCAGCTTCATGGTGGGCCCATTCGAGGGCAGCTCGCAATCACTCGTTCGAGTGGTTCGGAATGGCCGAACAAATAGTACGAATAGATCACCCGATCGAAATTGTTCGACTATTTATTCGAACATATCGGCGCGCCAGGACCCATCCTCGCGCATCCGCGCCCTCGCCGACGCCACCCCTTGACACGATGCGCGGGTTGACGCGATCCGCGCGTCGACACGGTCCGCGAGCGGCCGCGCGCTGTTCCTGCTGCGGGCCGGAGCTGCTGCGTGCCGTCCCTGCAGCGGGCCGGAGCCGCTGCGGACCGTCCCTACAGCGGGCCGTCCCAGTCGAGGGTCGGCTCCAACACCCCCTCCAGGGTGAGCAGCCAGCGCTTCACCTCGATCCCGACCCGGCCGCCGCCGAAGCCGCCGATCCCGTCCGCCGCCACCACCCGGTGGCAGGGCACCAGCAGCGGGACCGGGTTGGCGGCCATCATCTGCCCGACCGTGCGGGCAGCCAGTCCGGGCTCCGTGACGCCCTCGAACACCCCACTGCGGGCCGCCAGTTCGCCGTAGGTGATGGTCCGGCCGTACGGCACCTCGCGCCAGAGCGTCTGCAGCACCGCGCGGTGCGGGCCCGAGCTGAGGCTCCAGTCGATCGGCAGGCCCAGCTCGCGGGTGCGGCCCGCCAGGTAGGCGCCGATCCGCCCGGTGACGGCCGCGATCTTCGACTCGTCGGTGCAGGGCGGCACTTCACCCGCGCTCGGCCCGCCGTAACCGGCCGACACCACGCCGAGCGGGGTCACCGCGACGCGCATCGGCCCGCTGGGCAGCGGGGTGGGCACGGTGAGCCAGGACATCGACCAGGACTGCGGCACGCTCGGGCCCCCACTCCCCCGGACCGGCCGCCGGCCACCCCGGCACCCGGGGGGCGTCCCCGCCCCGCGCGCCATCGTACGGCGGGCGGTCGGCGGCCGAAGCGGCTCCGGTCGGAGCGGCTCCGGTCGAAGCTGTCCCTTACTGTCAGAGCTGCCCCTTCAGTCCGCGGGCGTTCGACGCGCACCAGTGCACCAGCTCGGCACGGTCCGGGGTGCGCCCCTCGCACAGCACGGCGAGCTGTTCGTCGGTGATCCGGTCGGGCCCCGGGATCTCCAGCAGGTACGCCAGGTCGGCCAGCACGGTGGCGAGCCGCTGCGCGTCCACGTGGTCCAGGGTGGCCGCGGACCCGTGATGGCTGATGGTGAGCGAGCCGGGCATGATCGACCTCCTCCGTCACCCCCGACTTCCACCGTACGTCCGGGTCGACCGCCCCGCCCGCCGCGGAGGCGCACGTGCGCGGGAGGGGCAGCCGTTCGCGCTCCGGGGCCGGCCGGGCGCGGTGCGCGGTGGGCCGGGGGTGCGCCCCGAAGCCGTCCGAGGGGTTGGTCAGCTGTCCGGGCCCTCCTCCCAGCGGCGGTTCCGCACCGCCGGTACGGTCAACACTACGACCCCGGCCGCCAGTTGCCGGACCGCCCCGAGCAGCAGCACGGCGCAAGCGCCGAACCGGTCCGCCGGCGGACCGGCCGCCGCCGGCCCGAGCGGGCCGAGGGCGAAGGAACCCGGCGCGCCGAAGGCCGCCATCCGGCGGAGTAGCTCCACCGGCACCCGACTTCTGCGTGGTGGTGTCGTAGAGCGTCCCGCAGACCGCCGAGCCGAGCCCGGCCACCAGCGCGCCCACGGCCACCCAGGGCAGCCCCGCCCCCCGCCGCGAGCGCCCCGGAGGGCAGAGCCCCACGCCAGTGCCGCCACGGACGCCACGGACGCCACCGCGAGCGGGCGGCGGGGGCGGCGGTCGCGGGCGGCGGGCAGCGGCAGACGCGGCGGATGGGCGGTGGACGCAGCGGACGGGTCGGCGGACGCGGCGCCAAAACCCGTGGCCCCGGTTGGACTTCGAAGGCGGCACCCACCGACGGGCGGAGCATCACCGCCCGGACGGGGCGGCCTCCGGGCGGAGGACGCCACGACCGCCGTCACGCCGTTACGCAGCCGATGGGCGGCCGTGACACGACCGGCCGAGGACCGCGACACGGCCCTCCTACCGTCGTCCTCGACGCCCCCGGCCGAACCCGCAGAACCGGGCGAAGCGGCCGGAGGGCGTCCGCGACGAGGACGCCCGCGTCCGGCGCCGACGACGGACGTCCCGCGCCACCAGCCCGCCGGGTCCCGCAGACCGCACCGTGGACCGGCGGCCACACGTACCGACCGAAGCAGATGGAGACACCCCGCATGAGCAAGGGCCGTACCCACCACTCCCCCGCCCGCCGCGTCCTGGCCGCCTGTGCCCTGACCGGCGCTGCGCTGCTCGCCACCGTCACCGGCGGGCAGGCCTGGGCCGACGGCGCGCCGAAGCCGACGGCGACGCCCACCCACGCCGTCCCGGGCGTCGACTCCGCGGCGAGGACCGCCATGCCGGTCCCCCCGAAGGCCCAGCCCTCGCCGGCCGTGGCCGGACCTACGGGCGCCGCCACCGCCACCCCGGCTCCGATCGCCCCGAACGGCGCCCGGCCGCAGGTCCGCGAGGTGCCCAAGGGCGCCGCGCAGGCCGGTGACGGCTCCGGCGCCTCCGGCGGTTCCGGCCTGATGCTCGCCGGTGGCGGCGCCGTCGCGGCCGACCTGGCGGCCCTTGCCCTCGTAGGACTGGCCGCGCCGGGCCGGGCCCTCGTACGGCGGGCGGCCGGCCCGCTGCCAGGCGCAGGTGGTGAACAGCGGGCAGTCCCCG
>NZ_JBSFKF010000054.1:0-33954 GCF_053598415.1 Kitasatospora sp. NPDC001132 | reverse complement strand
GAGGTGACCGTCGCCGCGTGTGACGTCGCCGACCGTGCGGCCGTCGAGGCGCTGCTCGCCGAGCACGAGTTCACCGCCGTCGTCCACACCGCCGGTCTGACCGGTTCGGCCGTGCTCGCCGTCACCGACGCCGCCGAGACCGCCGAGCTGATGGCCGCGAAGGTGGCCGGTGCCGCGCACCTGGACGAGCTGCTCGGCGACACCGAGCTGGACGCCTTCGTCCTCTTCTCCTCCATCGCGGGTGTCTGGGGCAGTGGCGGGCAGTCCGCCTACGCGGCCGCCAACGCCTACCTCGACGCCCTGGCCGAGCAGCGCCGCGGCCGCGGCCTCGCCGCCACCGCCGTCGCCTGGGGCCCCTGGGCCGACGGCGGCATGGTCGACGGCGAGGGCGAGCAGCAGCTGCGCCGCCGCGGCCTGCCGCCGCTCGCCCCCGAACTGGCGCTGGCCGCCCTCGGCCGCGCCCTCTCCGAGGGCGACGCCACGCTGACCGTCGCCGACGTCGACTGGGCGCGTTTCGCCCCGGCCTTCACCGCCGGCCGCAACCGCCCGCTGATCGCCGACCTTCCCGAGGTCCGGGCGCTGCTCGACGCCGAGCAGGCGCCCGCGCAGACCACCGACCAGGCCGGCCGGCTGCGCGAGCGGATCGCCCCGCTCGCCGCCGCCGAGCAGGTGCAGCTGCTGACCGGGCTCGTCCGGGGCCACGTCGCCACGGTGCTCGGCCACGCCGACTCCGCCGAGATCGAGTCCGGCCGCGCCTTCAAGGACCTCGGCTTCGACTCGCTGACCGCCGTCGAGCTGCGCAACCTGCTGACCGCCGGCACCGGTCTCTCCCTCCCGGCCACCCTGGTCTTCGACTACCCGACCCCCGAGGTCCTGGCCGCCCACCTGCGGACCCGCCTGCTCGGCGAGCAGTCCGCCGCCGTGCCCGCCGCCGCGACCGCGCGGACCGACGACGAGCCGATCGCCATCGTCGGCATGGCCTGCCGCTACCCCGGCGGCGTCAGCTCGCCCGAGGACCTGTGGCGGATCGTCGCCGACGGCATCGACGGCATCGGCACCTTCCCCGAGGACCGCGGCTGGGACCTCGACGCCCTCTACCACCCGGACCCGGCACACCAGGGCACCTCCTACTCGCGCGAGGGCGGCTTCCTCCCCGGCGTCGGCCGCTTCGACGCGGGCTTCTTCGGCATCTCGCCGCGCGAGGCGCTGGCGATGGACCCGCAGCAGCGCCTGCTGCTGGAGACCTCCTGGGAGGCCTTCGAGCGCGCCGGCATCGACCCGGCCACCCTGAAGGGCAGCCAGGCCGGCGTGTTCGTCGGCTCCAACGGCCAGGACTACGGCGCCCTCCTGATGAGCACCGCCGAGGCGACCGAGGGCTACCTGGCCACCGGCAACGCCGCCGCCGTCGTCTCCGGGCGCCTGGCCTACACCTTCGGTCTCGAGGGCCCGGCGGTCACCGTCGACACCGCGTGCTCCTCCTCCCTGGTCGCCCTCCACCTGGCCGTCCAGTCGCTGCGGGGCGGCGAGTGCACGATGGCCCTGGCCGGCGGTGTCACCGTCATGTCCACCCCCGCCGCCTTCGTGGAGTTCAGCCGCCAGCGCGGCCTGGCCGTCGACGGGCGCTGCAAGTCCTTCGCGGGCGCCGCGGACGGCACCGGCTGGGGCGAGGGCGTCGGCGTGCTGCTGGTCGAGCGGCTGTCGGACGCGCAGCGCCTCGGGCACCCGGTGCTGGCGGTCGTCCGTGGTTCGGCGATCAACCAGGACGGTGCCAGCAACGGCCTGACCGCCCCCAACGGCCCCGCGCAGCAGCGCGTCATCCGCCAGGCGCTGGCCGGCGCCGGCCTGACGGCCGACCAGGTCGACGCCGTCGAGGCGCACGGCACCGGCACCGTGCTCGGCGACCCGATCGAGGCCCAGGCCCTGCTCGCCACCTACGGCCAGGAGCGCAGCGGCGACCGCCCGCTCTGGCTGGGCTCGCTGAAGTCCAACATCGGCCACACCCAGGCCGCCTCCGGCGTCGGCGGCGTGATCAAGATGGTCATGGCGATCCGCGCCGGCGTGCTCCCGAAGACCCTGCACGTCGACGAGCCGTCCCCGCACATCGACTGGACCTCCGGCGCCGTCGAGCTGCTGACGGAGTCGCGGGACTGGCCCGAGACCGGCGAACCCCGCCGGGCCGGCGTCTCCTCCTTCGGCGTCTCCGGCACCAACGCCCACGTCCTCATCGAGCAGGCCCCGGCGGACACCGACGCGCCGGCCCGCGAGGCCGTTCCGGCCCCGGCCGCCGACCTGCCGGTCGTCCTGTCGGGCCGCACCACCGACGCCCTGCGCGCCCAGGCCCGCCGCCTGGCCGCCCACCTGCGCACCCGGTCGGACGTGCCGGCCGCCGACCTCGCGTACTCGCTCGCGACCTCCCGGGCCGCCTTCGAGCACCGGGCGGCCGTCGTCGTGGACGGCCCGGCCGAGCTGCTGGCCGCCGTCGAGGCACTGGCCGAGGGCGGCACGGCCGCCGGGCTGGTGACGGGTGCCGCCTCGGGCGGCAAGCTGGCGTTCCTGTTCACGGGGCAGGGGAGCCAGCGTCCGGGCATGGGGCGTGAACTGTACGACGCCTTCCCGGTGTTCGCGGACGCCTTCGACGCCGTCTGCGCGCGGGTCGAACTGCCGCTGCGGGAAGTCGTGTTCGGCGAGGACGCGGACGTTCTCGCGCGCACCGAGTACACGCAGGTCGCGCTGTTCGCGGTGGAGACCGCACTGTTCCGCCTCTTCGAGAGCTGGGGCGTGCGCCCCGACGTCCTGGTCGGCCACTCGATCGGTGAGATCGCGGCCGCGCATGTCGCCGGGGTGCTGTCGCTGGACGACGCCGTCACCCTGGTCGCGGCGCGTGGCCGGCTGATGCAGGCGCTGCCGAAGGGCGGCGCGATGGTGGCGGTCAAGGCGACCGAGGCCGAGGTGCTGCCGCTGCTCACGGACAACGTCAGCATTGCCGCCATCAACGGGCCTTCCTCCGTGGTGATTTCCGGTGGCGAGGCCGAAGTGCTGGCGATAGCCGGGAAGTTCGGGAAGACCAAGCGGCTGAGCGTCTCGCACGCCTTCCACTCGCCGCTGATGGACGGCATGTTGGAGGAGTTCCGGGTCGTCGCCGAGGGCCTGGACTACGCCGAGCCGGTCATCCCGGTGGTGTCCAACGTGACCGGTTCGGTCGCCACCGCCGAGGAGCTGTGCTCGCCCGAGTACTGGGTGCGCCACGTCCGCCAGGCCGTTCGCTTCGCCGACGGCATGCGGACCCTGGAGGCCCAGGGCGTCAGCACCTTCGTCGAGCTGGGCCCGGACGGTGTCCTCACCGCCATGGCCCAGGAGTGCCTGACCGGCGCCGCGGCCTTCGCCGCCGCCCTGCGCACCGGACGGGGCGAGGCGCAGACCGCGCTGACCGCCCTGGCCGCCGCCCACGTCCACGGCTCGGCCGTCGACTGGAGCGCCGTCTTCGCCGGCACCGGCGCCGTGCGCGTCGACCTGCCGACGTACGCCTTCCAGCAGGAGACCTACTGGCCCGACCTCAGCCTCGTGGCGCGTCCGGCCCTCGACGGGCCCGCCGGGGACGTCTTCGACAGCGCGGTCTTCTGGGAGGCCGTGGAACGCGAGGACCTCGGCGCGCTGGCCGAGGCCCTGGAGGTGGACGACGCCGAGCAGGGCGTCCGCGCCTCCCTCGGCACGGTGCTGCCCGCGCTCTCCTCCTGGCGGCGTCGCCGCCGTGAGCGCCACACCGTCGACGGCTGGCGCTACCGCATCCAGTGGAAGCCGGTGACCGAGCTCGGTTCCGCCGTTCCGTCCGGTGAGTGGCTGGTGGTGGCGGAGGACGTCTCTGCCGCGCCGGTGGTGGCGTGTGCGGGGGCGTTGTCGGGTCGTGGTGTGTCGGTGCGGCTGGTGGGTTCGGCCGGGCTGTCGCGCGCGGAGTTGGCGGCTGCGGTGGCTGCGGCTGCCGGTGCCCCGGTGGCGGGTGTGCTGGGTGTGGTGTCGGACGCGGGTGTCGCGCTGACGCTGGTGCAGGCCCTCGGTGACGCCGGTGTCGGTGCGCCGCTGTGGCTGGCGACCGGAGGCGCCGTGTCGACGGGTCGTGCGGATGTGCTGCGTGACGCGGCTCAGGCGCAGGTCTGGGGTCTGGGCCGGGTCGTCGCGCTGGAGCACCCGGAGCGTTGGGGTGGTCTGGTCGACCTGCCGGAGGTGCTGGACGAGCGGGCGCAGGGCCGACTGCTGTCGGTGCTGGCCGGTCTGGGTGACGAGGACCAGGTCGCGGTTCGGGCGAGCGGTGTGTTCGTGCGCCGGCTGGTCCGGGTGCAGGGTGCTGCCTCGGCGTGGGCGCCGCGTGGCACTGTTCTGGTGACGGGTGGTACGGGTGCGCTGGGTGCCCATGTGGCCCGTTGGCTGGCGGGTGGTGGTGCGGAGCACGTGGTGCTCACCAGCCGCCGTGGCCTGGACGCGCCGGGCGCGGCCGAGCTGCGCGACGAACTGACCGCGCTCGGCGCCCGGGTGACTGTCGCCGCGTGTGATGTCGCCGACCGTGCGGCCGTCGAGGCGCTGCTCGCCGAGCACGCCTTCACCGCCGTCGTCCACGCCGCGGGTGTGGCGGACGGGGGCACGATCGCCGACACCGACCTGCCCGCCTTCACCGACGCGCTCCGCGCGAAGGTCGACGGTGCGGCGCACCTGGACGAGCTGCTCGGCGACACCGAGCTGGACGCCTTCGTCCTCTTCTCCTCCATCGCGGGTGTCTGGGGCAGTGGCGGCCAGGCCGCCTACGCGGCCGCCAACGCCCACCTGGACGCCCTGGCCGAGCAGCGCCGTGCCCGTGGCCTCGCCGCCACCGCCGTCGCCTGGGGCCCCTGGGCAGACGGCGGCATGGTCGAGGCCGAGGCGGAGGACCGCCTGCGCCGCCGCGGCCTGCCGGTGCTGCCGCCCGCGCAGGCGGTTGCCGCACTGGCCGCCGCCGTCGCCGAGGACGAGCCCGCCGTGGTGGTGGCCGACGTCGACTGGGCGCTGTTCGTCCCAGGCTTCACCGTGGCCCGCCCGCGCCCGCTGATCGGCGACCTGCCCGAGGTGCAGCGCGCCCTCACCGGTGCCGCGCCCTCGGCCCAGCCGGACGGCGAGGCCAACGGCCTGGTCCAGCGCCTGCTGGCGCTCACCCCGGCCGAGCGTGAGCGCGCCCTGCTGGACCTGGTCCGGACCGAGGCCGCCTCGGTGCTCGGGCACCACGGCGCCGGAGCCGTCGAGCCGGTCAAGGCCTTCCGTGAGCTGGGCTTCGACTCGCTGACCGCCGTCGAGCTGCGCAACAACCTGAACGCGGTCACCGGCCTGCGGCTGCCCGCCTCCCTGGTGTTCGACTACCCGAACGCCGCAGTCGTCGCCGAGCACCTGCTGGCCGAACTCCTCGGCTCCCAGGAGCAGTCCGACGCGCCGACCGCCGTCTCCGCCGCCGACGAGCCGATCGCCATCGTCGCGATGAGCTGCCGCCTGCCCGGTGGTGTCCAGTCGCCCGAGGACCTGTGGCGACTGGTCGCCGAAGGCCGCGACGCCGTCGGCGGATTCCCGACCGACCGCGGCTGGGACCTGGACGCGCTCTACGACCCGGACCCGGCGAACCTCGGGACCTCCTACGCCCGTGACGGCGGATTCCTCGACAGCGCGGGCGAGTTCGACCCGTCGTTCTTCGGCATCAGCCCGCGTGAGGCGCTGGCGATGGACCCGCAGCAGCGTCTGCTGCTGGAGACCACCTGGGAGGCCTTCGAGCGCGCCGGCATCGACCCGGCGTCCGCGCGGGGCAGTCGGACCGGTGTCTTCATGGGCTCCAACAGCCAGGACTACGCCGCGCTGCTGCTCGCGCTCACCCAGGACGCGGACGGCTACCTGGCGACCGGCAACGCGGCCAGCGTGGTCTCCGGGCGTCTGGCGTACACCTTCGGGCTTGAGGGCCCGGCGGCGACCGTCGACACGGCGTGTTCGTCCTCGCTGGTCGCGCTGCACTTCGCCGTGCAGGCGCTGCGCAGCGGTGAGTGCTCGATGGCGCTGGCCGGTGGTGTGGTCGTGATGTCCACCCCGGGCACCTTCGTGGAGTTCAGCCGCCAGCGCGGCCTGGCGACGGACGGCCGCTGCAAGCCGTTCGCCGCCGCCGCCGACGGCACCGGCTGGGGCGAGGGCGCGGGCGTCCTGCTGCTGGAGCGGCTGTCGGACGCGCAGCGCAACGGGCACCCGGTGCTCGCGGTCGTGCGCGGTTCGGCGATCAACCAGGACGGTGCCAGCAACGGCCTGACCGCCCCCAACGGTCCGTCCCAGCAGCGGGTCATCCGCGCGGCGCTGGCCAGCGCCGGGCTGTCCGCCGGCGAGGTGGACGCGGTCGAGGCGCACGGCACGGGCACCCGACTGGGTGACCCGATCGAGGCCCAGGCCCTGCTCGCCACCTACGGCCAGGAACGCACCGAAGAGCCGCTCTGGCTGGGCTCGTTGAAGTCCAACATCGGCCACACCCAGGCCGCCGCCGGCGTCGCCGGGATCATCAAGATGGTCATGGCGATGCGGGAGGGGCTGCTGCCGCAGACCCTGCACGTGGACGAGCCGACCCCCGAGGTCGACTGGGCCTCGGGCGCGGTCGAGCTGCTCACCGAGGCCCGGCCGTGGCCCGAGACCGGCGCGCCGCGCCGGGCGGGCGTGTCGTCCTTCGGCATGAGCGGCACCAACGCGCACGTCATCATCGAGCAGGCCCCGGCGGCGGTCGAGGCGCCGCAGGCCGCGGCCCCGGCCGACGAGGCCGGTCCGGTGGCGCCGTGGGTGCTGTCGGCGGGCAGTCCGGAGGCGCTCCGGGCGCAGGCCGGCCGACTGCTGGCCGTGCTGGACGAGGGCGGCGACCTGTCGCCGGCCGAGGTCGGCTTCTCGCTGGCCACCACGCGTGCCGCGCTGGAGCACCGGGCCGCGGTGGTCGCGGAGGACCTCGCCTCGTTCCGGGGCGGTCTGGCGGCGTTGGCCGAGGGTCGCTCCGCTGCCGGGCTGATCACGGGTACGGCGGGTGCCGGGCGGACGGCGTTCCTGTTCACGGGGCAGGGAAGCCAGCGTCCGGGCATGGGGCGTGAGCTGTACGACGCCTTCCCGGTGTTCGCGGACGCGTTCGACGCGGTCTGCGCGAGGGTCGAACTGCCGCTGCGGGAGGCGGTGTTCGGGGAGGACGCGGACGTTCTGGCCCGTACGGAGTTCACCCAGGTGGCGCTGTTCGCGGTGGAGACCGCGCTGTTCCGTCTGTTCGAGAGCTGGGGGGTGCGCCCGGACTTCCTGGTGGGCCACTCGATCGGTGAGCTGGCGGCCGCGCATGTCGCGGGTGTGCTGTCGCTGGACGACGCGGTGGCGCTGGTGTCCGCTCGCGGCCGGCTGATGCAGGCGCTGCCCGAGGGCGGTGCGATGGTGGCGGTCAAGGCCTCCGAGGCCGACGTCCTGCCGCTGCTGACCGAGAACGTGAGCATCGCCGCCGTCAACGGCCCGACCTCCGTGGTGCTTTCGGGCGATGAGTCCGAAGTCCTGGCCATCGCTGGCCAGTTCGAGAAGTCGAAGCGTCTCCATGTCTCGCATGCCTTCCACTCGCCCTTGATGGACGGGATGTTGGACGACTTCCGCCAGGTGGCGGAGGGCCTGACCTACTCGGCGCCGCAGATCGCGGTGGTGTCCAACGTGACCGGTGCGGTCGCGACGGCGGAGGAGTTGTGCTCGCCCGAGTACTGGGTGCAGCACGTGCGCCGGGCGGTCCGCTTCGCCGACGGCATGGGGGCCCTCGAAGCCGAGGGCGTCAGCGTCTTCGTCGAGCTTGGCCCGGACGGTGTGCTGTCGGCCATGGGCCAGGAGTGCGTGGAGCAGGGTGTGTTCACTCCGGCTCTGCGTGCTGAGCGTTCGGAGGCGCAGACCGCGCTGACGGCGCTTGCGACTGTTCACGTCCATGGTGTCGCTGTGGACTGGAGGGGTGTGTTCGCTGGTGCGGGTGTGCGCCGGGTCGAGCTGCCGACGTATGCCTTCCAGCGTCAGCGTTACTGGCCGCAGGCCGCCGAGCGTGAGGTCGTGTCGGAGGGTGCGGTCGCGCTGAGTGCGGCCGAGGCGCGGTTCTGGGATGCGGTTGACGCGGGGGATCTGGACATGTTCCTGTCGACGCTCGATGTGCGTCGGGAGGACAGTGCGGACGCGCTGTTGCCCGCGCTGTCGTCCTGGCGTCGCAGGCGGCAGGAGGAGTCGGCGGCCGAGGGCTGGCGCTACCGGGTGACGTGGAAGCCGGTTGCGGGTGTCGGTGGGCAGCCGGCCGTCCTGGGCGGGACCTGGCTGGTGCTGGTCCCGGCCGGTGTTGAGTCGGCGGGTGTGGTTGCGGCGCTGTCCGGTCACGGTGGCGTTGTTCTGCCGGTGGAGATCGGCGCGGGCGGGCCGGACCGGGAGGAGCTGTCCGCTCGTATCGGTGTGGCCGTGGCCGAGGTCGAGGATCTGGTCGGTGTCGTCGTCGTGGCGGGCACCGTGCTGTCGACGCTGGTCACGGTTCAGGCGCTCGCCGACGCGGGCGTCGAGGCCCCGCTCTGGCTGCTGACCAACGGCGCCGTGTCGACGGGTCGTGCGGATGTGCTGCGTGATGCGGCGCAGGCGCAGGTCTGGGGTCTGGGCCGGGTGCTCGGCCTGGAGCACCCGCAGGGCTGGGGCGGTCTGGTCGACCTGCCCGAGGTGCTGGACGAGCGGGCCCAGGGCCGACTGGCCGCCGTGCTCGCCGGCCTCGGCGACGAGGACCAGCTCGCTGTGCGCGCGAGCGGTGTGTTCGTGCGCCGACTCGTCCGGGTGCAGGGTGCTGCCTCGGCGTGGGCGCCGCGTGGCACTGTTCTGGTGACGGGTGGTACGGGTGCGCTGGGTGCCCATGTGGCCCGTTGGCTGGCGGGTGGTGGTGCGGAGCACGTGGTGCTCACCAGCCGCCGTGGCCTGGATGCCCCGGGCGCGGTGGAGCTGCGCGAGGAGCTGCGGAGCCTTGGCGCCGAGGTGACTGTCGCCGCGTGTGATGTCGCCGACCGTGCGGCCGTCGAGGCGCTGCTCGCCGAGCACGCCTTCACTGCCGTCGTCCACGCCGCCGGTGTGGACCGCGCGACCCCGCTGGGCACGACCACGGTGGAGGAGTTCGCCGAGGTCCTGGCCGCCAAGGTGGACGGTGCGGCGCACCTGGACGAGCTGTTCGGGGACACCGAGTTGGACGCCTTCGTCCTCTTCTCCTCCATCGCGGGTGTCTGGGGCAGTGGTGGGCAGTCCGCCTATGCCGCCGCCAACGCCTACCTGGACGCCCTGGCCGAGCGGCGCCGTTCGCGTGGCCTGGCTGCCACGGCGGTTTCCTGGGGTCCGTGGGCCGAGGGCGGTATGGCGGCCCAGGGCGACAACGAGGCCCAGCTGCGTCGGCGTGGTCTGCTGCCGATGGCTCCGGCTCCGGCGGTCGCCGCGCTGGCGCAGGCCGTGGACGGCAGCGACGCGACGGTGACCGTCGCGGACGTGGACTGGTCGCGGTTCGCCCCGGCCTTCACCGCCGCCCGCCCGCGCCCGCTGATCGCCGAACTTCCGGACGTCCAGCGCGCCCTCGTGGGTGCCGCCGTGGCGTCGGGCCGGTCGGAGGGTGATGGCAACGGTCTGGTCCAGCGCCTGCTGGCGCTCACCCCGGCCGAGCGTGAGCGCGCCCTGCTGGATCTCGTCCGGACCGAGGCGGCGGCGGTGCTCGGGCACGCCTCCGCCGGTGCGGTCGAGGCGGGTCGGGCGTTCAAGGAGCTGGGCTTCGACTCGCTGACCGCCGTCGAGCTGCGCAACCGTCTGAACGCCGCCACGGGTCTGCGGCTGCCCGCGACCCTGGTCTTCGACCACCCGACCGCCGCCGCGCTGGCGACCCACATCGGTGCCGAACTCCTGGGCACCGTAGGCACGGTGGACGACGTTCCGGTGCGTACGACGGCCGTGGACGACGAGCCGATCGCGATCGTCGCGATGGCCTGCCGCTACCCGGGCGGCGTCGCCTCGCCCGAGGACCTGTGGCGACTGGTCGCCGAGGGCCGCGACGCCGTCGGCGGCATGCCGGCCGACCGCGGCTGGGACCTGGACGCCCTGTACGACCCGGACCCGGCGAACCTCGGGACCTCCTACGCCCGTGACGGCGGATTCCTCGACGGCGCGGGCGAGTTCGACCCGTCGTTCTTCGGCATCAGCCCGCGTGAGGCGCTGGCGATGGACCCGCAGCAGCGTCTGCTGCTGGAGACCACCTGGGAGGCCTTCGAGCGCGCCGGCATCGACCCGGCGTCCGCGCGGGGCAGTCGGACCGGTGTCTTCATGGGCTCCAACAGCCAGGACTACGCCGCGCTGCTGCTCGCGCTCACCCAGGACGCGGACGGCTACCTGGCGACCGGCAACGCCGCCAGCGTGGTCTCCGGCCGTCTGGCCTACACCTTCGGGCTTGAGGGCCCGGCGGCGACCGTCGACACGGCGTGCTCGTCCTCGCTGGTCGCGCTGCACTGGGCGGTCCAGGCGCTGCGCAGCGGTGAGTGCTCGATGGCGCTGGCCGGCGGTGTGGTCGTGATGTCCACCCCGGGCACCTTCGTGGAGTTCAGCCGCCAGCGCGGCCTGGCCTCGGACGGCCGCTGCAAGGCCTTCGCCGCCGCCGCCGACGGCACCGGCTGGGGCGAGGGCGCCGGTGTGCTGCTGCTGGAGCGCCTGTCGGACGCCGAGCGCAACGGGCACCAGGTGCTCGCGGTGATCCGTGGCAGCGCGATCAACCAGGACGGTGCGAGCAACGGCCTCACCGCCCCGAACGGCCCGGCCCAGCAGCGCGTCATCCGCGCGGCGCTGGCCGACGCCGGGCTGTCGGCCGATGAGGTCGACGCGGTCGAGGCGCACGGCACGGGCACCCGACTGGGTGACCCGATCGAGGCCCAGGCCCTGCTCGCCACCTACGGCCAGGAGCGCAGCGGGGACCCGCTGTGGCTCGGCTCCCTCAAGTCCAACATCGGCCACACCCAGGCCGCCTCCGGCGTCGGCGGCATCATCAAGATGGTCATGGCGATGCAGCACGGCGTGCTGCCGCAGACCCTCCACGTCGACGAGCCGACCCCCGAGGTCGACTGGGCCTCGGGCGCGGTCGAGCTGCTGACCGAGGCCCGGGACTGGCCGGAGCGCGGCCGTCCGCGTCGCGCGGCCGTCTCCTCCTTCGGCATGAGCGGCACCAACGCCCACACCATCATCGAGCAGGCGCCCGCGGCCTCCCCGGTCGCCCGGGAGATCGCCGACGAGGCCGGTCCGGTGGCGCCGTGGGTGCTGTCGGCGGGCAGCCCGGAGGCGCTCCGGGCGCAGGCCGGCCGACTGCTGGTCGTGCTGGACGAGGGCGGCGACCTGTCGCCGGCCGAGGTCGGCTTCTCGCTGGCCACCACGCGTGCCGCGCTGGAGCACCGGGCCGCGGTGACGGCCGGTGACGAGGCCGGTCTGCGCGAGGGCCTGGCGGCACTGGCCGAGGGTCGCTCCGCTGCCGGGCTGATCACGGGTACGGCGGGTGCCGGGCGGACGGCGTTCCTGTTCACGGGGCAGGGGAGCCAGCGTCCGGGCATGGGGCGTGAGCTGTACGACGCCTTCCCGGTGTTCGCGGACGCCTTCGACGCGGTCTGCGCACGGGCCGAACTGCCGCTGCGTGACGCCGTGTTCGGCGAGGACGCTGCGGTTCTCGCGCGCACCGAGTACACTCAGCCGGCGCTGTTCGCCATCGAGGTGGCGCTGTTCCGGCTCTTCGAGAGCTGGGGGGTGCGCCCGGACTTCCTGGTGGGCCACTCGATCGGTGAGCTGGCGGCCGCGCATGTCGCGGGTGTGCTGTCGCTGGACGACGCGGTGGCGCTGGTGTCCGCTCGCGGCCGGCTGATGCAGGCGCTGCCCGAGGGCGGTGCGATGGTGGCGGTCAAGGCCTCCGAGGCCGACGTCCTGCCGCTGCTGACCGAGAACGTGAGCATCGCCGCCGTCAACGGCCCGACCTCCGTGGTGATTTCGGGCGATGAGTCCGAAGTCCTGGCCATCGCCGGCCAGTTCCAGAAGACCAAGCGGCTGCACGTCAGCCACGCGTTCCACTCGCCGCTGATGGACGGCATGCTGGCGGAGTTCCGGGCCGTCGCCGAGGGCCTGGACTACGCCGCGCCGACGATCCCGGTCGTGTCCAACGTGACCGGCGCCCTGGCCGCCGCCGAGGAGCTGTGCTCGCCCGAGTACTGGGTGCAGCACGTGCGCCGGGCGGTCCGCTTCGCCGACGGCATGCGGGCCCTCGAAGCCGAGGGTGTCACCACGTACCTGGAGCTTGGCCCGGACGGTGTGCTGTCGGCCATGGGCCAGGAGTGTGTCGAGCAGGGTGTGTTCACTCCGGCTCTGCGTGCTGAGCGTTCGGAGGCGCAGACCGCGCTGACGGCGCTTGCGACTGTTCACGTCCATGGTGTCGCTGTGGACTGGAGGGGTGTGTTCGCTGGTGCGGGTGTGCGCCGGGTCGAGCTGCCGACGTATGCCTTCCAGCGTCAGCGTTACTGGCCGCAGGCCGCCGAGCGTGAGGTCGTGTCGGAGGGTGCGGTCGCGCTGAGTGCGGCCGAGGCGCGGTTCTGGGATGCGGTTGACGCGGGGGATCTGGACACGTTCCTGTCGACGCTCGATGTGCGTCGGGAGGACAGTGCGGACGCGCTGTTGCCCGCGCTGTCGTCCTGGCGTCGCAGGCGGCAGGAGGAGTCGGCGGCCGAGGGCTGGCGCTACCGGGTGACGTGGAAGCCGGTTGCGGGTGTCGGTGGGCAGCCGGCCGTCCTGGGTGGCACCTGGCTGGTGCTGGTCCCGGCTGGCGTCGAGTCGGCGGGTGTGGTTGCCGCGCTGTCCGGGCACGGTGGCGCTGTTCTGCCGGTGGAGCTCGGCGCGGGTGTGCCGGACCGGGAGGAGCTGGCCGCTCGGATCGGTGTGGCCGTGGCCGAGGTCGAGGATCTGGCCGGTGCCGTCGTCGTGGCGGACACCGTGCTGTCGACGCTGGTCACGGTTCAGGCGCTCGCCGACGCGGGCGTCGAGGCCCCGCTCTGGCTGCTGACCGGGGGTGCGGTCACCATCGGCCGCGCCGACCGGATGCGCGACGCGTCCCAGGCGCAGGTCTGGGGTCTGGGCCGGGTGCTCGGCCTGGAGCACCCGCAGGGCTGGGGCGGTCTGGTCGACCTGCCCGAGGTGCTGGACGAGCGGGCCCAGGGCCGACTGGCCGCCGTGCTCGCCGGCCTCGGCGACGAGGACCAGCTCGCTGTGCGCGCGAACGGCGTGTTCGTACGCCGACTCGTCCGGGCCGAGCGTGCCGAAGGCACGGGCTGGAGCCCGCGCGGCACCGTCCTGGTCACCGGCGGCACCGGCGCCCTGGGCGCCCGCGTCGCCCGTTGGCTGGCGGGTGGTGGTGCGGAGCACGTGGTGCTCACCAGCCGCCGTGGCCTGGATGCCCCGGGCGCGGTGGAGCTGCGCGAGGAGCTGCGGAGCCTTGGCGCCGAGGTGACTGTCGCCGCGTGTGATGTCGCCGACCGTGCGGCCGTCGAGGCGCTGCTCGCCGAGCACGCCTTCACCGCCGTCGTCCACGCCGCCGGTGTGGACCGCGCGACCCCGCTGGGCACGACCACGGTGGAGGAGTTCGCCGAGGTCCTGGCCGCCAAGGTGGACGGTGCGGCACACCTGGACGAGCTGTTCGGGGACACCGAGCTGGACGCCTTCGTCCTCTTCTCCTCCATCGCGGGTGTCTGGGGCAGTGGTGGGCAGTCCGCCTACGCTGCCGCCAACGCCTACCTGGACGCCCTGGCCGAGCAGCGCCGTTCGCGTGGCCTGGCTGCCACGGCGGTTTCCTGGGGTCCGTGGGCCGAGGGCGGTATGGCGGCCCAGGGCGACAACGAGACCCACCTGCGTCGGCGTGGTCTGCTGCCGATGGCTCCGGCTCCGGCGGTCGCCGCGCTGGCGCAGGCCGTGGACGGCAACGACGCGACGGTGACCGTCACGGACGTGGACTGGTCGCGGTTCGCCCCGGCCTTCACCGCCGCCCGCCCGCGCCCGCTGATCGCCGAACTCCCGGACGTGGTACGAGTGCTGGCCGAGACCGAGGCCGGCGGGACCGCTCCGGGCGGCCCGGCGAACGAGCTGCGGGACCGGCTGTCCGGCCGGTCGCAGGCCGAACGCGACCGCCTGCTGGTCGAGTTGGTCCGCGCCGAGGCCGCCGCCGTCCTGGGGCACGCCTCCGCCGGTGCGGTCGAGGCGGGTCGGGCGTTCAAGGAGCTGGGCTTCGACTCGCTGACCGCCGTCGAGCTGCGCAACCGTCTGAACGCCGCCACGGGTCTGCGGCTGCCCGCGACCCTGGTCTTCGACCACCCGACCGCCGCCGCGCTGGCGACCCACATCGGTGCCGAACTCCTGGGCACCGTAGGCACGGTGGACGACGTTCCGGTGCGTACGACGGCCGTGGACGACGAGCCGATCGCGATCGTCGCGATGGCCTGCCGCTACCCGGGCGGCGTCACCTCGCCCGAGGACCTGTGGCGACTGGTCGCCGAGGGCCGCGACGCCGTCGGCGGCATGCCGGCCGACCGCGGCTGGGACCTGGACGCCCTGTACGACCCGGACCCGGCGAACCCCGGCACCTCCTACGCCGACCAGGGTGGATTCCTCGACGGCGTCGGCGAGTTCGACCCCGGCTTCTTCGGTATCAACCCGCGCGAGGCCCTCGCCATGGACCCGCAGCAGCGCCTGCTGCTGGAGACCACGTGGGAGGCCTTCGAGCGCGCCGGCATCACCCCCGACGCGGCGCGTGGCACCCGGACCGGCGTCTTCGCCGGCACCAACAGCCAGGACTACGCGAGCCTGCTGATGGCCAGCCCGCAGGGCACCGACGGATACCTGGCCACCAGCAACGCGGCCAGCGTGGTCTCCGGGCGTCTGGCCTACACCTTCGGGCTCGAGGGCCCGGCGGTGACGGTGGACACCGCGTGCTCCTCCTCGTTGGTCGCCCTGCACCTCGCCGTGCAGTCGCTGCGCAGCGGTGAGTGCTCGATGGCGCTGGCCGGCGGTGTGGTCGTGATGTCCACCCCGGGCACCTTCGTGGAGTTCAGCCGCCAGCGGGCGCTGGCCTCGGACGGCCGCTGCAAGGCCTTCGCCGCCGCCGCCGACGGCACCGGCTGGGGCGAGGGCGCGGGCATGCTCCTGCTGGAGCGCCTCTCCGACGCCGAGCGCAACGGGCACCAGGTGCTCGCGGTGATCCGTGGCAGCGCGATCAACCAGGACGGCGCGAGCAACGGCCTCACCGCGCCCAACGGCCCGGCCCAGCAGCGCGTCATCCGGCAGGCCCTGGCCGACGCCGGGCTGACCGCCGCCGAGGTCGACGCCGTCGAGGCGCACGGCACCGGCACCACCCTCGGCGACCCGATCGAGGCCCAGGCGCTGCTCGCCACCTACGGCCAGGAGCACACCGAAGAGCCGCTCTGGCTCGGCTCGTTGAAGTCGAACATCGGCCACACCCAGGCCGCCTCCGGCGTCGGCGGTGTGATCAAGATGGTCATGGCGATCCGCAACGGGGTGCTGCCCAAGACCCTGCACGTGGACGAGCCCACCCCGCACGTCGACTGGGCCTCGGGCGCGGTCGAGCTGCTGACCGAGGCCCGGGACTGGCCGGAGCGCGGCCGTCCGCGTCGCGCGGCCGTCTCCTCCTTCGGCATGAGCGGCACCAACGCCCACACCATCATCGAGCAGGCGCCCGCGGCCTCCCCGGTCGCCCGGGAGATCGCCGACGGGACCGCGGGCCCGCTGCCCTGGGTGCTCTCCGGGCACACCGAGGCCGCGCTGCGCGACCAGGCCCGCCGCCTGGCGGCGCACCTCACGCAGAGCGCGGCCGCCGGGGAGGCCCTTGACCCGGCCGCGGTCGCCAGCACGCTGGCGACGGCCCGTTCGGTGTTCGAGCACCGCGCGGTGGTCGTCGGCGCGGAGGAGGCGGACCTGTTCGCCGGTCTCGCCGCGCTCGCCGACGGTGAGCAGGTGGCTCAGCTGGTCCAGGGCACGGCCCGGACGGCCGGTGGCCCGGTGTTCGTGTTCCCGGGTCAGGGTTCGCAGTGGCTGGGCATGGCCCGGGAGCTGCTGGCGGACGAGCCGGTGTTCCGGGCTCGGATGGAGGACTGCGCGAGCGCTCTTGCGCCGCACGTCGACTGGGACCTGCTGGACGTCGTCGCGGGTGAGGACGGCGGGTGGATGGAGCGGGTGGACGTGGTCCAGCCGGTGCTGTTCGCCGTGATGGTCTCGCTCGCCGAGCTGTGGCGTTCGTACGGCGTGGAGCCGTCGGCGGTGGTGGGGCACTCGCAGGGCGAGATCGCCGCCGCTGCCGTCTCCGGCGCTCTGTCGCTGGAGGACGCGGCGCTGGTGGTGGCGCTGCGCAGCCAGGCGATCACCGAGCTCTCCGGGCTGGGCGGCATGGTGTCCGTCCCGCTGCCCGCCGAGCAGGTGCGTGAACTCCTCTCGGGCCGTGAGGGCCTGTCCGTCGCGGCGGTCAACGGCCCCAACTCGGTGGTGGTTTCCGGCGATGCCGGCGCCCTGGACGAGCTGATGGAGCACTGCGCCGCGCAGGAGGTCCGGGCGCGTCGGATCGCGGTGGACTACGCCTCGCACTCGGCGCACGTCGAGCGCATCGAGGCCCGCCTGGCCGAGCTGCTGGCCCCGGTCACGCCCCGGGTTCCGGAGATCCCGTTCCACTCCACCGTCACCGGTGAACTGATCGACTCGGCGGCGTTGGACGCCGGCTACTGGTACCGCAACCTCCGTCAGACGGTCGAGTTCGCCAACACGGTGGAGTCCCTCCTCGCCTCGGGTCACTCGCAGTTCGTCGAGGTGAGCGCCCACCCGGTGCTGACCGTCGGTATCCAGGAGGCCATCGACGCCGCCAACGCCGAGGCGAGCGTCCAGGGCACCCTGCGCCGTGACCAGGGCGGCCGGGAGCGTTTCCTGATCGCCCTCGCCGAGGCCTGGTCCAACGGCGCGACCGTCGACTGGGCCGCCCAGTTCGAGGACACCGCAAGCCGCGTCGACCTGCCCACCTACCCCTTCCAGCGGCAGCGCTTCTGGCCGAAGCCGTCCGGCTCCTGGATCGGCGACGCGACCGCGATGGGCCTGGAGTCCGCCGACCACCCGCTGCTCGGTGCGGCCGTGGCGCTCGCCGAGGGCGAGGGCCTGGTGCTGACCGGCCGGCTGTCGGTGCAGAGCCACCCGTGGCTGGCCGACCACGCCGTCGGCGGCGCGGTGATCCTGCCCGGGACGGCGTTCGTCGAGCTGGTGTTCCGCGCGGGCGACGAGGTCGACTGCGACCGGATCGAGGACCTGACGCTGGAGGCGCCGCTGGTGCTGCCGGAGCGCGGCTCGGTGGCCGTCCAGGTGTGGGTGGGTGCCGCCGACGGTTCGGGCGCCCGCCCGGTGTCGGTGCACTCCCGTCCGCAGGACGCCGCCGCCGACGAGCCGTGGCTGCGGCACGCGACCGGTCTGGTCGCCTCCGGTGACCAGGCGCAGGCCCCGGCCGGGATCGAGACCGTCTGGCCGCCGGAGGGTGCCGTCGAGCTGCCGGTCGAGGGCTTCTACGAGCGGCTGGCCGCCGCCGGCTACGGCTACGGCCCGGCCTTCCAGGGGCTGCGGGCCGCCTGGCGGCTCGGGGACGAGGTCCTCGCCGAGGTCGAACTGCCGCAGGAGGTCCAGTCGGAGGCCGGCCGGTACGGCCTGCACCCGGCGCTGCTCGACGCGGCGCTGCACACGGTGGGGCTGGGCGAGCTGCTCGCGGACACCGGCCGGGCGCGTCTGCCGTTCTCCTGGTCGGGTGTCGGTCTGTCGGCCGTGGGTGCCGCCCGGGTGCGGGTGCGCCTCGCGGCCGCCGGACCGGACGCGGTGACGCTGCTGGCCGTCGACGAGACCGGTGCGCCGGTCGTGGCGATCGACTCGCTGGTGCTGCGCGAGGTCTCCGCCGATGGCGTGGCCGCCGGTCAGGGGGCCCCGCGTGACGCGCTGTTCCGCCTGGACTGGACGCTGCTCGGGTCGGAGCCGGTCGACGGCGCCGCCGTGAGCCGTGCGCTGGTCGCTTCGGACGCGGCCGGGCTGCCGTCCGTCCTGCACGACCTGGCCGGCTCCGCGCGGATCTTCGCCGGTCTGCCGGAGCTGGCCGGGGCGCAGGACGTCCCCGAGCTGGTGTTCCTGCCGCTCGGCCGGGCCGCCGGTGTGACCGGTGACGGGTCGGGCGCGTTCCCGGCCGCCGAGGCCGCGCACGCGGCCGTCCTGGGGGCGCTGGCCGCCGCCCAGGCCTGGCTGGCCGAGGACCGGTTCGCCGAGTCCCGGCTGGTGTTCGTGACCAGTGGTGCCGTCGCCACCGCCACCGGCGAGGACGTCACCGACCTGGCGTACGCCCCGGTGTGGGGCCTGATCCGCTCCGCGCAGTCGGAGAACCCGGGCCGCTTCGTCCTGCTCGACCTCGGCCTCGATGCCGAGGCGGCGGACGCGGACGGCGCCGCCGCGGCCGTGCTCGCCGCGCTCGCCACCGACGAGCCGCAGCTGGCCGTGCGGGCCGGCGCGGTCCGCGCGCCCCGGCTGGCCCGTCCGGGCTCCGCGGGTCGGCTCGTTCCCCCGGTGGGGCACCCGGCCTGGCGGCTGGACGTCACGGCCGAGGGGACCCTGGAGAACCTCGTCCTGGCGCCCTGCCCGGAGGAGTTCCGCCCGCTCGGCGCCCGGGAGGTGCGGGTCGCGCTGCGCGCCTCCGGCCTCAACTTCCGTGACGTCGTGCTAGCCCTGGGCATGGTCCCCGACCAGCAGGTCATGGGGAACGAGGGCGCGGGTGTCGTCCTGGAGGTCGGCGCCGAGGTGACGGACCTGGCCCCGGGCGACCGGGTGATGGGTCTGTTCTCCGGCTCGTTCGCGCCGTACTCGGTGGTCGACCACCGCCTGCTGGCCCGGATCCCGGAGGGCTGGACCTTCGTTCAGGCCGCCTCCGTGCCGGTGGTGTTCCTGACCGCCTACTACGGCCTGGTGGACGTGGGCGGTCTGCGGGCGGGTGAGCGGGTGCTGGTGCACGCCGCCGCCGGTGGTGTCGGGATGGCCGCGGTGCAGCTGGCCCGGCACCTGGGTGCCGAGGTGTTCGGTACGGCGAGCCCCGGCAAGTGGGAGACCCTGCGGGCCTCGGGACTGGACGACGCGCACATCGCCAACTCCCGCACCCTCGACTTCGAGGGCGCGTTCCTGGCGGCCACCGACGGCGCCGGCATGGACGTCGTGCTGGACTCCCTGTCGGGCGAGTTCGTCGACGCCTCGCTGCGGCTGCTGCCGCGCGGCGGGCGCTTCCTGGAGATGGGCAAGACCGACAAGCGGGACCCGCAGGTGGTCGCGGCCGACCACGAGGGCGTGCGCTACCAGGCGTTCGACCTGGTCGAGGCCGGTCGGGACCGGATCCGCGAGATGCTGCGGGAGATCGTCGCCCTGTTCGAGCGCGGTGAGCTGCGGCTGCTGCCGATCGCGACCTGGGACGTCCGGCAGGCGCCGGAGGCGTTCCGCTTCCTCAGCCAGGCCCGGCACACCGGCAAGCTGGTGCTGACCATGCCGCCGCTCCCGGACCGGGACGGCACCGTCCTGATCACCGGCGGCACCGGCACCCTCGGCGGGCTGCTGGCCCGCCACCTGGTGACCCGGTACGGCATCCGGCACCTGGTGCTCACCGGCCGTCGGGCCGCCGAGTCCGAGGCCGGGCGTGAACTCGCCCGCGAGCTGGGCGAGTCGGGAGCCGAGGTCACCCTGGCGTCCTGTGACGTCGCCGACCGGGCCGCGCTGGCCGCGGTGCTGGCCGCCGTCCCGGCGGCGCACCCGCTGACCGCCGTGGTGCACACCGCCGGCGTCCTGGACGACGGCGTGGTGTCGGCGCTCACCCCCGAGCGCGTCACGGAGGTGCTCCGGCCCAAGGTGGACGGTGCGCTCAACCTGCACGAGCTCACCGCCGGCAGCGACCTCGCCGCCTTCGTGCTCTTCTCCGCCGCCGCCGGCACCTTCGGCGGCGCCGGACAGGGCAACTACGCGGCGGCCAACGTGCTGCTCGACGCGCTGGCCCATCACCGCCGCGCGCTGGGCCTGCCCGCCCACGCCCTGACCTGGGGCTTCTGGGCCGAGCGCAGCGGCATGACCGGCCACCTGGACGAGGCCGACGTGACGCGCATGTCGCGCTCGGGCATGCGGGCGCTGTCCTCCGAGGACGGCCTCGCCCTGTTCGACGCGGCGCTGGGCACCGACGAGGCCCAGCTGATGCCCGCCAGGCTCGACCTCGCCACCATCCGCCAGCAGGTCGGCGCGGGCACCGTGCCGCCGCTGCTGCGCGCGCTGGTCCGGCCGAAGAGCCGCCGTACCGCGGCCGCCGTCAGCGCCGGCGAGGCCAAGTCCGGCCTGGCCCGCAAGCTGTCCGGACTCGCCACCGCCGAGCAGCTGCGCCTGCTGACCGACCTGGTCCGCGGCCACGCGGCCACCGCGCTCGGGCACGCCACCGCCGAACAGGTGGACGCGGACCGGGCGTTCAAGGAACTCGGCTTCGACTCGCTGACCGCGGTCGAGCTGCGCAACCGTCTCAACGCGGTCACCGGCCTGCGGCTGCCGGCCACCCTGGTCTTCGACCACCCGAGCCCGGCGGCGCTGGCCGAGTACCTGCGGGCCGAACTCGCGGGCGAGGAGCCCGCGGTGCAGGCGCCGCTGCCCGTCCCGGCCGCCGCCGACGACGACCCGGTCGTCATCGTGGCGATGAGCTGCCGCTTCCCCGGCGGGGTGCGCAGCCCGGAGCAGCTGTGGCAGCTGGTCGCGGAGGGCGGCGACGCCATCAGCCCGTTCCCGGCCGACCGCGGTTGGGACACCGAGGCCCTGTACGACCAGGACCGGACCAAGAGCGGCACCAGCTACGTCCGCGAGGGCGGGTTCCTGCTCGGCGCGGGCGAGTTCGACGCGGGCTTCTTCGGGATCTCGCCGCGCGAGGCGCTCGCCATGGACCCGCAGCAGCGGCTGCTGCTGGAGGCCTCGTGGGAGGCGTTCGAGCGGGCCGGGATCGATCCGGGCGCGCTGCGCGGCAGTTCGACCGGCGTGTTCGTCGGGGCGGCCTACCAGGGCTACACCAACATCCTGGCCGGCTCCGCGCTGGAGGGTCACCTGCTCACCGGTGCCTCGACCAGCGTGGTGTCCGGGCGCGTCGCCTACACCTTCGGCCTTGAAGGCCCGGCGGTGACCGTCGACACCGCGTGCTCGTCCTCGCTGGTGGCCCTGCACCTGGCCGCCCAGGCGCTGCGCAACGGCGAGTGCTCGCTGGCCCTGGCCGGCGGCGCCACCGTGATGGCCACCCCCGGCCTGTTCGTCGAGTTCAGCCGTCAGCAGGGCCTCGCGCCCGACGGCCGCTGCAAGCCCTTCGCGGCCTGCGCCGACGGCACCGGCTGGGCGGAGGGCGCGGGCCTGCTCCTGCTGGAGCGGCTGTCCGACGCCCGCCGCAACGGGCACCCGGTTCTCGCGGTGGTACGCGGCAGCGCGATCAACCAGGACGGTGCCAGCAACGGGCTCACCGCCCCCAACGGCCCGGCCCAGCAGCGCGTCATCCGCCAGGCCCTGGCGGCCGCCCGGCTGACCGCCGACGAGGTGGACGCCGTCGAGGCGCACGGCACCGGCACGGTGCTCGGCGACCCGATCGAGGCCCAGGCCCTGCTGGCCACCTACGGCCGGGGCCGCGACGACGACCAGCCGCTGTGGCTGGGGTCGTTGAAGTCCAACATCGGCCACGCCCAGGCGGCGGCCGGTGTCGGCGGCGTGATCAAGATGGTCATGGCGATGCGGCACGGAGTGCTGCCCAAGACCCTCCACGTGGACGAGCCGTCGCCCGAGGTCGACTGGTCGGCCGGAGCGATCGAGCTGCTGACCGAGGCCCGGCCCTGGCCGGAGACCGGGCGTCCGCGCCGTGCGGCCGTCTCCTCCTTCGGCGTCAGCGGCACCAACGCCCACACCGTCCTGGAGCAGGCCCCGGCCGAGCCGGCCGCGCCCGCGGCCCAGCCGGCCACCCCGGCCGGCGCCGAACCGCGGACGCTGCTGTGGCCGCTGTCGGCCCGCAGTGAGCAGAGCCTGCGCGACCAGGCCGCCCGTCTCCAGCGGCACCTCGCCGACCACGGCGACACCGCCGCGTCCGTCGGCTACGCGCTGGCGACCACCCGGGCCGCCCACGAGCACCGGGCCGTGCTGGTCGGCGCCGACGCCGCCGAACTGCGCGACGGGCTGGCGGCGCTGGCCGAGGGCCGTACCGCGCCCAACCTGGTGCGCGGCCGCGCCCGGGGCGGCAGGTCCGCCGTGCTCTTCACGGGGCAGGGCAGCCAGCGGCCTGGCATGGGCCGGGAGCTGTACGAGGCGTACCCGGTGTTCGCCGAGGCCTTCGACGCGGTCTGCGCGCGGGTCGAACTGCCGCTGCGCGAAGCCGTGTTCGGTGAGGACGCCGCGGTTCTCGCCCGGACGGAGTTCGCCCAGGTGGCGCTGTTCGCGGTCGAGGTGGCGCTGTTCCGGCTGTACGAGAGCTGGGGGGTCCGTCCGGACGTCCTGGCCGGTCACTCGATCGGCGAGCTGGTGGCCGCGCACGTCTCCGGGGTGTTGTCGCTGGACGACGCGGTGGCCCTGGTGGCGGCGCGTGGTCGGCTGATGCAGGCGCTGCCGGAGGGCGGCGCGATGGTGGCGGTGAAGGCCGCCGAGGCGGACGTCCTGCCTCTGCTGACCGCTCAGGTGAGCATCGCGGCCGTCAACGGTCCGACCTCCGTGGTGGTTTCGGGCGAGGAGTCCGAAGTCCTCGCGATCGCCGGGAAGTTCGAGAAGACCAAGCGACTGAGCGTCTCGCACGCCTTCCACTCCCCGCTGATGGACGGCATGCTGGCGGAGTTCCGTGCCGTCGCCGAGGGCCTGACCTACGCGGCGCCGCAGATCGCCGTGGTCTCCAACGTCACCGGTGAACTGGCCACCGCCGAGGAGCTGTGCTCGCCCGAGTACTGGGTGCGCCACGTCCGCGAGGCCGTCCGCTTCGCCGACGGCATGCGGGCCCTGGAGGCCCAGGGCGTCACCACGTACCTGGAGCTGGGCCCCGACGGCGTCCTCACCGCGATGGCGCAGGAGTGCCTGGGCGAGTCCACCCGGGCCCGGTTCACCACCGCGCTGCGCGCCGGCCGCCCGGAGGCGCGGACCGTCGCCACCGCCCTGGCCGCCGCGCACACGGGCGGCGTCCGGCCCGACTGGGAGGCGGTCTTCGCCGGCACCGGCGCCCACCGGGTCGCCCTGCCGACGTACGCCTTCCAGCCGGACGCCTACTGGCCGGAGCCGCTCCCGGCGGCCCCGCAGGCGGGCACCGAGCGCGCCGAACTCTCCGGAGCCGAGAGCGAGTTCTGGTCCGCCGTGGAGCGCGAGGACGTGGCGGCGCTGGCCGCGACGCTCGCGGTCGACGGCACCGGGCCGCAGGACGACCTGCTGCCCCTGCTGCCGCTGCTGTCCTCCTGGCGCCGCCGCAACCGCGACGACCGCACGGTGGACGGCTGGCGCTACCGCGTCACCTGGCAGCCGACGGCCGCCGCGACGGCAGCCGCGACGCTGTCCGGCACCTGGGTACTGGTGCCCGGCGACGCCGCCCCAGACCTGGTCGAGGCGGCCGAGCGGGCGCTGACCGCCCACGGCGCCGCGGTGCACCGACTGGAGCCGGGCACCCGGTCGCGGGAGGAGGCGGCCGCCCTGGTGGCGCAGCTGCCGTCCGCCCCTGCCGGTGTGCTGGCGCTCGCGCCGAGCGCGGAGTCGGCGCTGGTCCTGATCCAGGCGCTCGCCGACGCCGAGCTCACCGCCCCGCTGTGGCTCGCCACCTCGGGCGCGGTCTCGGTCGGCCGCGCCGACCGGCTGCGCGACGCGGCGCAGGCCCAGGTCTGGGGCCTCGGCCGGGTGGCGGCGCTGGAGCACCCCGCGCTCTGGGGCGGTCTGCTCGACCTGCCCGAGGTGCTGGACGAGCGGGCGCAGGGCCGGCTGGCCGCCGTCCTGGCCGCTCCGGCCGACGAGGACCAGCTGGCGGTGCGCGCCTCGGGCGTGTTCGTGCGCCGGCTCGTCCGGGCCGAGCGCGCCGAGGGCGCGGGCTGGAACCCGCGCGGCACCGTCCTGGTCACCGGCGGCACCGGCGCCCTGGGCGCCCGGGTCGCCCGCTGGCTGGCCGAGCACGGCGCCGAGCACCTGGTGCTGACCAGCCGTCGCGGCCCGGACGCTCCGGGGGCGGCCGAACTGCGCGCGGAGCTGGAGGGCCTCGGCGCCCGGGTGACGGTCGCCGCCTGCGACGTCGCCGACCGTACGGCCGTCGAGGCACTGCTCGCCGAGCACCCCGTCGACGCGGTCGTGCACACCGCGGGCGTCGGCCAGACCACCCCGCTGGCCGCCACCGGCCTCGCGGAGTTCTCCGCGGTGGTGGCCGCCAAGGTGGCCGGTGCGGCGCACCTGGACGAGCTGCTCGGCGACACCGAACTGGACGCCTTCGTCCTGTTCTCCTCGATCGCCGGCACCTGGGGCAGCGCGGGCCAGTGCGCCTACGCGGCGGGCAACGCCTACCTGGACGCCCTGGCCGAGCAGCGGCGTGCCCGCGGCCTGGCCGCCACGGCCGTCGCCTGGGGCCCCTGGGCCGACGGCGGCATGGCCGACGGCGAGGCGGGCGAGCAGCTGCGCCGCCGCGGCCTGGCGCCGATCGCGCCCGACCTGGCGATCGCCGCGCTGGCCGGTGCGGTCGGCTCGGACGAGCCGGCGCTCACCGTGGCCGACGTCGACTGGGCGCGCTTCGCGCCGGCCTTCGCCGCCACCCGTCCGCGCCCGCTGCTCGACCGGATCGCCGAGGCGGGCGAGGCGCTGGCCGCCGGCTCCCGTCCGGCCGCCACCGACGCCGCGGGCACCCTGCGCACCCACCTGCTCGGCCTCGCCGAGGGTGAGCGCCGCCAGTACCTGCTGGACCTGGTGCGGACCGAGGCCGCCGCCGTCCTCGGCCACGCCTCGGCCACCCGGGTCGAGGAGGACCGGGCGTTCAAGGAGCTGGGCTTCGACTCGCTGACCGCGGTCGAGCTGCGCAACCGGCTCACCGAGACCAGCGGCCTGCGGCTGCCCGCGACCCTGGTCTTCGACCACCCGACGCCGCTCGCCCTGGCCGAGCACCTGCGGACCGAACTCGTCGGCGCCGAGCCGCGGTCGGCCCTGCCCGCCGTCCGTCCGGCCGCCGGCGACGGCGCCGGGACGCAGGACGACCCGATCGCGATCGTCGCGATGGCCTGCCGCTACCCGGGCGGTGTCCGCACCCCCGAGGAGCTGTGGCAGCTGGTGCTCTCCGGCACCGACGCGGTCGGCGAGATGCCGACCGACCGCGGCTGGGACCTGGACGCCCTGTACCACCCGGACCCGGAGCACCCGGGCACCTCCTACGCCCGCCACGGCGGCTTCGTCCACGACGCGGACCGCTTCGACCCGGCGTTCTTCGGCATCTCGCCGCGCGAGGCGGTGGCGATGGACCCGCAGCAGCGCCTGCTGCTGGAGACCTCCTGGGAGGCCTTCGAGCGGGCCGGCATCGACCCGGCCACGCTGAAGGGCAGCCAGGCGGGCGTGTTCGTCGGCTCCAACGGCCAGGACTACGCGACCCTGCTGCTCGGCGCGCCGCAGGAGGCCGACGGCTTCCTCGGCACCGGCAACGCGGCCGCCGTGGTCTCGGGCCGGCTGGCGTACACCTTCGGGCTCGAGGGCCCGGCGGTGACGGTGGACACCGCCTGCTCCTCCTCGCTGGTCGCCCTGCACCTCGCCGTGCAGGCGCTGCGCAGCGGCGAGTGCGCGCTGGCCCTGGCCGGCGGTGTCACCGTGATGTCGCTGCCGGGGGCCTTCCTGGAGTTCAGCCGCCAGCGCGGCCTCGCCGCCGACGGCCGCTGCAAGTCCTTCGCGGGCGCCGCGGACGGTACGGGCTGGGGCGAGGGCGCCGGTGTGCTGCTGCTGGAGCGGCTGTCGGACGCCGAGCGCCTCGGGCACCCCGTGCTGGCCGTGGTGCGCGGCAGCGCGATCAACCAGGACGGTGCCAGCAACGGCCTGACCGCCCCGAACGGCCCCGCGCAGCAGCGGGTGATCCGCGCGGCGCTGGCCAGTGCCGGGCTGTCGGCCGGCGAGGTCGACGCGGTCGAGGCGCACGGCACCGGCACGGTGCTCGGCGATCCGATCGAGGCCCAGGCCCTGCTCGCCACCTACGGGCAGGAGCGCGGCGGGGACCCGCTGTGGCTCGGCTCGCTGAAGTCCAACATCGGCCACACCCAGGCGGCGGCCGGTGTCGGCGGTGTGATCAAGATGGTGATGGCGATCCGGGAGGGCGTGCTGCCGCGCACCCTGCACGTCGACGAGCCCACCCCGCACGTCGACTGGTCGGCGGGCGCCGTCGAGCTGCTCACGGAGTCGCGGAACTGGCCGCAGACCGGCGCCCCGCGCCGCGCGGGCGTCTCCTCCTTCGGGTTCAGCGGCACCAACGCCCACGTCATCCTGGAAGGCGTCCAGCCGGTGGCCGAAGCCGGGCAGGACCGGGCCGCCGTCGAGCCGCCGGTCCTGCCGGTGGTGCTGTCCGCCCGGTCCGAGTCGGCCCTGCGCCGGCAGGCCGGCCGCCTGCAGTCCCACCTGGCCGGCCACCCGGAGGTCACGCTGCTCGACGCCGCGTACTCGCTGGCGACCGGGCGCGCCGCCCACGAGTACCGCGCGGTGCTCAGCGGCGCGGACCGCGCGGCGGTGCTGCGCGGGCTCGGAGAACTCGCCGAGGGCGGCTCCCTGCCGGGCCTCACCCGGGGCGAGGCCGGCGGGAAGTCGGCGTTCCTCTTCACCGGGCAGGGCAGCCAGCGTCCGGGCATGGGGCGTGAGCTGTACGAGGCCTGTCCGGTGTTCGCGGACGCCTTCGACGCGGTCTGCGCTCGGGTCGAACTTCCCCTGCGTGACGCCGTGTTCGGCGAGGACGCTTCGGTTCTCGCCCGGACGGAGTTCACCCAGGTGGCGCTGTTCGCGGTCGAGGTGGCGCTGTTCCGGCTCTTCGAGAGCTGGGGGGTCCGTCCGGACTTCCTGGTGGGCCACTCGATCGGTGAGCTGGTGGCCGCGCACGTCGCGGGTGTCCTGTCGCTGGACGACGCGGTCGCCTTGGTGGCGGCGCGTGGTCGGCTGATGCAGGCGCTGCCGGAGGGCGGTGCGATGGTGGCGGTCAAGGCCTCGGAGGAGGAGGTGCTGCCGCTGCTGACCGCTCAGGTGAGCATCGCGGCGATCAACGGGCCTTCCTCCGTCGTGGTTTCGGGCGAGGAGTCCGAAGTGATGGCGATCGCCGGGAAGTTCGAGAAGACCAAGCGGCTGAGCGTCTCGCACGCGTTCCACTCGCCGCTGATGGACGGGATGTTGGAGGAGTTCCGGGCCGTTGCCGAGGGGCTGACGTACAGCGCCCCGCGCATCCCGGTCGTCTCCAACGTCACCGGGGACATGGCCACGGCCGAGGAGCTGTGCTCGCCCGAGTACTGGGTGAGCCACGTCCGCGAGGCCGTCCGCTTCCTCGACGGGATGCGCACCCTGGAGGCCCAGGGCGTCACCACCTTCGTCGAACTCGGCCCCGACGGCGTGCTCTCGGCCATGGGCCAGGACTGCGTCGACGGGCCGGACACCGCCTTCGCCGCCGCCCTGCGCGGCGACCGGCCCGAGCGGGACGCGCTCGCCGCCGCCCTGGCCGTGGCCCACACCCGTGGCGCGGCGGTCGATTGGGAGGCCCTGTTCGCCGGCTCCGGCGCCCGCCGGGTGGACCTGCCGACCTACGCCTTCCAGCGTGAGCGGTACTGGCCGAAGGTTGCCCAGGCGGCCCCCGCCGGCGGCACCGAGCACGACCCGGCCGAGGCGGACTTCTGGGCCGCCGTGGAACGCGGCGACCTGGCCGCGCTGACCGGCACCCTGGACGTCCGCGGGGACGAGCCGCTGAGCGCGGTCCTGCCCGCCCTGTCGTCCTGGCGGCGCCGCACCGCCGACGAGTCGACGCTGGACCGCTGGCGCTACCGCGTCAGCTGGCGCGCCCTGCCCGGCGACCAGGACGGCACACCGTCCCTGGCCGGCCGCTGGCTGGTCGTCGAGCCCGCCGACCGGGCCGGCGAGCAGCCGGCCGGCGACCTGGCGGACCTGCTGGCCGGGCACGGCGCCCGGGTCGCGCGGATCACCGTCGACCCGGCGACCGCGGACCGCACGGCCCTGGCCGGCGAGCTGCGCGAGGCCGCCGGCGGTACGGAGGCCCCCATCGCGGGCGTGCTCTCCCTGCTCGCGCTGACCGGGCGCTCGAACGCCGAGCACCCGGGCCTGTCGGCCGGCCTGTCCGGCACCCTGGCCCTGGTGCAGGCGCTGGGCGACGCCGGAATCGGCGCACCGCTCTGGCTGATCACCAGCGGCGCGGTCTCCACCGCTCCGACGGACCGGCTGCGCAACGCCGTCCAGGCCCAGGTCTGGGGCCTCGGCCGGGTCGTCGGGCTGGAGCAGCCGCAGCGCTGGGGCGGTCTGCTGGACCTGCCCGAGACGCTCGACGACCGGGCGCGGCAGCACCTGGCGGCGGTCCTCGCCGGCGCAGACGGGGAGGATCAGATCGCCCTGCGGTCCTCCGGCGCGCTGGTCCGCCGGCTGGTGCACAGCCGTCCGCTCGGGGCGGCCGAGGCGCCGGCCCCGTGGATGCCGCGCGGCACCGTGCTGATCACCGGCGGCACCGGCGCCCTCGGCGGGCAGGTCGCCCGCTGGCTGGCGCGGGCCGGCGCCGAGCACCTGGTGCTCACCAGCCGGCGCGGAGCGCAGGCCGCCGGGGCCGCGGAGCTGGCCGCCGAGCTGACCGGGCTCGGCGCCCGGGTCACCCTCGCGGCCTGCGACGTGGCCGACCGCGCGGCCGTCGCCGGGCTGCTCGCCGAGCACCCCGTCGACGCCGTGGTCCACGCGGCCGGCCTGGACCTGGCCGTACCGCTGGCCGAGATCACCGCGGACCAGCTGGCCGAGGTGCTGGCGGCCAAGGTCGGCGGCGCCGTCCACCTGGACGAGCTGCTCGGCGACACCCCGCTGGACGCGTTCGTGCTGTTCTCGTCCATCGCCGGCATCTGGGGCAGCGGAACCCAGGGCTCGTACGCGGCCGCCAACGCCTTCCTGGACGCCCTGGCCGAGCAGCGCCGCTCGCGCGGCCTGGCCGCCACGGCCGTCTCCTGGGGCCCGTGGGCCGGCGGCGGGATGGCCGAGGGCGAGGCCGAGGGACACCTCGCCCGCCGCGGGCTCCCGGCGATGGCACCGGAGTTGGCCGTCGCGGCGCTCGACCGGGCACTCGGCCTCGGCGAGACCGCGGTGACCGTCGCCGACGTGGACTGGGCGCGCTTCGCCCCGGCGTTCACCGCCGGCCGGGCCCGCCCGCTGATCGCCGACCTGCCCGAGGTCGCCGCGGCCCTCGCCGACGACGGCCCGCAGAGCGGCCCGCGCACCGGCGCCTCCGGGCGGCCGGTCCTGGTGGAGCGCCTCACCGAGGCCCCGGAGGCCGAGCGCAGGCGCCTGCTGGTCGACGCGGTACGGACCGAGGCGGCGGCGGTGCTCGGCCACACCGGCACCGACGGTGTCGGGACGGCCCGGGCCTTCCGGGAGCTGGGCTTCGACTCGCTGACCGCGGTCGAACTGCGCAACCGCCTGAACGGCCTCACCGGCCTGCGGCTGCCCGCCACCGTGGTCTTCGACTACCCGACGCCCACGGCCCTGGCCGAGCACCTGCACCCGCAGCTGCTCGCCGACCCGCGGTCCGGAGACGAACCGCTGCTGGACACCCTCGCCCGGCTGGAGGCCGCGCTCGCGCAGCCGCTGCCCGACGAGGACACCGGCGAGGAGGTGGTCGCCCGCCTGCAGGCCGTCCTGGCCCGCTGGAGCGACCGGCGCGAGGCGCCGACCGCCGCCACCACCGCGCAGAAGCTGGACGAGGCGACCGCGGACGAGGTCTTCGCGTTCATCGACAACGAGTTGGGGATGTCGTGACCGGCATTCGACAGAGCACCACCGGACTGCCGGATCACCAGAAGGAGTTGGCCAGCGATGGTCGCTGAAGAGAAGCTGCTGGGCTACCTCAAGAAGGTCACCGCCGACCTGGCGGACACCCGGGAGCGGCTGCGCGAGGCCGAGTCGGCCTCCACCGAGCCGATCGCCATCGTCGCGATGGGCTGCCGGTTCCCCGGCGGCGTCGACTCGCCCGAGACGCTCTGGCACCTGCTGCGGGACGGCCGCGACGCGATCACGCCGTTCCCGGCCGACCGCGGCTGGGACCTGGACGCGCTGTACGACCCGGACCCCGACCGGCAGGGCACCAGCTACGTCCGCGAGGGTGGCTTCATCCACGGCGCCGCCGAGTTCGACCCGGCGTTCTTCGGCATCTCGCCGCGCGAGGCCCTCGCCATGGACCCGCAGCAGCGCCTGCTGCTGGAGACCTCCTGGGAGACCATCGAGCGGGCCGGCCTCGACCCCGCCGCCCTGCGCGGCACCCGGGTCGGCGTCTTCGCCGGCACCAACATGCAGGACTACACCAACCTGCTGCTGATCTCCCAGGAGGGTTTCGAGGGCCACCTCGGCACCGGCAACGCGGCCAGCGTGGTCTCCGGCCGCATCTCCTACACCCTGGGCCTGGAGGGCCCGGCCGTCACCGTCGACACCGCCTGCTCCTCCTCCCTGGTCGCCCTCCACCTGGCCGTCCAGTCGCTGCGCAACGGCGAGTGCACGCTCGCCCTGGCCGGCGGCGTCGCCATCATGTCGACGCCCGGTGCCTTCCTGGAGTTCAGCCGCCAGCGCGGCCTCGCCGAGGACGGCCGCTGCAAGCCCTTCGCGGCCGCCGCCGACGGGACCAACTGGTCCGAGGGCGTCGCGATGCTGCTCGTCGAGCGGCTCTCCGACGCCCGCCGCAACGGCCACCCGGTGCTCGCCGTCGTGCGCGGCTCGGCGATCAACCAGGACGGCGCCAGCAACGGCCTCACCGCCCCCAACGGCCCCGCCCAGCAGCGCGTCATCCGCCAGGCCCTGGCCGGCGCCCGGCTCACCCCCGCCCAGGTCGACGCCGTCGAGGCGCACGGCACCGGCACCTCGCTGGGTGACCCGATCGAGGCCCAGGCCCTGCTCGCCACTTACGGCCGCGGCCGCGCCGCCGCCGACCGGCCGCTGTGGCTCGGCTCGGTGAAGTCCAACATCGGGCACACCCAGGCCGCCGCCGGCGTCGCGGGCGTCATCAAGATGGTGCTCGCCATGCAGCACGGCGTGCTGCCGCAGACCCTCCACGTCGACCAGCCGTCCCCGCACGTGGACTGGTCGGCCGGCGCCGTCGAGCTGCTGACGGAGTCGCGCGACTGGCCGGAGACCGGCGAACCGCGCCGGGCCGGCGTCTCCTCCTTCGGCATGAGCGGCACCAACGCCCACGTCATCCTGGAGCAGGCGCCCGCGCCGACCGCCGAGCCGGCGCAGGCGCCCGCCGGGACCCCGGGCACCGCCGCCCCGCTCCCGCTGCTGCTGTCGGGCCGGAGCGCGGACGCCCTCGCCGCCCAGGCCGGACGCCTCCGCGCCCACCTGGCGGAGCACCCCGAACTCCCGCTGGAAGCAACGGCCTTCTCCCTCGCCACCACCCGCAGCCACCACGAGCACCGCGCCGCGGTGACCGGCCACGGCGACCGCGACGCACTGCTCGCGGCGCTGGACGCCCTCGCGGCGGACCGCCCGCTGGCGGGCGTGGCGCGGGGCGTGGCCGGCGACGGACGGACGGCGTTCCTGTTCACGGGGCAGGGCAGCCAGCGGCCGGGGATGGGGCGCGAGCTGTATGCCGCCTATCCGGTGTTCGCGGAGGCCTTCGACGCGGTGTGTTCGCGGGTGGAACTGCCACTGAAGGAGGCGGTGTTCGGGGAGGACTCCGCGGTTCTGGCCCGTACGGAGTTCACGCAGGTCGCGCTGTTCGCGATCGAGACCGCGCTGTACCGGCTGGTGGAGAGCTGGGGGGTCCGTCCGGACTTCCTGGTCGGCCACTCGATCGGTGAGATCGCGGCCGCGCACGTGGCCGGTGTGCTGTCGCTGGACGACGCCGTTGCGCTGGTCGCGGCTCGTGGCCGGCTGATGCAGGCGCTGCCCGAGGGCGGTGCGATGGTGGCGGTCAAGGCCACCGAGGCCGAGATCCTGCCGCTGCTGACCGCCCAGGTGAGCATCGCGGCCGTCAACGGGCCCTCCTCCGTGGTGATTTCCGGCGACGAGGATGAAGTCTCCGCCATCGCCGGGCAGTTCGAGAAGACCAAGCGGCTGAGCGTTTCGCACGCGTTCCACTCGCCGCTGATGGACGGCATGTTGGCGGACTTCCGCCGGGTGGCGGAGGGCCTGACCTACGTGGCGCCGCAGATCGCCGTGGTCTCCAACGTGACGGGTGCGGTCGCGACGGCCGAGGAGCTGTGCTCGCCCGAGTACTGGGTCCGGCACGTGCGTCAGGCGGTTCGATTCGCTGACGGGATGCGCACTCTGGAGGCCCAGGGCGTCACCACGTACCTGGAGCTGGGCCCCGACGGCGTGCTCTCGGCCATGGGCCAGGAGTGCGTCGAGCAGGGCGTGTTCGTTCCGGCGCTCCGGAACGGCCGGGACGAGCGGGCCGGTGTCGCGGAGTGCCTGGCGAGCCTGCACGTCCACGGCGTTCCGGTGGCCTGGACGGCAGAGGTGGCGCTTCCCCCGGTCGAGCTGCCGACGTACGCGTTCCAGCGTGAGCGCTACTGGCCGACGGTGGCCTCGGGCTGGCTGGGCGAGGTCGCCTCGCTGGGCCTGGGCGCGGCCGATCACCCGCTGCTGGGGGCCGGCGTGTCGCTGGCCGACGCGGAGGGTTTCCTGTTCACGGGTCGTCTGTCGGTGGAGTCGCACCCGTGGCTGGCCGATCACGCGGTGCTGGGTTCGGTGATCGTTCCGGGCACGGCGTTCGTGGAGCTCGCCGTCCGCGCGGGCGACCAGGTGGGTTGCTCGCTGGTGGAGGAGTTGACGCTGGAGGCGCCGCTGGTGCTTCCGGGGTCGGGTGGTGTGCAGGTTCAGGTGACGGTGGGCGCGGTGGATGCGTCCGGGCGTCGTTCGGTGGCTGTGCACGGTCGGGCCGAGGGCTCGTCGGAGTGGGTCCGTCATGTCTCGGGTGTGCTGGCGGAGGGTGCGTCGGCTGCTGAGGGTGCGGGTCTGGTGGAGTGGCCGCCGGCGGGTGCCGAGGCGGTGGAGCTGGACGGCTTCTACGGGGCGATGGAGGGCGTCGGGTTCGGTTACGGCCCGGTGTTCCAGGGTCTGCGGGCCGCCTGGCGTCGCGACGGTGAGGTGTTCGCCGAGGTGGCGCTGCCGGAGGCGGTGGCGGGGGAGGCGGCCGGTTTCGGGCTGCACCCGGCGCTGCTGGACGCGGCGTTGCACGCGGTCGGGCTCGGTGGCCTGGTGGAGGACGCGGGAGCGGGCCGGTTGCCGTTCGCGTGGTCGGGTGTGTCGCTGGTCGCGTCGGGCGCGGGCGCGCTGCGGGTGCGGCTGGTGTCGGCGGGTTCGGACGCGGTGTCGCTGACGCTGGCGGACGCCGAGGGCCGTCCGGTCGGTTCGGTGGAGTCGCTGGTGCTGCGGCCGGTGGTCGCCGGGCAGCTGGCGGCGGTGGGCAACCGTGGTGGCGAGTCGCTGTTCGGCGTGGACTGGGCGCAGATCGCGCTCGGTGAGGCTGCCGGTGAGGTCCTCGTGGTGGGTGACCTCGCGGAATTGGATGCCGTGGAGGTCGTGCCGTCGCTGGTGGCGGTGGAGTTCGGTTCTGCGGATGGTTCCGGTGCCGAGGAGGTGCACGCGGCTGCGGTCCGT
>NZ_JBSFKF010000053.1:0-39635 GCF_053598415.1 Kitasatospora sp. NPDC001132 | reverse complement strand
CCACCCGCCCACCCCTTCCAGGAACCGCACAAGCAACAGCGGCCCCGGCCAAGCTTGGCCGGGGCCGCCGAAACCACCGCCAAGCAGCACTCAGTTCACTCGGGGTCCACCAGATCGCGGTACTCGACCCGGCCCTCGGCGACGGATTGCCTGGACGCAAGAAGTCGGCGAGAGTTCTCCGGCGACCGCATCAGGTACTCGGTCTCGTCCTGATCGGCAGTGCCCTTGACCAGGCGCAGCGCATGGCGACGCAGTTCCTCGACCTGGTCGGACTCCAGGTGCTCAATGATCTCGAAGAGGTCGCTGTAGTCGGGTGCGGTAGCCATCCGAACTCCTCCACTGGTCACTCATGCCGACGATGGCGCCGCCCCGAGCAGCCCGAGACGCAAAAGCGGCCGGCCACCACGGAGGCCACTGGGGCTACGGGCGGGTGCCGGCCTGGTCGACGACCGCGCGGGCGAGGACGGCCATCTGGCCGGTGATGTCGCCCTTCTTGAAGGTCGCGCCGTCGGTGACGGCGACGGTGCGCTCGCCGAGGAAGGTGTAGTCGGCGCGGTCGAAGATCCACTGAACCTCGGCCTTCCCGCCGCCGTCCAGGCGCGCGACCGCGATGCCGGGGCGGCCGGCCGCGTCGGTAACCGAGTCGATCACCGTGACGCCGGGGATCTTCGCGGCCGCCCGGTAGAGCGCGGCGCTGACGGCCGGTGGGGCGATCTGCTCGCGCAGGAGGTCGCCGACGGTCCTGAACGCCTCCTCGTCGGGGCCGGGCCCGTGGCCCGCGGTGTCCACGTGGATCCTGTCCAGCAGCGCGTCCGGGTCGGTCGGCAGGGCGGCGACGTAGGCGTAGCTGCCGATCCCGGTGAACGGCGCGGGTTCGGCTTCCCCGTGCTCGTCGCTTCCCCCGGGGTTCGGCAGGTGCCTGTCCAGGAGCAGCAGGTCCCGCCTGCTGCCGTCGACGGACCTCCAGAGCTCCCGGGTCCGCGGCGCCTCGCCCGCCGACCTCGCCCACTCGTCCAGGCTCTTCACGTAGACGAACTGGTCCCCGCGTGCGGCCGGGGCGGGCTGCTGTTCGGCGGCCTTCGCCGCGCGGTCCAGGACGACCGCCGCCACCGGTCGGCTGGGGTCCGCGCCACGCTCCGCCGGAACGCCGACCAGCACCAGGCCCAGCGCCAGGCCGCCCGCCAGGGCGGGCAGGGCCACCCAGCCGAGCCGGATCCGCCGGGGGGTGGTCACCGACCCGCGCGCGAACTCGCTCATCAGGTGCCCCCGCAGCTGCCGCCGGCGGTCGGCGGAGAGCCCCGGCCCCGTGGGCGTCGGCAGCAGTTCGTCCTCGTTCATCGGGTTCATCGGGTACTCCCAGGAGTCGTCGACCCGGCCGCTCCGCTGCGGCCACCCCGTACCTGTCCGGTGCCCGGCGGGAGTTCCCGCCCGCCCCGGAGCTCCTCGGCCGTCAGCGCGCGCAGCTTGGTACGGGCGCGCGAGAGCCGGGAGCGCACCGTGCCGATCGGCACCCCGAGTGCCTCGGCCGCGCTCGCGTAGTCCAGGCCCGCCAGGACGCAGAGGCCGAACGCCTCGCGCTCGGCCGTCCGCAGCCCGCCCAGCGCCCGCCGGACGGCGGCGAGCCGGGCGTCGTCGTCGAGCCGTCCGGCCAACTCCTCCGCGAAGTCGGGCAGGACGCCCCGGTCGGGCATCCGCGCCAGCGCCGCCCGGTGCCGCCGGGCGGCCCGGGTCGTGTTGCGCAGCACGTGGGCGGCTATCCCGAACAGCCAGGGCCGCACCGGCCCGTCGTCCTCCCGCAGCTTGCCGCGCAGCCGCCACGCTTCGAGGAACGTCAGCTGGACGACATCCTCCGCCGCCGCCCGGTCCCCCACCACCCGCGCCGCGTACCGGTACAGGTCGTCCGCCGTCTCATCGAACAGCTCCCCGAAGGCCCACTGGTCCCCGCTCCTCAATCGCGCCCGCTGTGACAGTTCCACACCCCCACCTGTCCGCAGGCCCCGCCCGGTTCCCGACGGGCCGCCGAACCGGCCCGAACCCCGGCCGGCTCTCAGGAGCAGTAGGTGCCGTGCTTGACCAGGGCGAGGGCGACGACCTTGCCCTCGGCCACGGTGAACTCGTAGAACCAGTCCGGGCCGCCGTTGCCGCTCTCGGCCGGGAGTTCGTAGGTGCCGCCCTCGGCCGGCTTGAGGTCCTTGCCCGCGTAGGCCTGCTTGAGCTGCTCCTCCGTCGAGCCGGCGCCGACGCCCTCGGCCGTCCTCGCCTCCGCGGGGGCGACCAGCTGACGCAGGCCCTTGGTGCCGAAGTTGACCCGGCCGGTGGCCCGGAACGCCTCGTCCCGGGCCTTGCGGGCGGGCCCGACGAGGTCCAGGTCCTTGTCGAGCGCGGTGATCTCCGCCTGGTCGGCGGCGTCCTGCCGGAGCTGCTCCTGGAGGCGGGCGCCGTGCTCCTGCATCTCCTTCAGCGAGGCCCCCGGCGCCAGCGGCGGAATCGTCTTCCGCTTCGCCCTGATCTCGTCGATCCTGGCCAGCGCCTTGTCGGCCTTCGCGTGGACGTCCGCCTCGGTCGCCATCCGGGCCTGGTCCGGAGCCGGGCCGCCCTTGTACGCGTAGTCGGTGCAGCCGTTGAGCACGGAGACCGGCGCGCTCTCCAGGGCCCCGGAGGCGAGCGCCTCCTCCTTGGTCATCGACAGCTGCAGTCCCCGGTAGCCGCCGGCGCCGAACGGCTGCGGCGGTGTGCTCGCCGCCGCGGCGCCGCCCTTGTCGCCCTCGCAGGCCGCCACCCCGGCTGCGACCAGAGCCATCGTCAGAACCGCTATCGCAGCACGGGTGTTGCGCGTCTTCCCCACCACGATCCCTCCCCTTCGTTGCTCGCACACAGTAGCGAACATCCGGGAAGAATTCACAGTGGGTTACCGAAAGGGAGGGAGGGCGGGCCCGCGCCGGTGACGCGGGCCCGCCCTCCCTTCCGTCCGACGACCGGTCAGCCGACCGGAGGCCGGGCGCCGAGACTGCGGGTGTAGTGGGCGGCGGCGATGACCGAGGCCATCAGCTCGGAGTCCAGGACCGAGGCGTCGGCCATCCGGGTGGCCGAGGCGTGCGAGGCGAGCAGCGTCTTGGTGACCCGCAGGGCGGCCTCGGGGCGGCGCGTGACGGGACGGGCCCACTCGGCCACCGCCTCGTCCAGCTCCGGCTCGGCGACGACGCGCTGCAGGATGGCGAGCTCCCGCGCCTCCACCGCGCCGACCGGGCGGCCGGTGAGGATGATCTCGCGGACCCGGGCCGCGCCGACCTCGTGCAGCAGGCGGGGCAGCAGCCCGCCCCAGGCGACGGGAAGTCCCAGGGCCAGCTCGGGCAGCCGGAAGACGGCGTTGTCGGCGCCGACCCGCAGGTCGCAGGCGAGCGCGAGGGCGAAGCCGGCGCCGGTCGCCCGGCCCTGCACCCGGGCGACGGTGACGGCGGGGCTGTTGGTGAGGGCCTCGCAGACCCGGCGGGCCCGGTCCCCGTAACTGCGTATCCGGCCGCCGGTCGGGTCCTCGTCCAGGCCGGCGAAGAGCTCGTCGCGGTCGCCGCCGAGGCAGAAGTCCCGGCCGGCCGCGGACAGCACGATCACCCGCACGGCCGGGTCGGGTGCGGCAAGGACGGCGAGGAGCTCGTCCAGCATGGCCGAGGTGACGGCGTTGCCCGTCTCCGGGCTGTCCAGCTCGACGTGGAGCACCGCGCCCCGGAGCTCGGAACGGACCGTACGGGCCGGTGGCGCCGGCTCGGGCGCGGCCACAGAAGCGACGACGGGCTCGGGCGCGACGAAGGGCTCGGGGGCCGGGTCGGGCCCGGCGTACCAGGCGGTCGCCGCCGGAGGCTGCGGGACGTACGAGGGCTGCATCGCGTACGAGGGGCACCGGGGGGCCTGCGGGGAGACGTTCACGCGGCGACTCTCAGGGACGTCACCCGGTGGAACACCATCCGGGGCGCGTGCTCGGGCGGGCTCACCGCCCGCAGCGTCGGGAAGCGCTCCAGCAGCTGCCCGAGCAGGGCCCGCGCCTCCAGCCGGGCCAGGCCCGCGCCGAGGCAGTAGTGGGCGCCGCCGCCGAAGGTGAGGTGGGTGCCCCGGCGCAGCGGGTCGAAGGTGTGCGGGTCCGGGTTGCGGCGCGGATCGCGGTTGGCCGCGCCGTACATCACGTGGACCATGGTGTCCTTGGGGAGGAACACTCCGGCCAGTTCGGTGTCCTCGCCCGCGACGCGGCTGTTGACGCGGATCGGCGGGTCGTAGCGCAGCGCCTCGTCGATCACCTCGTCGATGTGCTCCGGGTTCGCCCGCAGCCACTCCCACCGGCCGGGCGTCCGCAGCAGCTGCCACACCAGCGAGGAGAGCAGCGTCGCCGTGGTCTCCAGCGAGGCGATGGTGACGAACATGGTGAGCTGGTAGACCATCCGGTCGGTGGCCTCACGGTCGGACTCCAGCGCGTCCCAGGTGCGGATCCAGCCGGCGATCACGTCGTCGCCGTCCTTCTCTCGGCGCTCCCGGACGAGCCGGGTGAAGTACTCGCGCAGCTCCATGGTGGCCTGCTCGGAGATCGCCAGCTGGCTCTTGGTGGGCAGCAGTTCCTGGGCGTGCACCTGGTTGTGGGTCATCGTCAGGATGTGCGGGTAGTCCGCCGGCGCGATGTCCAGCCAGCGCCCGATGGTGCCGATCGGCAGCTGCTCGCTGACCACGGAGGCGAAGTCTGCCTCGCCGTCGGTCCGTATTCGCTCGGCCAGGCGGTCGAGCAGCCCGGCCGCGTCCTCCTCGATGTCCGCCGCCATGGCCCGCAGGGTGTTCCGGTCGAAGAGGCTGCCGAGGCTGCGCCGCTGCCGGGTGTGCTCGGGGGCGTTCAGCCGGGAGAGCGTCCGGCTCATCTCCCGGGTGGCGACGGCCTCCCAGCGCTCCGTCCCGGTCTGCCGCTCCTGCCAGGCGAAGTCGGGGACGAGCCAGGTCCTGCCGCGCAGGACCTGGTCGCACGCCTCGTAGCCGGTGACCAGGTAGCCGCCCCAGGGCGCAGGGACGAGGTCACCGAGCGCCCGCAGCTCGTCGTAGACCGGGCTCGGGTCGGCGAGCCCCTCGGCCGACCGCAGCCTGCGCAGCAGCGGGACGGCGGCGCGTCGGTCGGCCCTTCCGTCAGCACGCTCCCACTCCGCGGGGCGGGCTTCCAACATGGCGGTCACACGGGCTCCTTCAACACGCGGGCGGGCAGTACGGCGGCGTACTACCCAGCAACAGCGCGCTCAAGCGTCGATCCGTGTTGCCCCTGTCACGTACCGCACCGTCGCCACACGCCGTTCACCCCGCGGTGACCGGACGACTTCCGGCGGCGAGACGGGCCGGGGCCCCGCGCGGGCGCGCCGGAACCCCTGGCCGCGGTGCCGGAACCCCTCACCGAACCCCAGGGACGTCTCAGAGCCGGAAGACGTCCAGGAAGGAGCTCCACCAGCCCTTCTTCTGCGGAGCCCTGGCCGGCGTGACGGGCCCGGCCTGCGGGTACGCCTGCGCCTGCTCAAGGCCGACCGGCGCCGGGGCCGGGACGGCGTCCGCGGCCGGGGCCGTCCCCACGGTGCGGGCGGCCACCGGGCTGAACCGCACCGGGAGCGAGACCAGGCCGCGCTGGAACGGGCCCGGGCGCCACTCCACGTCCTCCGCCGGCACCGCGAGCGTGACGTCCGGGAGCGCGTTGAGCAGGCACTCGATGGCGCTCAGGGCGATCAGCTGGGCCGGGGACTTGGCCGGGCAGGCGTGCGGTCCCGCACCCCAGGCCAGGTGGGCCCCCTTGCTGAGGGTCAGCCGCGCGTCGGTCAGCGCCGGGTCGCTGTTGGCGGCGGCGAAGCTGATCACCACCGGGCTGCCGGCGTCCATCGGGACGCCGCCCAGGTTGAGGTCCTGCATCGGGTAGTGCGTCGCGTAGTTGGCGATCGGCGGGTTGTTCCACAGCACGTCGTCGAGGGCGTCCTCGATGCGCAGCCCGGAGCCGCCCTCACCGGACAGCAGCAGGAGCAGCGCGTTGCCTATCAGGTTGCGCTCGGGCTCGACGCCGGCGCCCATCAGCATGACCAGCTGGTCCTTGAGCTCCTCGTCCCGCAGGCCGGCCGGGTGCTGGATGAGCCAGGAGGTGATGTCGTCGCCGGGCTGGCGGCGCTTCAGCGCGACCAGGTCCATCAGGCAGGAGTTCAGCTCCTCGTTGGCCTGGATGACGTCGAGGCCGTCGAAGAGCGCGGACATGCTGCGGGTCAGCCGGTCGCCGATGTCGGCCGGGCAGCCGAACAGCTGGTTGAACAGCAGCAGCGGCAGCAGCTTGGCGTAGTCGTTGAGCAGGTCGGCCCGGCCCAGCGGACTGAACTGGTCGATCAGGTAGCCGGCGATCCGCTCGACGTGCCGGTTGAGCCGGCTGTCGTTGAGCCGCTCCAGGCTCTCGGTGACGGCCTTGCGCAGCCGCAGGTGCTCGGCGCCGTCCGTGAAGAGGCAGTTGGGCCGGTAGAACATCATCGGCAGGACGGGGCTGTCCATCGGCACCCGGCCCTCGTTCAGCGCCGCCCAGCGCCGCGAGTCCCGGGCGAACATCCCCGGGTTCTGCAGCACCCGCAGCGCGGCCTCGTGCGAGGTGACCAGGGTGGCGTCCACCCCCGGCGCCAACTCCACCGGCGCGGCCGGACCGTTGGCGCGCAGCCGGTCGTAGACCGCGCCGGGGTCGGCCGAGAACATCTCCCCGTAGAGCGGCGTGCTCACGCCGGCGTGCATCGGGCAGCCCGGCGGAGGCGACTGCGGGACGGGTCGCTGCAGAGATTCCATGGGTCGTTCCTTGGAGGTGGCCCCGGGCGGGTGCGGACCCGGGAGGGGGAGGGGGAGGCGTGGGGGAGGTCAGGAGGCCCGGTCGAGCAGGTGCCGGACGAGCGTCAGCAGCGCGTTGGCCGAGGAGCGCTGGTCCCGCGCGTCGCAGAACACCACCGGGGTGTGCGGCAGCAGGTCGAGCGCCTCGCGCAGCTGGTCCTCGGTGTACTCGCTCTGCCGGTCGAAGCTGTTGACGGCCACCGCGTACTCCAGGCCGTACTGCTCGATCAGGTCGATGACGGGGAAGGTGTCCGCGAGGCGGGTCGGGTCGGCCAGCAGCAGCGCTCCCAGCGCCCCCCGCGCCATGTCCTCCCAGAGCTGCATGAACCGCTGCTGCCCCGGCGTGCCGAACAGGTACAGCACGAGGTCGTCGCCGAGCGTCAGCCGGCCGAAGTCCAGGGCGACGGTCGTGGTCTTCTTGTCCGGTGCGCCGCGGAGGTCGTCGACGCTGACGGACGCCTGGGTCATGCTCTCCTCGGTGCTCAGCGGCGCGATCTCCGACAGGGCCCCGATGAGCGTCGTCTTGCCGACCGCGAAGTGCCCGACGACCAGGATCTTGACAGCGGTCGTCACCGCGCCGGGGACGTAGATGTCCTCAGGCGAACCGGCGTTGAAGTCCATGCAGTACCTTCTCTAGAAGTCTCGGGTCCGGGGCCTGGGCCGGGGGCGGGGCCGACCGGCGCAGCAGCCGTCCCTCACGGATCAGGTCCGTCAGCAACAGCCTCACGACCCCGACCGGCAGCTCCAGCCGGGCCGCGACCTCGGCCACCGAGAGGTAGCCGCCGGAGCACAGCTCCCAGATCGCCCGGGTCTCCGGGCTCGGCAGGCCGGGGAGGTCCTGCCCGGGCCCGACGGTGACCAGGGTGATCAGAGACAGGTCGTCCGCGTTCGGTAACTCGCGCCCGCCGGTGATGACGTAGGAGCGGATGAACCCGCCCGTGACCCTCTGTTCCTCGCCGCCGACCGTCATGAGCCGCTGTACGTGCTCTGGCGCGGTGCCGCCGACATCGCCCGTCCGAGTGCGCCCACCTGCTGCTGCATCCGGAAGGACATCGCCTCCATGTCGACGTCCGGGGCGGTGGAGGCGGCCAGGTACGCGCCGCTGCCGGCCGCGATCAGGAAGATCCAGCCGTGGTCGTACTCCAGCAGGGTCTGGCGCCAGACCCCGCCGCCACCGCCGACGAACGGGGCGACCGCGCGGCTAAGCGACTGCATCGAGCTCATCGCGGCGGCGTTGGTCTCCGCCTCGTCACGGCCGATCTCGCTGGAGCGCTCGAGCAGGAGGCCGTCGGCGGAGACGAGGATGGCGTGCCGGGCGCCGGGTACCTGGAGTACGTCGTTGAGCACCCAGGAAAGATCACGGCTCACTGGATCTCGGTTCCTTCCGTGGTCATGGTGTTACGCCCGGACAGCGTGCCGCGCTGGAACGCGCCGAGGCGGGACGGCGTGTGCCGGCCGGTGCTCCGCAGCTCCTCCGGCCTGCCCGGGTCCTGCGGGGTGGGGACGACCGACACCGGGCGCTGGCGGCGGCGCCGGGGCAGCAGGCCGTCCGCGGTGGTCTCCGGCCCGGCCGCCGCCGCGTGCGGCGCCGGCACCGGGGCCAGCGGAGCCGTCGGCTCGGACAGCGACACGAGCCGCTGACCGGGGGCCTGCGCCCAGGCCTGCGCGGGCTGCTCCACCGGCGCGGCCTGGTAGTCGGTGTGCTCGGCGAAGGGCGGGGCCGCGACCTCGCTGCTGAGCAGCTCGGCCGGCAGCAGCACCACGGCCCGCACGCCGCCGTACGGGGAGACCGAGTCGACGGAGACGCGGAAGCCGTAGCGGGCGGCCAGCATGCCGGAGACGGCGAAGCCGAACTTCGGGGGGTTGCCCAGACTGGTGAGGCTGATCGGCGCGCCCGGGTTCAGGAGCAGCGAGGCGCGGTCCTTCTCCTCCTGGCCCATGCCGAGGCCGGCGTCGTCGATGATCAGGCAGACGCCGGTGGGGACGGCCTGGACGCTGACCTCCACCGGGGTGTCCGGGGCGGAGTAGTTGGTCGCGTTGGCGAGCAGCTCGGACAGCACGACGGCGACCGGCTCGACGACCTTGCTGGCGAGCGAGACGCTGACCCGGGAGTGGATCCGCACCCGGTCGAAGTGCCGGATCCGGCCCTGGGCGCTGCGGACCACGTCGTAGACCGAGGCGACGCTCTCGCGGCGGCCGAGCCAGCCGCCGCAGAGCACCGCGATGCCCTGGGCGCGCCGGCCGAACTGGCTGTTGGTGTGGTCGATCGTCATCAGGTCGGCGAGGATCTGCGGGCTGTCGCCGTACTTCCGCTGCACCTTGTCGATGACGACCTGCTGCTCGTCGGCCAGGCCCTGCAGCGTCCGCATCGCCGCCTTGAGGACGGCCTTGGTGTCCTCCTCGGCGTCCCGGCGGACGGCCGACAGCTCGGACGCGTGCTGGCCCTGCAGGCGGTCGTGCAGCACGGCGAATTCGTCGCGCTGCCGCTGGGCCGCGGCGCTCGCCTCCTCCAGGGAGGCGTTCTGCCGTCGCAGGGCGATGTTCGTCCTGCGTGCCTGGAGGGCCGCTCCGACGGCTGCGAGCATCACCACGATGAAGACCCAGAAAAAGGGTTCCTGCACAAATGACGTCATGAAACTCTCTTCAGGTGGCATCGCGTGGAGCCGGTCCGGGCCCCGAAGCGCGAATGGGACTGGCGGCCGGAACCTCCCCGAAAGGCACCTGATGTCACGTCACATCGAAGTGCGGTCCGGCACGAGACCTGCGGCAACGCCTATCGCGGAGTCAGCCTACTGCAACTCATGCCATGTCAGAACAGACGTCAAAAAGGGCAGTTGGGGCGAAATTCCACTATCCACTGAGAGCTCTGCTGCCAATTGGTGGAGTTTGTGATGCCGCGTTAACCACAGGGACACGTCTCCCGCACACCCCGGTTCACGCGCAGAGTGATTCGTTCGTCACCCTGCGGAATCCGGCGGCCGGTTCTGGCCTTTCCGGCCGCGCCCGTCCTCCGGGGCCGCACATGCCGAAGGGGCCCGCGTCCGTGGACGCGGGCCCCTTCGGTGCAGCCGTTCGTCAGCGCATCGAACCGGTGCGCAGCAGGGTGCGGATGACGCGCATCGCGACCGAGAGGCTGGACAGCTCGTAGTTGTCCGAACCCCTTATGTCGTCGAGGGTGGTCCGGGCGCGGTTCAGCAGGGTCGCATTGAGGTCGGCCCAGGCGTTGTAGCGCTCCTCCGGGGTGGCGCCCTCGGCGCCGCAGGCCAGGATGTCGGCGGTCAGCGCCGCGTGCGCCGCGAAGAGGTCCTCGCGGATCGCGGCCCGGGCCATCGACGACCAGCGGTCGGTGCGGGGCAGCTCGATGATGCGGTCGAGCAGGTGCGAGATCTGCAGCCGGTCGCCCAGGTCGTAGTAGAGGTCGGTGACCTCGGCGACGTCCTTGCCGGAGCGGTCCGCGACCTCGGCGATGTCCAGGGTCGGGAAGACCGAGGAGAGGCCGGCGATCCGGGTGGCCAGCTCCTCCGGCACCCCGGCCGCGGCGAGCTCGTCGTACACCGACTCGAACCAGGCCAGGTCCTCACCGCGCAGCGGCTTGGGCAGCGAGGCCCAGACCTGGTTGACCCGGTCGTGGAAGAACTCGATGGTGCCGGCGATGTCGAGCGGCTGGCGGCGGTTGTTGAGCATCCACCGGGTGGCGCGCTCGACCAGGCGCCGCGAGTGCAGCCGCATCTTGGTCTGGATCCGGGCCGGGACCTTGTTGTCCAGGTCCTCGATCTCGGCCCAGATCTGCTCCAGGTCGAAGACGGCCCGCGCGGCGGTGTGCGTCCGGGCGATCTCCTCGTAGGTCGCGCCGGTCTCCTCCTTCAGGCGGAAGGCGAAGGTGCAGCCACCGCGGTTGATCGTGTCGTTGACGATCAGCGTGGTGATGATCTCGCGGCGCAGCGCGTGGTTGTCGATCGCGTCGGCGAACCTCGCCCGCAGCGCGCTCGGGAAGTACTCGTGCAGCGAGGCGCGGAAGAACGGGTCGTCCGGCAGCTCGGTGGCGAGCAGCTCCTCGGCCAGGATGATCTTGGTGTAGGCGAGCAGGACGGACATCTCGGGCTGCGAGAGGCCGCGGCCGTTCTGCTGGCGCTCACGGATCTGGCGCTCGGTGGGCAGGAACTCCAGCGCGCGGTCCAGCTGGCCGGCCGACTCGAAGCGGTTGATCATCCGGGCGTGCACGTTGACCATGCTGTGCGCCTGGGAGACGGCGTTGGCCAGCACCACGTTCTGCGCGTAGTTGTTGCGCAGCACCAGGTGGCCGACCTCGTCGGTCATCTCGGCCAGCAGGGCGTTGCGCTGCTTGACCGTCATGTCGCCCTCGGCGACGACCTGGTTGAGCAGGATCTTGATGTTGACCTCGTGGTCCGAGGTGTCCACACCGGCGGAGTTGTCGATCGCGTCGGTGTCGATCCAGCCGCCGGTGCCCTCGGGACCGCCGGTGGCCGCGTACTCGATGCGGCCGAGCTGGGTGCAGCCGAGGTTGCCGCCCTCGCCGATGACCCGGGCCCGGACCTGCTCGCCGTTGACCCGGATGGCGTCGTTGGACTTGTCGCCGACCTCGGCGTTGGTCTCGGTGGAGGCCTTGACGTAGGTGCCGATGCCGCCGTTCCAGAACAGGTCGACCGGGGCCTGGAGCACCGCCCGCATCAGCTCGGCCGGGGTCAGCTTGGTCGCCTCGACGCCCAGGGCCGCACGGACCTGCGGGGTCAGCTGGATCGACTTCGCGGTGCGGGGGTACACCCCGCCGCCGGCCGAGATCAGCGACTTGTCGTAGTCGTCCCAGGAGCTGCGCGGCAGGTCGAACAGGCGACGGCGCTCGGCGTACGAGACGGCCGCGTCCGGGTTCGGGTCGAGGAAGATGTGGCGGTGGTCGAAGGCGGCGACCAGGCGGATGTGCTCGCTGAGCAGCATGCCGTTGCCGAAGACGTCGCCGGACATGTCGCCGATGCCGATGACGGTGAAGTCCTCGGACTGGGTGTCGACGCCGAGCTCGCGGAAGTTGCGCTTGACCGACTCCCAGGCGCCGCGGGCGGTGATGCCCATGCCCTTGTGGTCGTAGCCGGCCGAGCCGCCGGAGGCGAACGCGTCGCCCAGCCAGAAGCCGTAGGACTCGGCGACGCCGTTGGCGATGTCCGAGAAGGTCGCGGTGCCCTTGTCGGCGGCGACGACCAGGTAGGTGTCGTCCTCGTCGTGGCGGACCACGTCGGCCGGGTGCACGACCTCGCCGCCGACCAGGTTGTCGGTGATGTCGAGCAGTGCCGAGATGAAGGTCTTGTACGAGGAGACGCCCTCGGCCAGCCAGGCGTCGCGGTCGACCGACGGGTCCGGCAGCTGCTTGGCGACGAAGCCGCCCTTGGCGCCGACCGGGACGATGACGGTGTTCTTGACCATCTGCGCCTTGACCAGGCCCAGGATCTCGGTGCGGAAGTCCTCGCGCCGGTCGGACCAGCGCAGACCACCACGGGCGACCTTGCCGAAGCGCAGGTGGACGCCCTCGACCTGGGGCGAGTAGACCCAGATCTCGAACGCCGGGCGCGGGGCCGGCAGGTCCGGGATGGCCTTCGGGTCGAACTTCATCGACACGTAGGAGTGCCGCTCGCCGGAGGCGGCGCGCTGGAAGAAGTTGGTCCGCAGGGTGGCCTTGATGAGGTGCAGGAAGGAGCGCAGGATGCGGTCCTCGTCCAGCGAGACGACCTCGTCGAGGGCGCCGGACAGCTCCTCCAGGATGCCCTCGGTCAGCTCCAGGGCACCCGAACGGTGGCTCGGGCTCAGCCGGGCCTCGAACAGGTTGACCAGCAGGCGGGTGGTGTGGGTGTTGTTGCGGAGCGCGTCCTCCATGTAGTCCTGGGAGAACGTGGAGCCCGCCTGGCGCAGGTACTTGGCGTACGCGCGCAGCATCATCGCCTGGCGCCAGGTCAACCCGGCGGTCAGCACCAGCTCGTTGAAGCCGTCGTTCTCGGCCTTGCCGGTCCAGGTGGCGGCGAAGGTCTCCTGGAAGCGCTCGCGGGCCTCGTCGGTGAGCTCGGTGGCCTCGCGCAGCTTCAGGCCGAAGTCGTAGACCCACGCGGTGGTGCCGTCGGAGCGGCGCAGCGCGTACGGGTGCTCGTCCAGCACCTCGACGCCCAGGCGCTGGAGCACCGGCAGGACCTCGGTGAGCGAGATCGGGCCGCCGACCCGGTAGATCTTGAAGCGGCGCTCGTCGTCGCCGGCGCCGACCGGCTGGTACAGGTTCAGGCGGAAGTCGCCCTCGCCGTGCAGCGACTCGATCTGCTTGATGTCGGCGACGGCGGTCCGCGGCGGGAAGTCGGCGCGGTAGCCGTCGGGGAAGGCGTTGGCGTACTTGTGGCCGATCTCGGCGGCCTTCTCCTCGCCCAGCTCGATGTGCAGCTGGTCGTGGAAGCCGTCCATCCAGAACCGGGCGGCCTCGGCCAGGCGGTTCTCGATCCGCTCGATGTCCGTCTCGGTGAGCTGCGGCAGCTCGGTGCCCGGAGCGACCCGGACCACGAAGTGCAGGCGGGTCAGCACCGACTCGGTGGCGTACACCGTGTAGTCGATGGTGGCGCCGTTCAGCTCCTCCTTGAGGATGTCGGTGATCAGCAGCCGGATACGCGTGGTGTAGCGGTCGCGCGGCAGGTAGATGAAGGCCGAGAAGTAGCGCCCGTACTCGTCCTGGCGCAGGAAGAGCCGCAGCTTGCGGCGCTCCTGGAGGTAGAGCACGCTCGTCGCGATGGAGAGCAGCTCGGAGGCCGGGGTCTGGAAGATCTCGTCCCGCGGGAAGGTCTCCATGATCTGGAGCAGGTCACGGCCGTCGTGGCTCTCGCTGGAGAAGCCGGAGTCCTCCAGGACCGCCTGGACCTTGCGGCGCACGACCGGGATGCGGGTGACCGACTCGGTGTAGGCGGCGGAGGAGAACAGGCCGAGGAAGCGGCGCTCGCCGATCGGCTCGCCGGCGGCGTTGAACTTCTTCACGCCGACGTAGTCCAGGTAGGCCGGGCGGTGCACGGTGGCACGGCTGTTGGCCTTGGTCAGGACGAGCAGCTTCTTCTCGTGGGCCTTGGCGCGCACCGGCGCGGAGAGCCGGCCGAAGGCCTCGCTGACCGCGTGGTGGGCGTCGTCGTGGCTGTGCGGGTCGGAGCGCAGGATGCCGAGGCCGGTCCCGGCGACGGCCTTGAGGACCTCCTCGCCCTCGTGCTCGACCAGGTCGTACTCGCGGTAGCCGAGGAAGGTGAAGTGGTCGTCGGCGAGCCAGCGCATCAGCTCCCAGGCCTCGCCGACCTCCTGCTCGGGCAGGCCGGCCGGGGGCTCCTCGGCCAGCTCGTCGGCCAGGCGCAGGGCGCTCTCGCGCATCTTGCCCCAGTCCTCGACGACCTCGCGGACGTCGCCGAGCACGCGGCGCAGGTCGGCCTCGATGGAGCGCAGGTCCTCGCGGTCGGTCTCGCGGTCGATCTCGATGTGCATCCACGACTCGACGGTCGCGTCGGCGGGCCACTCGGTGCCGGCGGCCTGGCTGCGGGAGCACGCGTCGACGTCCAGGATCTCCAGCAGCTTGCCGGTGATGTCACGGCGGACGACCAGCTGGGGGTGGATCACGATGTGGATCGCGCGGTCCTGGCGGGACAGCTCGTTGGTGACGGAGTCGACCAGGAAGGGCATGTCGTCGGTGACGACCTCGACCACGGTGTGGCCGCAGGACCAGCCGTTCTCCTCGACCGAGGGGGTGTGCACCCGCACCTCGGCGGTGCCCTGCGGGCGCTTGAGGCCCAGGCGGTAGTGGGAGGCGGCCGCGCCGTACACGTCGACCGTGTCGCGGTCGACCAGGTCCTCCGGCGCGGTGTGGAGGTAGTAGTGGTGCAGGTACGCGGTCAGAGCGCCGTTGCTCAGACCCTCCCCCGGCGCCGCTCCCCCCACCTGGCTGTTCTCAGCGGCTGCGGCTGCCTTCTTGAGCAGTTCGGCCTTGGCTGCGTCCAGCTTGGTCTGCATGACTTCTTGGCTCCTGTCGCGCGCCGTTGCGTGACTCGGTGGTGTGTGGATGTACACCGACGGGTCACCGCAATCCTGCCGCACCATCCGACTGAAAGGGGCTCATGGCACGCATGAAACGCCCGCCCAGCGGGTAGGACGACTCATTCGCCTTGCAAGCCACCCGACGACGCCAGCCAGCCTAACCGGATCAATCGAAGGTGGACAGGGACAGGTAGGCGCAAACCCACAGGAAGTCGCGTCCGTCCTGGACAGCATGTCCAAACCGGAGCCTGATGTTCACTCTCAGCCCATGTGGGGGTGGCCGTGGTGGGTGGGGGGGACGAAGGTCTCCTTGATCGACCTCGCCGAGGTCCAGCGCAGCAGGTTCTGCGCGGCGCCCGCCTTGTCGTTGGTGCCGGAGGCCCGGCCGCCGCCGAAGGGTTGCTGGCCGACGACGGCCCCGGTGGGCTTGTCGTTGATGTAGAAGTTCCCCGCGGTGAAGCGCAGCTCCTCGACGGCCTGGGCGATGGCGTAACGATCCTGCGCGATCACCGAGCCGGTCAGCCCGTACGGGGCGCCGGCGTCGACCCGGCGGAGCACGTCGTCCCAGCGGGAGTCCTCGTAGACGTGGACGGCGAGGATCGGGCCGAAGTACTCGGTCCGGAAGATCTCGCCGCGGTGGTCGGAGGAGACCAGCACGGTCGGCCGGACGAACCAGCCGATCGCGTCGTCGTACTGCCCGCCGGCCGCCAGTTCGATCGTCGGATCGGCCTTCGCCCGGTCGATGGCGTCCCGGTTCTTCTCGAAGGCGCGGCGGTCGATCAGGGCGCCCATGAAGTTGGACAGGTCGGTCACGTCGCCCACCGCGAGCGCGTCCACCTCCGCCAGGAAGTCGTCCTTGATCCTCTGCCAGAGGCTGCGCGGCAGGTAGGCGCGGGAGAGCGCCGAGCACTTCTGGCCCTGGTACTCGAAGGCGCCGCGGATCAGCGCGGTCCTGAGGACCTCCGGGTCGGCCGAGCGGTGGGCCAGCAGGAAGTCCTTGCCACCGGTCTCGCCGACGATCCTCGGGTAGGCGCGGTAGCCGCCGATGTTGGCGCCGATGGTCTGCCACAGCGACCGGAAGGTGGCCGTGGAACCGGTGAAGTGCAGTCCGGCGAACGCCGGGTCGGCCAGCGCGACCGGGGAGACCTGGAGGCCGTCGCCGGTCACCATGTTGATCACCCCGGGCGGCAGCCCGGCCGCCTCCAGCAGCCGCATCAGGTGGTACGCGGCCAGGGTCTGGGTCGGCGCGGGCTTCCAGACCACGGTGTTGCCCAGCAGCGCGGGGGCGGTGGGCAGGTTGCCGGCGATCGCGGTGAAGTTGAACGGGGTGATCGCGTAGACGAAACCTTCCAGCGGGCGGTGGTCGGTGCGGTTCCACACTCCGGGTGAGGAGATCGGCTGGTCGGCCAGGATCTGCCGGGCGAAGTGGACGTTGAACCGCCAGAAGTCGATCAGCTCGCAGGCGGAGTCGATCTCGGCCTGCTGCGCGGTCTTGGACTGGCCGAGCATGGTGGCCGCGTTGAGCGTCTCCCGCCAGGGGCCGGCCAGCAGGTCGGCGGCGCGCAGGAAGACCGCCGCGCGGTCGTCGAAGGAGAGCGAGCGCCACTGCCGCCCGGCGGCCAGCGCCGCGTCCACCGCCGCCCGGGCGTCCTCCCGGGTGGCGTTGCCGAGCACGCCCAGCTTGGCGGCGTGGTGGTGCGGCTGGACGACGTCGATCCGCTCGCCGCCGCCGAAGCGCTGCTCACCGTTGATGGTCATCGGCAGCGGGACCTGCTCGGCGGCCAGCTCGTCCAGCCGTCGCACCAGCCGGTCCCGCTCCGGGCTGCCGGGCGCGTACGCCCGCACCGGCTCGTTGACCGGGACCGGCACCTCGGTGACTGCGTCGATGGGCATGGCGGCTCCGTCCTGGCGGCTGGTCGGGTGTGACACCAGCCTGACCAGCCGGAGCCCGATCCGCCCGCTCAGACACGCGGACGGCGGACGTGGCGCCCGCCACGTCCGCCGTCCGCGGGCAGGCCCCGCGCGCTCAGCCGCTGAGCCGGCCGGCCAGCTCCACCGCCTCGGCCAGGCTGTCCACCACCGGGACGCCGACCGGCTCCAGCTTCTCCCGGGTGTGCGAACCGCCGGTGTAGAGCACCGCGCGGGCGCCCGCGGCCAGCGCCGCCAGGGCATCGTCCGCTGCGTCGCCGATCAGCACCGTACGGGCCGGGTCCACCCGCTCGCCGAGCGCGGCCAGGTGCCGGGTCAGGTGCTCCGCCTTCTGGCCGCCGGACGGGCCGCTGCGGCCGTCCACCCGCAGGAACCCGCCGGTCAGGCCGAAGGTGTCGACCAGCGGCACCAGCCTCTCGTGCTCGTACATCGACAGCAGCGACTGGCTGTTCCCCGCGTCCCGCCAGCCGTCCAGCAGCTCGCGCGCGCCCTCGGTCAGCCCGCAGGCCCGGCTGAGCTCCCGGTAGCTGTCGTGGAACGCGTCGTCGAGCCGCAGCCACTCCTCCGTGGAGGGCATCCGGCCGAGCAGGCGCTCGTAGAAGCGGGGGATCGGGATCTCGTACTGCTCGCGGTATTCCTGGAGGCTCATCGGCCCGATGCCGATGGTCGCGAACGCGGCGTTGCTCGCCCCGAGCACGGCCTCCATGTCGTGGAAGAGCGTGCCGTTCCAGTCCCAAACGATGTGAGTGCGCACGGGGTGAAACGGTAACCCGGACGGGCGACACGCCGGTAGGGCGGAACTCACGCGAACAGGGCGGGGATCTCCTGGGTCGCGTACCAGAGCAGGTCGTGGTCCTCGGCGCCGTCCACGGTGAACTGGGCGTCCTGGTCGCCCGCGTCGGCCGCGGCCACCGCCGCCACCGCCGCGGCGACGTCCGTGACCACCTCGTCGTCGGCCACGTCGGCGTGCACCGCGGCCGCCTTGGCCAGCCGCACCGGGCCGGCCAGCACCACCCGGCCGAGCGAGGCCTGGTCCTGGTACTCGTCACCCGGGAAGGGCCGCACCGACGCGTCGGCCACGTCCAGCGCCACCACGACCCGGCGGCACGGGGCCTGCGGGTCGGCGGCTAGCAGCCGCAGCGAGGACTGCGCGGCCCGGTTGAGCGCCGCGTACTCCAGCTCCTCCAGATCGTCGCTGACGTACCACTCGCGCAGCGCGGGCGTCACGGCGTACGCGGCGGACTGCTCCAGGGCGCCGCCCTCGTGCGCCGCCGCCAGGCCGGTCAGGGTGGTGGGCACGTACACGCGCATCGGTGGCACTCTCCGGTTCGTCCAGCGGGGTTCGTCCAGCGGCACAGATTGTCCAGCGCCCCAAGAATAAGCGCCGCGGGGACGCCCGTGATCACCTCCGGTCCGGAGGCGGGCGCTCGCGGCGAGGACCGCGCCCGCCGAGGTGCCGAGCAGGACGCCGGCCCCGTCGGGCCGCCCTCCGGTGGCCTCCTCGACGGCGCACGGCGCGCCGACCGTCCAGGCCGCGCCGGCATCCCGCCGCCGCCCAGCACCAGGCCGTACCGGGGAGCCCCCGCGGCGGGCGGGGCGGTGCCCGCGGCCGCCGGGCCGGCGTCACCCGTGTCGTCGTACCGGCCGCCCCTCGTCGTGGGAGCCCGGCCGTCCGCTCCCGGTCAGGCTCCGATGGTGCGCGCCGGGCCGGTACGGCGCGATGCGGCGGCCGGGTGCCGCCACCCGGTCCGCCCAGCCGGAGCGTCCCCTTTAGGACCGTACGGGCCGTCCCCGCACGTCAACCGGGCGCCCGCGGACAGCCCGTCCGCCCCGTCGCCGCACTGGCCGCCTCACCCGGATAGGTGAATTCGAAAGCCCGCCCCCACCGGCCCGGAAACCCGTTGCCGCCGCGCGCGGGACACCTCCAGCCTGATCCCGTCCGTACCCGCACCACCCAATCCAGGAGCCACCACCGTGACCGTCCGCTGCACCGCCCACCCCACCGCCCGCCCCAGCGTCCAACCCATCGCCCGGCCCACCGCCCACCTCGGCTCCGACCTCGACGCCCGGCTCACCGCCCGCCCCAGCGTCCAGCCCACCGCCCGGCCCACCGCCCACCTCGGCTCCGACCTCGACGCCCGGCTCACCGCCCGCCCGCACCGCCGACCGCGCGGCGCCACCGGCTGCGACCCGGCCGGCCGTCGGCCGCGCCACCCGCGCTCCGCCTGCACCGGCGCGCCCGCGCCCGGGCCCGACCCCGGCGCGCTGGCCGCCCGCTTCGCCCACCGGCTGGTCGAGGTGCTCACCGGCGCCCGGCCCTCCGGCCAGCTGGCGCGGCACACCAGCCTGGCCGGCTACGGGCAGCTCGCCTCACTGGTCCGGGCCGGCGCCCTGCGCCGCGGGGGCCCCGCCGACCGCCCCCGGCTCGGGCCGGTGCACGACCGCTCGCCCTCCCCGGACGCGGTCGAGGCCTGCGTGCGGGTCGACCTCGGCCGGCGGCACCACATGGTCGCTTTCCGGCTGGAGCAGCGCGGCCCGGCCGGGCAGTGGCAGTGCACCGCCGTGGAGGCCCGGTGAGCGCCCCGTCGCAGCCCCGGCGGTACGGAAGCAGGGCGCCGTCCCGGTCCGGGAACGGCGCCCTGCGTGGCGTCCTGACTGGTGTCCGGCGGCCGGCTCAGCCCTTGCGGCGGCGGCCCTTGGCCGACTTGGCGGCCTTGCGGCGCTCGGCGCGGGTCAGCCCGTCGCCCTCGTCCTCCGGCGCGAGGTCCTCGAAGTCGCCCTCGATGACACCGCCGCCGACCTCGTCCGAGGGGGCCGTGTAGTGCAGCCGCTGCGGCTTCGGGGCCTCCAGGCCCTTGGCCTTGATCTCCGGGCGGGCGGCGTCCTTCTCCAGCTTGTCGAGCACCACCTGGGCGTCCTCGACCGGGACCTCCTCGACCTGCTGCTCGACCTGGACCTCCAGGTTGAACAGGTAGCCGACGGACTCCTCCTTGATGCCCTCCATCATCGCGGTGAACATGTCGAAGCCCTCGCGCTGGTACTCGACCAGCGGGTCGCGCTGCGCCATGGCCCGCAGGCCGATGCCCTCCTGGAGGTAGTCCATCTCGTAGAGGTGCTCGCGCCAACGGCGGTCCAGCACCGACAGCACGACCCGGCGCTCCAGCTCGCGCATGATCTCCTCGCCCAGCTGGTCCTCGCGGGCGCCGTACTGCGCCTGGATGTCCTCCTGGATGGACTTGATCAGGAACTCGGGGCTCAGCCCGGCCCGGCCGCCGGCCTCTTCCTCCAGCTCGTCCAGGTCCAGGGTGATCGGGTAGAGCTGCTTGAGCGCCGTCCAGAGCTTGTCCAGGTCCCAGTCGTCCTCGTAGCCCTCGCCGGTGGCCGCGCGGACGTACGCCTCGACGGTGTCGTCCATGAAGTGGCCGACCTGCTCCTGGAGGTCCTCGCCCTCCAGCACCCGGCGGCGCTCGCCGTAGATGACCTCGCGCTGACGGTTGAGCACCTCGTCGTACTTGAGGACGTTCTTGCGGATCTCGAAGTTCTGCTGCTCGACCTGGGTCTGCGCGGAGGCGATGGCGCGGGTGACCATCTTGGACTCGATCGGCACGTCCTCGGGCACGTTCGCCATCGAGAGCACGCGCTCGACCATGCCGGCCTTGAACAGGCGCATCAGGTCGTCGCCCAGCGACAGGTAGAAGCGGGACTCGCCCGGGTCGCCCTGACGGCCGGAGCGGCCGCGCAGCTGGTTGTCGATCCGGCGGGACTCGTGCCGCTCGGTGCCGAGGACGTAGAGGCCGCCGGCCTCCTTGACCTCCTCCTGCTCGGCCTTCACCGAGGCCTTGGCCTTCTCCAGCGCGGCCGGGAAGGCGGCCTCGTACTCCTCCGGGGTGTCCGTCGGGGTCAGCCCCCGCTGCGCCAGCTCGGCGGCGGCCAGGTGGTCGGCGTTGCCGCCCAGCATGATGTCGGTGCCGCGGCCGGCCATGTTGGTGGCGACGGTGACGGCGCCCTTGCGGCCGGCCTGCGCGACGATCTGCGCCTCGCGCTCGTGGTGCTTGGCGTTCAGCACCTCGTGCGGGATGCCGCGCTTGCGCAGCTCCTGCGACAGGTACTCGGACTTCTCGACCGACACGGTGCCGACCAGCACCGGCTGGCCCTTCTCGTGCTTCTCGGCGATGTCCTCGACCACGGCGGCGAACTTGGCCGGCTCCGACTTGTAGATCAGGTCGGGCTGGTCGATGCGCAGCGGCGTCTTGTTGGTCGGGATCGGCACCACGCCGAGCTTGTAGATCTGGTGGAACTCGGCGGCCTCGGTGGTGCCGGTACCGGTCATGCCCGCGAGCTTGTCGTACAGGCGGAAGAAGTTCTGCAGGGTGATGGTGGCCAGGGTCTGGTTCTCGTTCTGGACCTCCACCCCCTCCTTGGCCTCGATCGCCTGGTGCATGCCCTCGTTGTAGCGGCGCCCGGCCAGGATGCGGCCGGTGTGCTCGTCGACGATCATGACCTCGCCGTTCATCACGACGTAGTCCTTGTCCCGCTTGTACAGCTCCTTCGCCTTGATGGCGTTGTTCAGGAAGCCGACCAGCGGGGTGTTCACCGACTCGTAGAGGTTGTCGATGCCCAGGTAGTCCTCGACCCGGGTGACGCCCTCCTCGAGGATGCCGACGGTGCGCTTCTTCTCGTCGACCTCGTAGTCGCGATCGATCTTCAGGCGCAGCACCAGCTTGGCGAAGTCGGCGTACCACTTGGTCGCCTGGTCCGCCGGGCCGGAGATGATCAGCGGGGTGCGGGCCTCGTCGATCAGGATCGAGTCGACCTCGTCGACGACCGCGAAGTTGTGGCCGCGCTGGACGAGTTCGTCCTGCGACCAGGCCATGTTGTCGCGCAGGTAGTCGAAGCCGAACTCGTTGTTGGTGCCGTACGTGATGTCCATCCCGTACTGCCGCTTGCGCTCGGCGGGCGTCATGCTGCCCAGGATCACGCCGACTTCGAGGCCCAGGAAGCGGTGCACCCGGCCCATCCACTCCGAGTCGCGCTCGGCGAGGTAGTCGTTGACGGTGATCAGGTGGACGCCCTTGCCGGTCAGCGCGTTCAGGTACGCGGGCAGGGTGCCGACGAGGGTCTTGCCCTCACCGGTGCGCATCTCGGCGACGTAGCCGTAGTGCAGGGCCGCGCCGCCCATCAGCTGGACGTCGTAGTGGCGCTGGCCGAGCACGCGCTTGGCGGCCTCACGGACGGTGGCGAACGCCTCGGGGAGGATGTCGTCCAGGCTCTCGCCGTCCGCGAGCCGCTGCTTGTACTCGTCGGTCAGTGCGCGCAGCTCGGCGTCGGTGAGGTTGACGAAGTCCTCTTCGATGGAGTTGACCTGGGCGGCAATCCGCTGCAGCTTGCGAAGGATCTTGCCCTCGCCGGCGCGCAGGATCTTGTCGAAGACGGACACGTGAGCGGGCTCCTTGCCTGTATTGGCACTGGACGACTGCACGGCGGGTCCACCCCACCGCACGGGCCATCGTATGCGAGGAGTCCAACCCCCCGGGAGGTGCGTCAGCACGGTATTCCCGTGTCACCCCCGCGAGCACATGGCCAGATAGCACCGTCCACCGGGACAAAACGGTCGGCGGGTCGGAGAGTTGGCCGCCCGCGGGACCGGCCGGATATTCGGATGCCCGCTTTCCGGCACCGTCGAATAATCCGTTCATGGAAGAAACCGGCACCGAAGCTGTCACCCTCACCACCGAGCGGCTCGTCCTGCGGGCCCCGCGGGAATCCGACATCGACGCGGTCTTCGCCGCCTGCCAGGATCCCGAGATCCAGCGCTGGACGGTCGTCCCGTCGCCGTACCGGCGCGAGGACGCGGAGTTCTTCGTGCGCGATCTCGCGATCGACGGCTGGCGCACCGGAGCGCACCGGGTCTGGTGCGTGTTCGAGCGCGAGTCCGGCGCTCTGGTCGGCGCCCAGGGGCTCGTCCTGCGCCCCCAGGACCCGGGCTGCGCCGAGATCGGCTGGTGGGCCGTGAAGGAGTTCCGCGGCCGCGGCTACACCACCGAGGCCGCCCGCACCGTCTCCCGCTTCGGCCTGCGGGAGCTCGGCCTGCGCCGTCTGGAGTGGGTGGCCTACGTCGGCAACGAGGGCTCCCGCGCGGTCGCCGAGAAGGTCGGCTACCGCTTCGAGGGCACCCTGCGCTCGTACGCGGAGCAGCGCGGCGTCTTCCACGACTCCTGGATCGCCTCCCTGCTGCCCTCCGATCTGGACTGAGCCCGCGGCCCCCGCCCCTCGGCCCGATCCGGGCCCGCGTTGTCAGTGGCCCGGGCTACGCTCGCCGGCATGACCGCCGCCCCCCGCCCCGCCCCCGTCGCCGTCCTCAGCGCGGACGACGCCCGCCGGATCGCCCTGCGCGCCCAGGGCCTGTTGGGCGCGCCCGACCGCCGCGGCGGGGTGCGCGGGGTGCTGCGGCACCTGGGCGCCGTCCAGCTGGACACCATCTCGGTGCTGGCCCGCTCGCACGAGCTGGTTCCGTACGCCCGGCTCGGCGCGGTCGGCCGCCCGGCCGTCGAGGCGGCGTACTGGGGCGGCGGCACGACCTTCGAGTACTGGTCGCACGCGGCCTGCATCCTGCCGGTCGAGGAGTGGCCACTGTTCGCCTTCCGGCGCCGCCGCTACCGCGACCGCGGCCACCTCTGGGGCGGCCGGGTCGAGCCCGGGACGTACCGCGCCGTGCTCGACAAGCTGCGGGCCGAGGGGCCGTTGACCTCCACCGAGCTGGGCGGCGCCAAGAAGACGGCCGAGTGGTGGGACTGGTCCGACACCAAGATCGCGGTCGAGCGGGCGCTGGCCTTCGGCGAGGTGGTCTGCACCGAGCGCCGGAGCTGGAAGCGGGTCTACGCACTGGCCGAACAGGCCGTCCCGGACGCCCTGTTCGGGCAGGACAGGTCGGACGAGGAGTGTGTGCGCACCCTGGCCGCCCAGGCCGGCGCCGCCCTCGGCGTGGCCACCCGGGCCGATCTGCTGGACTACCACCGGCTGCGCGCCGAGCAGTTGGACCCGGTGCTCGCCGACTGCGGGCTCGTCCCGGTCGAGGTGGCCGGCTGGGGCCCGGACGGCGCCCCGGCCCCGGCCTGGGCCGACCCGGCCGCCCTCGCCACCGCCCCGCGCGGGCGCCACCGCACCACGCTGCTCTCGCCGTTCGACTCGCTGGTCTGGGACCGCCCCCGCACCGAGCGGATCTTCGGCATGACGCACCGGCTGGAGGCCTACACGCCCAAGCACAAGCGGGTGCACGGCTACTTCGCGATGCCGCTGCTGACCGGCGGCCGGCTGGTCGGCCGGGTCGACCCGACCCGCGAGGGGCGCACCCTGGTCGCCCGGCAGGTCTCGCTGGACGGCCGCGGGAGCGGCGCCCGACACCTCGAGGCGCTCGCGGCGGCCCTGCGCGAGGCGGCCTCCTGGGTCGGCTGCGACGAGGTGCGGGTCGGGGCGCTGCACGACGAGCGGCTGCGCCCCGCCCTGGAGAAGCTGCTGGCGGACCGCTAGGACCACCAAGACCGCCAGGACCGCCAGGACCGCCAGGGGCACCCCCAAGTCCCGCCCGGCTCACCCTATTTCGAGGATCTTCTCCCGCATCGCGTACACCACGGCCTCCATCCGGGAGTGCAGCTGGAGCTTCTCCAGGATGTTGCGGACGTGGTTCTTCACGGTGTTCTCGCTGATGAACAGCTCCTTGGCGATCTCCCGGTTGTTCATGCCGGTGGCCACCAGCTTGAGCACCTCCAGCTCCCGGTCGGTGAGCCGGGGCGCGGGCACCAGGTCCCGGTCGTCGGAGCGGCGCTGGATCATCGACTTGAACTCGGTGAGCAGCTTGGAGGCCATCGAGGGGCTGATCTGCGACTGCCCGTCGGCGACCGCGCGGATCGCGGTGGCGACCTCGTCGGTGGAGATCTCCTTGAGCAGGTAGCCGGTGGCCCCGGCCTTGATCGCCTCGTAGAGGTCGGCCTCCTCGTCGCTTATCGTCAACATGATGATCTTGGTGCTGGGTGCCACGTCCTTGATCGCCGTACAGGCCTCGATCCCGCTGCGGCGCGGCATCCGGACGTCCATGAGGATGATGTCGGGCAGCAGGTCGGCGGCCTTCAGCACGGCCTCCGCGCCGTCCCCCGCCTCGCCGACGACCTTGATGTCCGGCTCCTCCGCGAGGACGATCTCCAGTCCCCGGCGGAACAGCGCGTGGTCGTCCACCACCAACACGCGGATCGGCTCACCCCGGTGCGGCTCGTACGCGGGCTCGTCCTCCGCCCCCGGCGGCAGCCCTGGCCCGACCCCGGGCCCCAGCCCGAAGTGATCCCCCATCCGCTCCTCCCCCTTCGCGGGTCGTCGTGCGCCAATCATTCCACGCTCCGACACCGCCACGGTCACCCTCCGATGCCGATTCCCCCGCATCGGGTGACCCCTGCGCCCGGGACGCGGCCCCGTTCGCGACGCCCCTCCCCGGACGCCGGACCGCCACTCCCCCGAACGCCGGTGACCCCGGCGGCCACGGCCGCCGGGGTCACCCTCCATCGCTCCTCGGACGGTCAGTCCTCCTCGTCGGACCCGCCGATCGCCCCGCCCGCCCCGCCACCCGGCCCGGCCGCGAGGTCGGTCTGCAGGTGGATGACGCCGTAGTGGTAACCGTGCCGGCGGTAGACCACGCTCGGCAGGCCGCTGTCCTTCTCCACGAAGAGGTAGAAGTCGTGGCCGACCAGCTCCATCTCGTAGAGCGCCTGGTCCAGCGCCATGGGGGCGGCCGGGTGCGTCTTCTCCCGGACCACCAGCGGGCCTTCGCCCTCCACTTCCAGGGATCCCATCATGGTCTTGCGGACGGCGCCGTTCGTCGCGCCCTCCGGCGCCGTCGTGGCCGGCAGCGCGGCCAGGGCCGCGGTCGCCTCGGCGACGCTGATCGGGGTGCGGCCGTTCGCGCCGCCCTTGTGCACCCGACGCCGGTCCGCGGACTTGCGCAGCTGCGCGTCGAGCTTCGCCGAGGCCAGGTCGAGCGCCGCGTACGGGTCAGCGGCGGCGGCTTCGGCCCGGATGACGGGGCCGCGGCTGCGGAGAGTGATCTCCACCCGATCGGAGCGGTCGGCCTGCCGCGGGTTGTGCTCCTTGGACACCTCGACGTCGAGGCTGATGGCCTTGGCGTCGAACTTCTGGACCTTCTCCAGCTTCTCGGCCACGTGCTCGCGGAACCTCTTGGGCACCTCGGTCTTGCGGCCCTTGACGACGATGTCCACGCAGAACTCCGATCCCTCGTGCTGACGCCGATCCGGGTGCTACCGGACCGGGCTGAGACCCAGCTGGACCAGCCCATCCACTGCCGGCCCCCCGCCCCCGCCGCCAGCGGCGGGAAACGACTGGCCCTCACCTCACTTCCTCCCCACCAGGGACGGTTGAAACCCCCTGGGCCTTATCGAACACCTCACACGGGTTTTTCGCCTCCTCAGCCGATAAGGAGGGTATGACCCGATAATGCGGTCGGGCGGTCAAGCTGGTGCACCCTGTCTACCCTCTGGCGAATGAAGTATGGGTAAATACCTGGACAACGCCCCCCATACGGCGCATCGTGTGCTGACTCTCCGTGTCTGCCGCCGCCAGGAGCAGCCGTGCCGCCGTCCCCCGCCCCCGCCCGTCCACCGTCCGCCCAAGGGCCGTTCGGCCACGCACTGGCCGGGCTGCTGGACATCCTGCTGCCCGCGGACTGCGCCGGCTGCGGCAGCGAACGCACCCAGCTCTGCCCGGCCTGCCGGCGCGCGCTGGCCACCGCCCGGCCCGTCCCCACCCCACTGCCCTGGACGCACGCGGCCGCGCCGTACACCGACCCGGTCCGTCAGTTGCTGCTCGCCCACAAGGAGCGCGGCGCGCTACGGCTGGCCGGGCCGCTGGGCGAGGCCCTCGGCCGGGCGGTGTGCTCCGCCCTGGGCGCTCGGGCCGGGGCCGCTCCGCTGCTGCTGGTCCCGATGCCCTCGGCGCGCTCGGCCGTCCGCGCCCGCGGGCACGATCCGACGCTGCGGCTGGCCGGGGCGGCCGCCCGCTCGCTGCGCCGGTCCGGCCTGGACGTCCGGGCCGCCCCGCTGCTGCGGCACGCCCGGCCGGTGGCCGACCAGACCGGGCTGAACGCGGCCGAACGGCGCCGCAACCTCCACGGCGCGCTCACCGTGCTGCCGCGCGTCCGGACCTGGCCGACGGGCCTGGCCGGCCGTCACCCGGTGCTGGTGGACGACCTGGTGACCACCGGTGCCAGCCTCGCCGAGGCCGCCCGGGCACTGGCCGACGCCGGGCTGCCGGCCCGGGCCGGCGCCACGGTCGCGGCCACCGTGCACCCGGCGGGCTGACCACCGCCGCGGCCGCGGCCTGCCCGGGCGAGCCGACGGCCCCTCCCGGACGCGCCGTCAGCAGGGCGGCGCGTCATCAGCCCGCGCGCGCCGTCAGCCCGCGTAGAGGAAGGACCGGGGCTTGTCGATCAGCGAGGCTTCCCGCCACTGGTGGTTGACCAGGCGGAAGGCCTTGAGCTCGCTCGGCTTCCCGTCCGTCTGCTTGACCTCGCCCATCGCGAGCACCGGCGGCGTCTGGGTCAGGCTGTCCGCCCGGGACTCCGAGGCCGCGACGGTCTGCATGGTCTCGGCGCTCTGCAGCTGGGTGTCCGTGCTCTGCGAGCCGTCGGTGCTGATGTAGTACAGCTGCTGGGTCCGGTCGGCCTCCTTGCCGAGCACCACCAGCTGGTCGGCCTCCGCCCAGGACACCGAGGCGACGTCGGTGAGCGTCGGTGCGGCCTGGCGCAGCCCGGTGATCTTCACGGTGGGCGCCTGCGGGGTGCCGCCGTGCACCACGAGTCCGAACCGCAGCGAGCGGCTGGTCACCCCCGGGGTCTTGACCACCAGGGCGACCCGGACACCGTCCGAGGCGATCTTCATCCCCTGCACGGTCTGCCCGGTCAGCAGCCCCTCGACCGGCACGGTGTACGACTTGGCGCCGCGCACCATCACCACCCGGGGCCCCTGCTTGTTGCGGTCCACCACCCAGAGGTCGCCGCGGCCGTCCCAGCTGGGCGAGGCGAAGCCGTCCTCCTTGTCGCCGCCCTTGGCCGGCGAGGTGAGCACCGGCTCGCCCATGGCCACCGTGCTGTCCGACAGCGGCAGCGAGTAGACCTGGTGGCCGTCCTCGCTGATCGCCGCGGCCTGGGTGCCGCTGCGGCTGACCGCGAAGGCGCCGAGCGGCGGCTTGGTGTTCGACTGCGGCTTGCCGAGGATGCCGCGGACCGGGTCCCCGGGGCGTCCCTCGTCAGTCGCCACCAGGGCGCCGTCGGCACGCTGGTAGTACTGCGTCGCGGACGATGGCCCGACCAGGGCACCGGGGCCGACGAGCGGCTCCTCGCCGCGGCGGACGGTGCAGGAACCGCGCTGCCCCTTCAGCTCCAGCTTGTCGAGGCCCTTGCCCTGGTCGGCGAGGGTGTAGAAGAGCTGGTTCGCCATCCGCCGGCAGGCCGTCGCCTCGCCGAGGTCGGTCGAGCCGAGCTGCACGTGGGCGGTCTTGCTGTCGTCGATGGTCACCCGCTCGACCCGGACACCGCTCGGGAACGCCGTCCGGACCGCCTGCGAGAGCCACGTCGAGGGCCCGTCGGCCACCGCCTGGGCCGCCGAGGTCAGCGGGTCCGTCCGGCGCCGCAGGTAGATCGGGTCGGCGACCAGCACCTCCTGGCCGGCGTTCCCGCTGGCCGCCGCCGACGGGTCCGGCGTGGTGTAGAAGAACCGCTCGACCTGCCGGAAGCTGTTCCGGAAATTGGTCTCGTTCATGATCACGCCGGGCGGCAGCTTGTCGATCCGCCACTCGCCGTCCTTCCGGACGAAGGTGAAGGGCGACGAGACGTTGTTCTGCCCGGTGACCAGCTCGAACGAGTGCTTCTCGTCGACACCGGCGACCAGCTGCCCGGTCACCGACACCGAGACCGTATCCGCGTCGGTGACGTCCGGGACGTCCGGGATGGTCGTGGACGAGAGCACCCGGAGCTCCGCCTCCGGCTTCCACTCCGCGGCGGCGCTCTCGGTGAGGTACTTGCGCGCGGTGTCGTACCCCTCGTCGGCGGTCACCGCGTCCAGGAACCCGGTCAGCAACTCGCGCGGCTTGGCGCCCTTCCCGGGCGCCACCGGGTAGACCCGGGCCTGGAGGTTCTTGTCCGCCGAGCCCTGGGACAGCTCCACCTTGGTGATGCCGCCGGAATCCGGCATCGCCGCGCAGCCGCTCGCCACCAGGGCGCCGAGCAGCCCGCCGACCGCCGCGAGGAGCCGCGGCTCAGTCCTGTTGCTCGTCCCTCGCACGCTGCGACCCCTCCGCGTCCCTCGTCCCGCCCGTCACGTCCGACTCCGCCGTCCGCTGCGCCACCGACGGCCGTCCGGCCGTCGGGTCCACCATGACCTGGGCCCCGGTGGCCCCGTACCCGGCGGCCGTCCGTACGTCCGAGGGGTCCGAACGCGGCCCCTCGGGCAGCCGGCTCCGGCCCAGCCCGGGGCCGATGTTCAGCACCCCGCCGAGCCCGCTGCCGAGGCCGCCGCCCGCGCTCTCCGGCGTCTCCGCCTGCTCGTCGACGGCGGCCGACGCCGTGGCCCCGGACGGGCTGATCGCCCGCCGGTACGGCGTGCCCTGCGCGCCCAGCCCCCGGTTGTTGCGGGAGTCCTCCGGCTCCAGCCGGAACGGCGCCCGGGTGATCTCGCCACCGCGGGTGCGCGGCAGGGTGAGCCTGAAGTGCGAGCCGCCACCGGGCTCGCCCCAGGCCTGGAGCCAGCCGCCGTGCAGGTGGGCGTCCTCGACGGCGATCGACAGGCCGAGGCCGGTGCCGCCGGTGGTCCGCACCCGGGACGGGTCGGCCCGCCAGAAGCGGTGGAACACCCGGGACGCCTCGCCCGGTTTGAGGCCGATGCCGTAGTCGCGCACGCCGACCGCGACCGCGCCGTCCGCCGAGCCCAGCCGGACCACCACGTCGCGGCCCTCGCCGTGCTCCAGCGCGTTGACCACCAGGTTGCGCAGGATCCGCTCGATCCGGCGGGAGTCCACCTCGGCCAGCACCGGCTCGCCGTCGCCGCGGATCACCACGGCGCTGCCCTTGGCCTGCGCCAGCGGGTCGGCGGCCTCGACCACCCGGGCGACGATCTCACGCAGGTCGACCGGCTCGGCGTCCAGGATCGCGGCGCCCGCGTCGAAGCGGCTGATCTCCAGCAGGTCGGCGAGCAGCGACTCGAAGCGGTCCAGCTGGCCCTGCAGCAGCTCCGCCGAGCGGGCCGCCATCGGGTCCAGGTCCTCGCGGCTGTCGTAGATGAGGTCCGCGGCCATCCGGACCGTGGTCAGCGGGGTGCGCAGTTCGTGCGAGACGTCCGAGACGAACCGCCGCTGCACCCTGGACAGCTCCTCCAGCTGGCGGATCTGCGCCTGGAGGGCGTTGGCCATCCGGTTGAAGGACTCCCCGAGGCGGGCGATGTCGTCCGTCCCGGTGACCTTCATCCGCTCTTCCAGGTGCCCGTCGGCGAGCCGCTCGGAGATCCCGGCGGCCATCCGGACCGGGGTGACCACCTGGCGCACCACGACCCAGGCGATGCCGCCCATCAGGATCACCACGAACACCCCGGCGGTGGCCAGGGTGCCGGTGACCAGGTTGAGGGTGTCGGTCTCCTGGCCGAAGGAGAACACGTAGAACATCTGGTACGGCGTCCCGGCCGGGCCGTCGAACTGCATGCCGAGGGCCAGCCCGGGCTCGGACTTGACGTCGCTCCCGGGCGATCGGTAGATCCGGGTCGGCTGGTCGAACATCTGGTTGGGCTCGGCGAGCAGCTTGGCCCGCAGGGAGTCCGGGATGCTGCTGGGCTGGATGTCGCCCGAGTAGCGCGGCGCGAAGCCCGCGGTGTCGGGGACGACGGCACCGGTGCCGGGGGCCATCGCGATCACGGAGTAGACCGTCTGCCCGCTCCCGGCCAGGTCGTTGACCTGCCGCAGCAGCCAGGTGCCGACCTCGCTGACCGTCGGGTCGGCGGTGCCCCGCAGCTTCTGGTCGTTGGCCTCGTCGATCTTCTTCTGCTCGACCTGGAAGCCGATCCGGGCCTGCGCGCGGGCGGCGTCCGTCTTGGTGCCGAGCAGGCCGTTGCGCACCTGCGCCACCACGACCACGCCCAGCACCACGACGACCGCGATGGACGCCAGCAGGGACACCGCGACCACGCGCAGCTGGATCGACCGGCGGTACAGCGCGGCCACCCGGTGCGTGGGGCGGCGCAGCTGACGCCTCACCAGTGCGGCCACCGCGGAAGGGCCCCGTCGGCGGCGGGTGGTCGAACTCAGCACGTCACCGCGCACCGCCCCGGCCCCGTCGGTCGCGGAACCCGACGGGGTGTCGTCTGCCCGGTCCGTCACGTCAGCTGGGTCCGGCCTTGTAGCCGACGCCACGGACGGTCACCACGATCTCGGGGCGCTCCGGGTCCTTCTCGATCTTGGACCGCAGTCGCTGCACGTGGACGTTGACCAGGCGGGTGTCCGCCGCGTGGCGGTAGCCCCAGACCTGCTCCAGCAGCACCTCGCGGGTGAACACCTGCCAGGGCTTGCGGGCCAGTGCGACCAGCAGGTCGAACTCCAGCGGGGTCAGCGGGATGCCCCGGCCGTCCCGCTTCACCGAGTGGCCGGCCACGTCGATCACCAGGTCGCCGATGGTCAGCTGCTCGGGCGTGGGCTCCTCGGCGCGGCGCAGCCGGGCGCGCACCCGGGCCACCAGCTCCTTGGGCTTGAACGGCTTGGTGACGTAGTCGTCGGCGCCCGACTCCAGGCCCACCACGACGTCGACCGTGTCGGTCTTCGCGGTCAGCATCACGATCGGGATGCCGGACTCCGCCCGGATCTGTCGGCACACGTCGATGCCGTCCCGGCCGGGCAGCATCAGGTCGAGCAGGACGAGGTCGGGCTTGGTCTCCCGGAACGCTGCTAGCGCCCTGTCCCCATCCGCGACGAAAAACGGCTCAAAACCCTCACCACGCAGCACGATGCCGAGCATCTCGGCCAGTGCGGAGTCGTCATCAACGACGAGGACGCGTCCCTTCATGCGTCCATCTTCTCATTACCGGATTGTGACCTGCCGCACAGCAGTGCCAATGCTCCAGAACGGCCAACTCCCCCACCGGTGCATTCCGGCCATACCGGGCGAATGTGCCCGCCGGGACCGCCCGCGGCCCCTCGCCGACCCCGCCCGCGGGCCCCACCCGGCAGGGCGCGGAGGACCGTTGCCGATCAGCAACCGGATCGCCATGGGGCCGAATTCCGGCCCCATGGCACGATGGGCGCTGCGCGCGGGCGGAAGATCCGTTCGCAGTCGCGCCCGTGACGCCCTCCGAGGAGCAGTGATGACCGACACCCCGGGCTGGGCCTCGCCCAGCTCGTCCGAGCCGCCCCGCGACGACGCCCGGCCCCCGGCCGACGCGCCCGCCGCCGTGCCCGGGCCGTCGGCACCACCGCAGGCCACCCCCGGCTGGACCGGCCCGGCCGGCGCCCCCGGACCGCAGTGGGGGCAGCAGTGGGGGCAGCAGCCTCCCGGCGGCCACCGCCCGTACGGCTGGGGCGCCCCGGCCGGCCCCAAGCCCGGCGTCATCCCGCTGCGCCCGCTGAGCTTCGGCGAGCTGCTGGACGGTGCCGTCACCACCGTGCGCCGGCACTGGCGCACCGCGCTCGCGCTCTCGCTCGGCTTCGCCGTGGTCGCCCAGGCCGGCAACGTCCTGGTCAACCTGCTGGTCAAGGGCAAGACCGGCGAGGCCACCCAGAGCCTGCGACTGCTGGCCGGCCTGCCGCTGGAACTGCTGCTCAACGTGATCGCCACCGCGCTGCTCACCATCGTGGTCAGCCGCGCCGTCCTCGGCCGGTCGGTGACCGCCGGGGAGGCCTGGCGCGACGCCCGTCCCCGGCTGCTGCAGCTGCTCGGGCTGACCCTGCTGACCGCGCTGGTCGGCCCCGGCGTGACGCTGCTCGGCTTCACCCCGCTGCTCGGCTACCTCGCCGCCGGCCAGGACACCCCCGCGATCGTCGGCCTGCTCACCCTGGTCGGCCTGCTGACGGTGCCGGTCGCCGTCTGGCTCTACATGCGCTTCAGCCTCGCCGCCCCCGCCCTGATGCTGGAGAAGCAGGGCGTGCTGACGGCGCTGTCACGCTCGTGGCGCCTGGTCCGCGGCGCCTGGTGGCGGGTCCTCGGCATCAACCTGCTGGGCCACGTGCTGGCGCTCGTCGTCGCGATGGTCGTCGTGGTCCCCTTCCAGTTCCTCGGCCTGGCGCTGGGCTTCGAGAGCCTCAACGACCAGGGCCTGCCCGACAGCGCCGACCGCAGCATCGCCATGGTGCTGCTGCTCGCGGTCGCCGGGATCATCGCCGGCACCTTCACCACCCCGTTCATCGCCGCCGTCGGCGTGCTGGTCTACATCGACCAGCGGATCCGCCGAGAGGCCCTGGACATCGAGCTCGCCCGCGCGGCCGGCCTGCCCGAGCACGACGGCACCGGCCGGGGCGGACCGGGCGACCCGAGCCCGGCGAGGCGCTGAGCCGGATGCCTGACTGGGGGGAAGGGCTCCTCGCCGCGGGCGGCGCACCGGTCACCGTGCCCCGGGACCCGGCGCGCGAGGCCGCCCGCGACGAGCTGCTCGACGCGGAGTACCACAAGCACGACCCGTCCGTCCTGAAACGGATCACGGACTGGTTCTACGACCACATCGCCAGGGCGCTCGACAGCATCTCCGGCGACGGCGCCACCGGCACCACCGGACTGATCCTCTTCCTGATCGTCGCGGTGCTGATCGGCGTCGCACTCTGGTGGCGCCTCGGCGCGCCCCGCCGCGCCGCCCGCACCGTCCAGGACGTGTACGGCGCCGACGGCCCGCGCAGCGCCGACCAGTACCGGGCCGACGCCGCCGCACACGCCGCCGCCGGACGCTGGACCCAGGCCGTCCGCGAGCAGATGCGCGCCCTGGTGCGCGGCCTGGAGGAGCGCACCCTGCTCGACACCCGCCCCGGCCGCACCGCCGACGAGGCCGCCGCCGAGGCCGGCCGGGCACTGCCCGAGCACGCCGCCGCGCTGGCCGCGGCCGCCCGGACCTTCGACGACATCGCGTACGGCGAGCGCACCGCCGACCAGGACGCGTACCGGCTGCTGCACGAACTCGACCGGACGCTGGAGAACACCCGCCCGGTCCTCACCCCCGACGCCGCCGGAGCCCCCGCCCCCGCGTCGACCCCGGCCCCGGCCTCGACCCCGGGAGGAGCGGCATGACCGGCACCGTCCCCGCCCCCGAAGCCACGGTTCCCGGAACACCCGCCGACGCCCCGACCAGCCTCTCCCCCACCGCGCGCGGCCTGTGGCGCCGCTCCCGCTGGTACCTGGCCGTCCTCGCCGCCCTGCTGATCGGCGCCGCCGCCGTGTCCAGCCTCGGCGAGGACCGCCGCTACCCGCCGCTGGACCCGCGCTCGTACGACCGCGACGGCACCCACGCCGCCCTCGCCCTGCTCGAACGCCAGGGCCTCAAGGCCGAGTTCACCACCGACCCGACCACCGCCCCGGCCGGCCAGGACACCCTCGTCCTGCCCGAACCCGACCTGCTCAGCCCCGCCCAGCTGCGCGCCGTCGCCGCCGCCCGGCACCGGCGGCTGGTGCTGGTCGCCCCCGGCCCGGCCGCGCTCACCACGCTCGCCCCCGGCATCCGGCTGTCCGACGACGCGGGCGGACCGCCGTACGCCGCCGTCCGCTCCACCCCCGCCGAGTGCTCGCTCACCGAGGCCGTCCGGGCCGGCAGCGCCCAGCAGGGCGGCATGCTCTACACCAGCGGCAGCCGCGGCGAGGGCTGCTACCCGCGCGGCCACGGCTACCCGCTGGTCAGCCTCCCGGCCGCCGACGGCGACCGCGACGTCATCGTGCTCGGCAGCGGCAGCTTCCTGCACAACAGCGAACTGGCCAAGGACGGCGACGCCTCCCTCGCACTCGGCCTGCTCGGCTCGCAGCCCCGCCTCACCTGGCACCTGCCCGACTACTCCGCCCCCGTCCCCGACGGCGCCCGCACCAGGACCTTCGAGGACTACCTGCCGAGCGGCTGGGGCTGGGCCGCCCGCCAGCTCGCCGTCGCCGCCGTGCTCGCCGCCCTCTGGCGCGGCCGTCGGCTCGGCCCGGTGGTCAGCGAGAACCTGCCCGTGGTGGTCCGCGCCGCCGAGACCACCGAGGGCCGCGCCCGCCTGTACCGCCGGGCCCAGGCCCGCGGCCGCGCCGCCGAGGCGCTGCGCCGCGCCACCGCCCACCGCCTCGCCCCCGCCCTGGGCGTCCCGCTCCGGGCCGGCGCACCCGACCCCGACGCGCTCTGCGTCGCCGTGGCCGACCGGCTGCCCGACCGGCCCGCCGGGGACGTCCGGGCCCTGCTGTACGGCCCGCCCCCGACCGACGACGCCGCGCTGCTGCGGCTCGCCGACGACCTCGACGCCCTCGAAAGGCAGGTACGGAACCCGTGACCGACCAGGCAACCGCCCAGCTGCGCTCCGTCCCCGGCACGGCACCCGCCACCCCCGCCACCGACCCGCGCGCCGCGCTGACCGCCCTGCGCGCCGAGATCGGCAAGGCCGTGGTCGGCCAGGACGCCGCCGTCACCGGCCTGGTCGTCGCCCTGCTCTGCGGCGGCCACGTGCTGCTGGAGGGCGTCCCCGGCGTCGCCAAGACGCTGCTGGTGCGCACCCTGTCCACCGCGCTCAGCCTGGAGACCAAGCGCGTCCAGTTCACCCCCGACCTGATGCCCGGCGACGTCACCGGCTCGCTCGTCTACGACGCCCGCACCGCCGAGTTCTCCTTCCAGCCCGGCCCGGTCTTCACCAACCTGCTGCTCGCGGACGAGATCAACCGCACCCCGCCGAAGACCCAGGCCGCCCTGCTGGAGGCCATGGAGGAGCACCAGGTCACCGTGGACGGCGTACCGCGCGCGCTGCCCGTCCCGTTCCTGGTCGCCGCGACCCAGAACCCGGTCGAGTACGAGGGCACCTACCCGCTGCCCGAGGCCCAGCTGGACCGCTTCCTGCTCAAGCTGATCCTGCCGCTGCCCGACCGCGACCAGGAGTTCCAGGTGCTCTCCCGGCACGCCGCCGGCTTCGACCCGCGCGACCTCGGCGCGGCCGGCGTCCGCCCGGTCGCCGGGCCCGAGCACCTCACCGCGGCCCGCGAGCAGATCGCCCGGCTGACCGTCTCCCCCGAGGTCCTCGCCTACATCGTCGACCTCTGCCGGGCCACCCGGCAGTCCCCGTCGCTGTCCATCGGCGTCTCCCCGCGCGGCGCCACCGCCCTGCTCGCCGCCTCCCGCGCCTGGGCCTGGCTGGCCGGCCGCGACTACGTCACCCCGGACGACGTCAAGGCGCTCGCCCTGCCGACCCTGCGGCACCGGGTCGCGCTGCGCGCCGAGGCCGAGATGGAGGGCGTCACCACCGACTCCGTCATCCAGGCCGTCCTCGCCCAGACGCCCGCGCCGCGCTGACCCCGGCACACCCCGCCGCACCGCACCACCGCCCCCGTTCCGGCCCCCGGCCGACGGACTTTCGACCCACCGGTCTCAGACCCACGGACTTCCGAAGGAGCGCACCGCATGGCCCTCACCGGGCGAACCGCCCTGCTCGCCGCACTCGGCGCGCTCGTCGTGGGCCTGCTGCTGCCGTCCTGGACCGGGATCGGCCTGGTCACCGGGGCGGTGCTGATCGCCGTCGCGGTCGACCTGGTGCTCGCCGCCCCCGTCCGCGGCCTGCGGTTCGGTCGGGGCGGCGACACCACCGTCCGGCTCGGCGAACCCGCCACCGTCGAACTGACCGTCACCAACCCCTGCGGGCGCCCGCTCCGGGGCCTGGTGCGCGACGCCTGGGCCCCGTCCGCCTGGCGCCGCGGCACCGCCGAGACCGCCTCCCGGCACACCCTGGCCCTCCCCGGCGGCGAACGGCGCCGGATCACCACCGTGCTCGCCCCCACCCGCCGCGGCGACCACCACGCCCACCGGGTGACGGTCCGCTCGCTCGGCCCGCTCGGCCTGGCCGGCCGCCAGGGCTCGCACCTCGTCCCCTGGACGGTCCGCGCCCTGCCCCCGTTCACCAGCCGCAAGCACCTGCCCTCCCGGCTCGCCCGGCTGCGCGAACTCGACGGCCGCACCTCGGTGCTGACCCGCGGCCAGGGCACCGAGTTCGACTCCCTGCGCGAGTACCTGCCAGGCGACGACATCCGCTCCATCGACTGGCGGGCCAGCGCCCGCCGCGCAGCGAACACGGCCGCCGGCGCGGGGGGCCTCGCCGTCCGCACCTGGCGCCCCGAACGCGACCGGCACATCCTCGTCGTCCTCGACACCGGCCGCACCTCCGCCGGCCGGGTCGGCGACGCACCCCGCCTGGACGCCGCCCTCGACGCCGCCCTGCTGCTCACCGCCCTCGCCACCCGGGCCGGCGACCGGGTCGACCTGCTCGCCCACGACTCCCGCAAGCGCGTTGCGGTGGCCGGCAGCTCGGCCCACGAGGTGCTGCCCGCCTTCACCAACGCGATGGCCGGCCTGGAACCCGCACTCCACGAGACCGACATGCGCTCCCTGGTCGCCACCGCACTCAAGATGGCGCCACACCGCTCACTCGTCGTACTGCTCACCGGCCTCGACGCGGCCCCCGTCGAGGACGGCCTGCGCCCGCTGCTGCCGATGCTCACCAAGCGCCACGAGGTCGTCCTCGCCTCCGTCGCCGACCCCCGGCTCGACGTCCTCGCCGCCGGGCGGGGCACCCTGGAGGCGGTGTACGGCGCGGCGGCCGCCGAGCAGACCCGCGCCGACCGCCGGGCCACCGCCGAGCGCCTCACCCGCCACGGCGTCACCGTGCTGGACGCCCCGCCGGCCCGGATCGCCCCGGCCCTGGCCGACACCTACCTCGCACTGAAGGCCGCCGGGCGGCTCTGAGGGCCGCCGGGCGGCTCTGGTGGCCCCGGCAAAACCCATCAGCCCGTCCGACGTTCCTTCAGGCCCGTGTTGAGCCGGGCGGCCTGACGGGTCAGATGGTCACGCTCGGCGAGCGTGAGGGCCTTGTGCGCCGCCTCCGCGTACAACCGGGCCGCCGCCGCCAGGTCCCCGTCGCGCTCGTGGAGGTACGCCGCCACCGCCGCGTACCTCGGCAACGCCGCGTCCAGCTCCGCGAGTTCCCTCAGCCCGGCGCGCGGCCCGTCCGCCTCACCGACCGCCACCACACGGTTGAGCCGCACCACCGGACTCCCGGTCAGCCGGACGAGCTCGTCGTACCACTCGACGATCTGCACCCAGTCCGTCTCCTCGGCGGTCGGCGCGTCGGCGTGCAGCGCCGCGATGGCCGCCTGGGCCTGGAACTCGCCCAGCCGGTCCCGGGCCAGCGCCGCCTGGAGGATCCCGACGCCCTCGGCGATCAGCCCGGTGTCCCACCGGCCGCGGTCCTGCGCAGCCAGCGGCACCAGCGCACCGTCGGGCGCCGTCCGGCCGGCCCGTCGGGCGTGGTGCAGCAGCATCAGGGCCAGCAATCCGGCCACCTCGGGGTGGTCGATCACCGCCGCGAGCTGCCGGGTGAGCCGGATGACCTCGGCCGCGAGGTCGACGTCCCCGGAGTAGCCCTCGTTGAAGACCAGGTAGAGGACCCGGAGCACGGTGGCGACGTCCCCCGGCTGATCGAACCGGACCCCGGAGACGGTGCGCTTCGCGCGGCTGATCCGCTGCGCCATGGTCGCCTCGGGCACCAGGTAGGCCCGGGCGATCTGGCGGGTGGTCAGCCCTCCCACCGCCCGCAGGGTCAGCGCCACCGCCGAGGAGGGAGTCAACGACGGGTGGGCGCACAGGAAGTAGAGCTGCAGCGTGTCGTCCACGGCGGCCGTGGGCCCGGGCTCCGGCTCCCGGTCCACCAGGTCCTCCCGGCGCCGGCGGGCGGCGTCCGACCGGGTCGCGTCCAGGAACTTGCGCCAGGCCACGGTGACCAGCCAGCCCTTGGAATCGCGCGGCTGCTCGGCGGGCCAGAGCCGCACCGCCTCGACCAGCGCCTCCTGCACGGCGTCCTCGGCCGCCGCGAAGTCTGCTCCGCGGCGGACGAGGACACCGATGACGCTCGGGGTGAGGCTTCTCAGCAGGGCCTCGTCCATCGGAGCGGTCACTCCGTGATGGTCGGCGGCATGGCCAGGAACGGCCGCAGTTCCAGCCACTCGTGGATCGGCTTGCCGCCGGCCCCGGGGGCGGCCGACAGTTCCCCGGCCAGCTCGACGGCGCGCTCGTAGCTGTCCACGTCGATCACCATCCAGCCGGCGATGAGGTCCTTGGTCTCGGCGAACGGACCGTCGGTGACCGGCGGCCGCCCCTCACCGTCGTACCGGACCCACGTCCCCTCCGGCGCGAGCGCCTGACCGTCGACGAACTCGCCGGTCTTCTCCAGCCGGTCAGCGAAGTCCTGCATGTACGTGATGTGCGCCGTGACCTCCTCCGGCGCCCACTGGTCCATCGGCACGCAGTTCACCGCGTCCGGGGCGCCCCGGTAGTGCTTCAGCAGCAGGTACCTGGCCATCGTCTTCTCCTCGGTCTTCGGAGCCGTGCGCCCCATTGTGGGCCGCTCGTACCCCGGGGACGGTGCCAGGCACGGGTTCTCGACATGGTCGGCCAAGATCTTTTCGACAGTCTGCCGCCGGCTTGACCGGGAAATGCGAAAAGCCCCTGATCCGAATGGATCAGGGGCTTTTCAGAAGAATTGTTCGGCGGCGTCCTACTCTCCCACAGGGTCCCCCCTGC
>NZ_JBSFKF010000052.1:0-41693 GCF_053598415.1 Kitasatospora sp. NPDC001132 | reverse complement strand
ACGAGTTGATGGCCGAGCAGCTGGCCACCGCCACCGCCCGGGGCGGCCCCGGCGACCTGGCCACACTCCTCACCGGCAACGACACCTGGACGGTGCAGGCTTCCTGATGAGACAAGCGACCAGGACGTACGAGCCGGTGACCGGCGCGGGTGAGGGCTCGGCCCCGAGCCCTCACCCCCACGACGCCGGGGTCGGTGTCATGACCGCGGGACCGCTCACGGCGGCTCCCCCCACCCGGTCCCCCCTGTCGGCGGCCCGGCACTGCCTGGTCGAGTCCCGACCGGTGGTGCAGATCGTCTTCCTGATGCGGTTCCTGGTGGGCGCCGTCTGCGGGGCGGTCGGCGGCGACGGCTGGTCGGCCGGCGGGGTGCTGCTCGGCGGGCTGGCCATGACCTGCGCGGTCATGGCGGCCTACCTGCTGAACGGCGTGATGGACATCGCCGAGGACCGGGCGAACGGCTCGCGGCGCCCGATCGCCCGCGGCGCCCTGCGCCTGCGGACGGCGGCCGCCGGGGTGCGGTTCCTGTCCGGTGCCGCCCTGGTGCTGTCGGTGTTCGTGCCGGGAGAGTTCTGGTTCATCGTGCTCTCCCTCTTCCTGGGCTACGCCTACTCGGTGCCGCCGCTGGCCGCCAAGCGGCGCACCGCGACCAGTGCCGCCGCGGTGATCGCGATGGGGGCCTCCAGCTACCTGGCCGGCGCGGTCTCCGCCGGCGGCGGCGGGATCTCGGAGGGGCCCCTGCTGTTCTGCGGGCTGCTGGCCCTGTGGATGGGCTTCGTGGGCGCCGTCACCAAGGACCTCGGCGACATCGCCGGCGACCGGGAGGCGGGCCGCCGCACCCTCGCGGTGGTGTACGGCGAGCGGACGGCCAGGCTGTTCGCCGCGGTCTCGGCCATCGCCCTGGGGGCGGCCGGGCTGCTGCTCGGACTCCGCACCGAACTGCTGCTGGCGGGCGCGGTGCCGCTGGCCTCCGGGGCCGGCTGGGTCGCGGTGCGCTGCCTGTGGCCGGACAAGGAGCGGGCCCGCGGCCCGTACCGGGCGTTCATGGTCACCCAGTACGCGGCGAACGCGGGCCTGGCCCTCGGTCTGCTCGTCGGGAAGTGATCGCGATCCGCTGCTCACCGACCGATCAGTCGCGCGGACTGGGCCTTGTTGACGGCGTCGAGCCGGGTGGTCGCTTCCAGCTTGGTGAAGATGTTCCGCAGGTGCCGCTTGACCGTGCCCTCGGTGATGCCGAGCCGGCGCCCGATCTGCCGGTTGCTCATGGCCTCGGCCACGCAGGTGAGCACCTCCAGCTCGCGCGAGGTGAGGACGTTCTGCGGCTCGGGCCGCTCCGCCGGGCGCGGTGGTCGGGCGGTGGGCCGCTGCGGGGTGAACAGGATGGTGCCCCCGGCGACGGCGCTGCGCACCGCGGCGAGCAGCACCTCCCGGGTGGCCGACTTGTGGAGGTAGCCGAAGGCTCCCTCGGAGAGCAGGGAGTGGACGAGCTCGTCGTCGTCGTGCATGGTCAGGACGACGATGCGGGAGTCCGGGACGGCGGTCTTGAGCTGCCGTACGGTCTCGATCGGGCCCGGCCCGGGCATCTCCAGGTCGAGCAGGATGACGTCCGGCTGCAGTTGGACCGCCTGGTGGACGGCCATCGGGCCGTCGCCCGCCTCGCCGACCACGGTGATGTCGGGCTCCCTGGTCAGCAGGTTGCACAGGGCGGTGCGGAGCAGGACGTGGTCGTCGGCCGCGAGGACGCGGACCTGGGAATCGCTCATGAGACGTATTCACCGGAGCAGTCGACCGCCGGCAACGGTATTCGGAACTGGATCCGGGTGCCCTTTCCGTTGATGTTGGCGACCGACAGGGTGCCGCCCATGGCGGTGGTCCGCTCGCGCATGGAGACCATGCCGTTGCCGCTCTGGAACTTGGACGCGGACAGGTCGATGCCCTTGCCGTTGTCGGTGACCCGGGTCTCGAGCACGCCGTCGCCGAGGTTCACCTCGACCTGGATGCTGGTGGCCCCCGAGTGCTGGTAGGCGTTGCGCAGGCACTCCCGGATGATCAGGAAGACCTCGTCGTGTTGGAGCGCGGTCATCTCCGTGGTGCCGCCCTCGACGTGGATGTCCACCACGGTGTCGGCCGGGCAGGACAGTTCGACGTAGTCGAGCAGCCGCTTGTGGAAGCTGGTGCGGCTGCGCGGTGCGCGCAGGCCGTTCACCAGCTCCCGGACGAACCCGAAGGTGTCCTGGAGCGCGGTCTTGGCCTCCTCGATCCGGGCGGAACCCGGTCCGGGACCGCCGGCCTCGGCCTCGGCCTCATGGAGTTCGAGCAGGCGCATGGCCAGGCCGAGGCTGCTGCCGATCCGGTCGTGGATCTCCCGGGCGAGCCGGGCCCGTTCGGCGGAGTTGATCCGGTTGACCCCGCGCATAAGGAAGGCGTCGTAGCCGATCAGCGCCGCCTGCACCCGGCTGTGGACGCTCTGGTGCAGGGCTCTCACCGCACGCCGCATCCGGACGAGTGCCACGTCGTCCGGCAGGCAGGCCATCATGTCCGGTAGCGCGTCGAGGACGATGTCGGTGAGGATCTGGGCGGCCCGGAGTGACTCCATGGCGGGGATGTGCTGGAGCGCCCGACGGGCGCCGAGCTCCAACGAGGAGAACTCCGCGTCGAATTGCTCGGGGAGTTCGGCACGGGGGCCGTGGATGGCTCTGATGCAGTCGGCCATGATCTCGCGGGCCTGCTGCTCGCACTCCGGCCACACCGTCTCCTCGAGGACCAGGAGACTGCCCGCGGAGCGCAGCGCCTCCGCGTAGGCCGCGATGGCCGAATCGACGACCTTCTCCAGCCCGCAGGGATCGGGTGTCAATACTTTGGCAACCACTCTGTTTCCCCCCATTCATCCATGGCCGACGTTCCCAGTGGCCCGGTCACGACCGTCCATGCAGCGTCGATCATATGCACAATGACGTCGCTGTCTGTCAACTGGATGTTACGGATAAGGGCAACGGCGAACCGGGGGCGTCCGGCTGGATCGTAGACGAACCACATCTGAGAACGGGCGCTTCCAGAGAGTGGTGTCATGGTGGCATTCCGTAGCCGTCACCCCTCGAGGTCGAGTGCCTCCCAGTGCCGGCGCGAACCGTCCGTGACCACCCGGCCGAACAGGACGTCGGCGAAGTGACCGCCGAAGCCCAGCGTGTCCGGGGTGGACAGCTCCCGGAGGATCCGCAGCCGGGAGTCCACCGAGACGTCCCGTGCGGAGTCCACCAGCACCCGCCACTCCGGCCGCTCCACCTGCACGGCACTGTGCAGGGCGTCACCGATGACGACGAGCCGCCGCCCGCCGGACGAGATGATGTACGAGGTGTGGCCGAGCGTGTGGCCGGGGGTGTTCCAGGCCGTGACGCCCGGGAAGATCTCCTGGCCGTCCGTCGCGCCGACCGCGTTCTCCTGGAGGTGCCGCGCGGCGGCGGCCGACGGCGCGCCGTGCCAGCCGCGCCACTCCGTCAACGAGGTGACGAACCGGGCGGAGCCGAAGAGCAGCCCCGAACCGTTGGCGTTCGGGGCGAAGGCCCAGCCCACGTGGTCCTCGTGGAGATGGGTGAAGGCCACGGTGTCGACGGCCTCGGGCGCCAGACCGTGCGCGGCCAGGCCCGCCGGCAGCCGCCCGCCCTCCTCCGCGCCGAGGAAGGGGTAGCTGTCGGCCGGTGACGTGCGGCGCGGCCCGTAGCCGGTGTCGATCAGCAGCGCCCGGCCCCGGTGCTCGACCAGCAGGCTGCCGACGGATGCGACCAGGTAGCCGCCCTCGTCGAGGTGGTCGGAGTGTCGCTGCCAGTCGCCGCCGCCGGTCTCGGGGAACCAGGCGCGCGGAATCAACTGGACGAATCCGTCCGGAAGGTAGGTCAGCCGGTGATCACCGAATTCCAGCGTACGGGTGGGGGAGATTCGGCGGAGCCGCTCGCCCCTCTCCGCTGCCGTCGGGGATTGGGCTGGCTGCTGCGGGTACGGCACGTCTTCGACCACGTGGATCACGGTAGACGGGTTGCTCCCCATCTTTCAACGTTCGCCGACTGCGGCGACGGTCACATGCCGATGGTGAACTGTCGACCGTCCGACGGCTTTTGGCCATTCGGTGGGGGAAATGGGCGGCTACGGTCGGTTCGTGCGGCTGATTCGACGGGTGTTCAATCCCGGTTGAGGACGGTGCGGATGACGTCGAGGCGGCTCCTGGATTTCCACAAAAAGCGTTCAACTGACATTAGTTGATGGACGGTCGGATCGAGAAGGATTGCCCGGTGGCACGCGTCGGCAGGGCCGGCGACGGGCTTGACCAGCGATTGACCCGAAGCCGTGGAGCGTCAGGAGGCGATGCCCGGACTTTACCGGGGCCCCGCCGGACCTTACCGGGGACGGCGCGGCGCCGCAGGCCGGTCCGAGGGGCGGGCGGGGCGAGCAGGGGGCGAACAGGGGTCGATGGCGGGCCGCACCGGTCACCGCCGGGGTCGCGGAGCGGCCCGCGCCGCGCCGGGCGAGGGACCCCGGGGTCGGGGCCGCGGCTGGGGACGCGGCCGGTCGGGGTCGCGGTCGGGGTGGGGGACGTAGGGGGACTGCTAGGGGTTGGTGCGGATTCGGGGCGGCCGTAGCGTGCCGGTGATCGCGTGTGCCGGGGCTCGGGGCCGGCCGGCGGTCGAACCGGTGGCCCGCGGGCGCCGCAATCCTTCACCGAACCAGGAGGTCCGGCGCGATGACAACCGCAGCAGGTGTGAGTCGCGTGGTACCCGGCCGCGGGGCTCGCCCGGCCGGCGGTCCGGCGACCGGTGAAACGGGTGCGCCGGTGGAGGATGCCGTCGCCGTCGTCGGGGTGGCCTGCCGGCTCCCCGGGGCGGACGGACCCGACGCGTTCTGGGCGATGCTGAGGGAGGGCCGCAGCGCCGTCGCCGAGGCGACGGTCGAGCGCTGGGGCCGCGACCTCGGCGAGCACGCCGCCCGGCACGGAGCGTTCCTGGACCGGGTCGACCTCTTCGACGCCGGCCTGTTCGGCGTCTCGCCGCGCGAGGCCGCCGCCATGGACCCGCAGCAGCGGCTCGCCCTGGAACTCGGCTGGGAGGCCCTGGAGGACGCCGGCACCGCCCCCGACCGGCTGTCCGGCACGGCCACCGGCGTCTTCCTCGGCACCATGAACGCCGACTACGCGCTGCTCGCCGACCGCCTCGGCCCGGACGCCATCGGCCGGCACACCCTGACCGGCTCGCAGCGCTCCATCATGGCCAACCGGCTGTCCTACACCCTCGGCCTGCGGGGCCCCAGCCTGTGCGTGGACACCGGCCAGTCCTCCTCACTGGTGGCCGTGCACCTGGCCGCGGAGAGCCTGCGCCGGGGCGAGAGCGAGCTCGCGCTGGCCGGCGGCGTACAGCTCAACCTGGTGCCCGAGACGGCCCTGGTGGCCGAGGGCTTCGGCGGGCTCTCCCCGGACGGCCGCTGCTTCACCCTCGACGCCCGCGCCAACGGCTACGTCCGCGGCGAGGGCGGCGCCCTGGTCGTGCTCAAGCCGCTCGACCGCGCGCTGGCCGACGGCGACCGCGTCTACGCCGTCATCCGCGGCGGCGCCGTCAACAACGACGGCGCCACGCCCGGGCTGACCACGCCCGACCCGGCCTCGCAGCGCGAGGTCGTCGAACTGGCCTGGCGGCGGGCGGGGATCCCCACCGACGGCGTCCAGTACGTCGAACTCCACGGCACCGGCACCAGCGTCGGCGACCCCGTCGAGGCCGCCGCGCTCGGCGCGGCACTGGCCGCCGGGCGCGTCGACCGGCCGCTGCAGGTCGGCTCGGCCAAGACCAACGTCGGACACCTGGAGGGCGCCGCCGGAGCCGTCGGCCTGCTCAAGGCCGTCCTCAGCATCCACCACCGGGAACTGGTCGCCGGCCTCAACCACGAAACCCCCAACCCGGCCCTCGACCTGGCCGCCCTCGGCCTGAGCGTGCGGCGGCACACAGGCCCGTGGCCCGAGGCCGACCGCCCGCTGCTGGCCGGCGTGAGCTCCTTCGGCGTGGGCGGCACCAACTGCCACCTGGCGCTGTCCGAGACGCCCCGGCCGACCACCCCGGGCGGCGAGCACCCCGCGCCGGCCGGGCGGCAGTTCGCCTGGCCGGTGCACGGCCACGGCGAACCGGGCCTTCGGGCCCAGGCGCGGCGCCTGCACACCCACCTGACGGAGCACCCGGACCTCGACCCGGCCGACGTCGCGCACACCCTCGCGGTCGGGCGGGCGGCGCTGCGCCACCGCGCCGTCGTGGTGGGCGCCGACCGGACCGGGCTGCTGGCCGGGCTGGCGGCGGTGGCCGCCGGCGAGGAGGCCGGCGGGGTCGTCCGGGGTGCGGCCGAGGCCGGGAAGCTGGCGTTCCTGTTCACCGGACAGGGAGACCAGCGGCTCGGCATGGGCCGGGAGCTGTACGAGGCCTTCCCGGTGTTCGCGGACGCCTTCGACGCGGTCTGCGCGCGGGTCGAACTGCCGCTGCGCGAAGCGGTGTTCGGGTCGGACGCGGAGCTGCTGGGGCGGACCGAGTACGGGCAGCCCGCGCTGTTCGCGCTCCAGGTGGCGCTGTTCCGGCTGTACGAGAGCTGGGGCGTGCGGCCGGACTTCCTGGCCGGGCACTCGCTCGGCGAGCTGGCGGCCGCGCACGTCGCGGGCGTGCTGTCGCTGGACGCCGCCACCACCCTGGCGGCGGCGCGCGGACGGCTGACCCAGGAGCTGGCGGCGGGCGGTGCGATGGTGGCGGTCAAGGCCGCCGAGGCGGACGTCCTGCCATTGCTGACCGACAACGTCAGCGTCGCCGTGATCAACGGCCCGACGTCGGTGGTGATCTCCGGCGACGAGTCCGAAGCCCTGGCCCTCGCCGGGAAGTTCGAGAAGTGGAAGCGGCTCAACATCCCGTTCTCGTCCCACTCGCCGCTGGTGGAAGGGATGTTGGAGGAATACCGCCGAGTCGCCCAGGGGCTGACGTACACCGCGCCGCGGATCCCGGTGGTGTCCACCGTGACGGGAACGGTCGTGACGGCCGAGGAACTGTGCTCTCCCGAGTACTGGGTGCGGAACGTCCGCCAGTCCGTGCGCTTCCTCGACGCGATGCGCACCCTGGAGGCCCAGGGTGCCACCGCCTACCTGGAGTTGGGACCCGACGGCGTGCTGTCCGCCGCCGGCCCCGACTGCCTGACCGGCGCGGGCGGCGTGTTCGCGCCCTCTCTGCGGGAGGGGCGGGACGAGCTCCGCACGGCGATGGGCGCCGCGGCGACCGCGTACGTCAACGGGGCTCCGGTGGACTGGGCGGCCCTCGGCGGCGGCCGCCGGGTGCCGCTGCCGACGTACGCCTTCCAGCGGGAGAGCTACTGGCTGTCCGGGGCGCAGGCCGCTCCGGGCGCGCTCGGCCAGGCCGTTCCGGGGGCGCCCGGCCAGACCGGCCCGGCGGAGGCCCGGCAGGAGACGGCGGGCACGGAGGGCCGCCTGAGAATCTGGCGGGACCGCGTCGCGGGCACCTCCGAGTCCGAACGCGAGCGGCTGCTGGCCGAGTTGGTGCAGTACCAGGTGGCCGTGGTGCTCGACTACCCGGGCGCCGGGGCGGTCGACGTCACCGCGTCCTTCAAGCAGCTCGGCTTCGACTCGCTGACCGCCGTGGAGCTGCGCACCCGACTGGCCGCCGCCACCGGGCTCGACCTGCCCGCCAGCCTGCTCTTCGACTACCCGCGGCCCGCCGTCCTGGCGCGTGAGCTGGTGGACCGGCTCCTCGGCACCACGGAGGGGACGGCGGCCGACGAGACCCCGGCCGGCGGACCGGAGCCGATCGCGATCGTCGGCATGGCCTGCCGCTACCCGGGCGGGGTCGCCTCGCCCGAGGACCTGTGGCGCCTGGTGACGGACGGCGCGGACGCCGTCGGCGGCTTCCCGGCCGACCGCGGCTGGGACCTCGCCTCGCTCTACGACCCCGATCCGGCCAACCCCGGCACCTCCTACACCCGCCAGGGCGGATTCCTGGACGGCGTCGGCGAGTTCGACGCCGGGTTCTTCGGGATCTCGCCGCGTGAGGCCCTCGCGATGGACCCCCAGCAGCGGCTGCTGCTGGAGACCTCCTGGGAGGCCTGCGAGCGCGCGGGCATCGACCCGTCGACGCTCCGGGGCAGCCGGACCGGCGTCTACGTCGGCGCGATGTCGCACGACTACGGGCCGCGGCTGCACGAGGGCGCCGACGGCCTCGACGGATACCTGCTGACCGGCACCACGGCGAGCGTGATGTCGGGCCGCGTCTCCTACACCCTCGGGCTTGAGGGCCCCGCGGTCACCGTGGACACCGCGTGCTCCTCCTCGCTCGTCGCCCTCCACCTGGCCGTCCGGGCGCTGCAGCGCGGCGAGTGCGGCACGGCGCTGGCCGGCGGCGTGGCGGTGATGTCCACCCCGGGCATGTTCGTGGAGTTCAGCCGCCAGCGCGGGCTCTCGGCGGACGGCCGCTGCAAGCCGTTCGCGGCCGCGGCGGACGGCACGGGTTGGGGCGAGGGCGCGGGCATGCTCGTCCTGGAGCGCCTGTCGGACGCCGAGCGCCTCGGGCACCCGGTGCTCGCGGTGGTGCGCGGCAGTGCGATCAACCAGGACGGTGCCAGCAACGGCCTGACCGCCCCCAACGGGCCGTCGCAGCAGCGGGTGATCCGCGCGGCGCTGGCCGACGCCCGACTGTCGGCCGGTGAGGTCGACGTCGTGGAGGCGCACGGGACGGGTACCCGGTTGGGTGACCCGATCGAGGCGCAGGCGCTGCTGGCGACGTACGGGCAGGAGCGCGGCGGGGACCCGCTGTGGCTCGGGTCGCTGAAGTCGAACATCGGTCACACTCAGGCGGCGGCCGGTGTCGGTGGCGTGATCAAGATGGTCATGGCGATGCGGGCGGGCGTGCTGCCCAAGACCCTGCACGTGGACGAGCCCTCGCCGTTCGTGGACTGGTCGGCGGGGGCGGTCGAGCTGCTGACCGAGGCGCGGGGCTGGCCGGCGGGCGGACGGCCCCGTCGGGCCGCCGTGTCCTCCTTCGGGGTCAGCGGGACCAACGCCCATGTGGTGCTGGAGCAGGCGCCGGAGTCCGAGGCTTCCGCGGCGCCGACGGCCGGTGGTGTGGTGCCGTGGGTGCTGTCGGCCCGGAGTGAGGCCGCGCTGCGGGAGCAGGCGCGGCGGCTCCGCGGGTGGATGTCCACGACGGAGGCCGACCCGGCCGACATCGGGTACTCCCTCGCCGCCACCCGGACCGCGTTCGAGCACCGGGCCGTGGTGATCGGCGACGGGCGGGATGAGCTGCTGACGGCGCTCGACGCCGTCGCCCGGGGCGAGGCCGCCGCCGGTGCGGTGTCCGGGCGGGTGCGTTCGGGGCGTCCGGTGTTCGTGTTCCCGGGTCAGGGTTCGCAGTGGCTGGGCATGGCGCAGGGGTTGCTGGCGGATGAGCCGGTGTTCCGTTCCCGGATGGAGGAGTGCGCCAAGGCGCTTGTTCCGTATGTGGATTGGGATCTGCTGGAGGTCGTCTCGGGTGGGGACGGCGGGTGGATGGAGCGGGTGGACGTGGTCCAGCCGGTGCTGTTCGCCGTGATGGTCTCGCTGGCTGCCCTCTGGCGTGCGAACGGTGTGGAGCCGTCGGCGGTGGTGGGGCACTCGCAGGGCGAGATCGCCGCCGCTGCCGTCTCCGGCGCGCTCTCCCTGGAGGACGCGGCGCTGGTGGTGGCGCTGCGCAGCCAGGCGATCATCGAGCTCTCCGGGCTGGGCGGCATGGTGTCCGTTCCGCTGCCCGTGGAGAGTGTCCGCGAGCTGCTGTCCGGCCGGGATGGAATCTCGATCGCGGCGGTCAACGGCCCCGGCTCGGTGGTGGTTTCGGGCGATGCCGGTGCCCTGGACGAGCTGATGGAGCACTGCGCCGGGCAGGAGATCCGGGCGCGTCGGATCGCGGTGGACTACGCGTCGCACTCGGCGCATGTCGAGCGCATCGAGGCCCGTCTCGCGGAGCTGCTGGCCCCGGTCACGCCCCGGGTTCCGGAGGTGCCGTTCCACTCCACCGTCACCGGTGAACTGATCGACTCGGCGGCGCTGGACGCCGGGTACTGGTACCGCAACCTCCGCCAGACGGTGGAGTTCGCGTCGACCGTCGACGCCCTGCTGGCCTCGGGCCACTCGCAGTTCATCGAGGTGAGCGCCCACCCGGTGCTGACCGTCGGTATCCAGGAGGCCATCGACGCCGCCCTCGCCGAGGCCACGGTCCAGGGCACCCTGCGCCGTGACCAGGGCGGCCGGGAGCGTTTCCTGACCGCCCTCGCCGAGGCCTGGTCCAACGGCGCCACCGTCGACTGGGCCGCCCAGTTCGAGGACACCGCAAGCCGCGTCGACCTGCCGACCTACGCCTTCCAGCGCGACCGCTACTGGCTCGCCCCCGCCAAGCCGGGCGCCGGAGCCGTGAGCGAAGCGGGCCTGGGCGCGGCCGACCACCCGCTGCTGGGTGCTGTGGTGGCGCTGGCCGACCGCGACGGGCACGTCTTCACGGGCCGCCTGTCGGTGCAGACCCAGCCGTGGCTGGCGGACCACGCGGTGGCCGGCACGGTGATCCTGCCGGGTACGGCGTTCGTCGAGCTGGCCGTCCGCGCGGGTGACCAGGCGGGCTGTGACGTGCTGGAGGAGCTGACCCTGGAGGCGCCGCTGGTGCTGCCCGTCCAGGGTGGCGTGGCGGTGCAGGTGGTGGTCGGTTCGCCCGACGCCGACGGCCGCCGCGAGGTGGAGGTCTACTCCCGCGCCGAGGACGCGGCGCCTGACGAGCCGTGGACCCGCCACGCCACCGGCACCCTCGGTCGGGCCCGCGACGCCGCGGCCGGATTCGCGGAGGCCGAGTGGCCGCCCCGCGACGGCGTCGCGATCGACGTGGACGCCCTCTACGAGCGGCTGGACGCCGCCGGGTTCACCTACGGTCCGGCGTTCCGGGGCCTGCGGGCCGCCTGGCAGCGCGGGGACGAGATCTTCGCCGAGGTCGCCCTCGCATCGGAACAGCAGTCCGAGGCGGGCAGGTTCGGGCTGCACCCCGCGCTGCTCGACGCGGCCCTGCACGCCGCCGGGTTCGCGGTGCTGATCCAGGACGACGGCCCGGGCCGGCTGCCGTTCTCCTGGCGCGGTGTCCGGCTGCACTCGGTCGGCGCGTCCGTGCTGCGGGTGCGGCTGACCCTGACCGGGCCCGAGGAACTGTCGCTGGCCGTCGCCGACGCGGCCGGGGCCCCGGTGCTCGACGCCCGGTCGCTGATGCTCCGTCAGATGCGCCCTGTGACAGGGGAGAGCGAGGCCGGAAGCCTGTATCGGGTGGAGTGGTCGGCCCTCCCGTCCGGCTCCCCGGCCGAGCCCGCCTCCGCCGGCTGTGCCGTGCTCGGCGCCGACGGGCTCGGCGTCCGCAGCGCGCTGGAAGCCGCGGGCCTGTCCGTGGCGCACTACCCGGAGCTTTCGGCGCTCACCGCCGAGGCGGGGGCCGGCCGCGCCGTGCCCGCCACGCTGTACGTGCCGATGACGGCCGGCAGCGAGGGCGGGGACGACCTGGCCGACGAGACCCACCGTGCCACGCTGCGGGCACTGGACGTCCTCCAACACGTACTGGCGAACGGGGAGTTCGAGCGGACCACCATCGTCGTGGTGACCCGCGGCGCGATCGCGGCGGGTGCCGGCGAGACGGTGTCGGACCTCTCGCACGCGCCGGTCTGGGGCCTGCTGCGCACCGCGCAGTCGGAGAGCCCCGGCCGCTTCGTCCTGGTGGACCTCGACGACGCCGACCGCTCGCGGCTGCTGCTGGCCGCCGCGGTGGCCACCGGTGAGGCCCAACTCGCCCTGCGGTCCGGGGAGATCCGCGTGCCCCGGCTCGCCCGCGCGCTGCCCGCCGGCGAGGCCGAGGCGTACGCCGCAGCAGTCCCGCGCCTCGACCCGAACGGCACCGTCCTGATCACCGGCGCGACCGGCGCCCTCGGCGGGCTGCTCGCCCGCCACCTGGTCACCGCGCACGGCGCCCGCCACCTGCTGCTGCTCAGCCGCAGCGGCCGGGCGGCGGCGGGCGCGGCCGAGCTGGAGGCCGGGCTCCGGGAGCTGGGCGCCGAGGTGGAGCTGGTGGCCTGCGACGCGGCCGACCGCGCCGCGCTCGCCGCCCTGCTGGACACCGTCCCTGCCGACCACCCGCTCACCGCCGTCGTCCACACCGCCGGTGTGCTCGACGACGGCGTGATCCCCGCGCTCACGCCGCAGCGGGTCGCGGCCGTCCTGCGGCCCAAGGTCGACGCGGCGCTGGCCCTGCACGAGCTGACCGCCCACCTCGACCTGGACGCCTTCGTCCTCTTCTCCTCCGTCGCCGCCACCCTCGGCAACGGCGGCCAGGGCAGCTACGCCGCGGCCAACGCCCTGCTGGACGCCCTGGCCCACCGGCGGCAGGCGGACGGTCTGGCCGCCACCTCGCTGGCCTGGGGATTCTGGGCGCTCCGCAGCGGCATGACCGGCCACCTCGAAGGCGTCGACGTGGCCCGGATGGAGCGGTTCGGCCTGGGGGCCCTGCCCTCGGAGGCCGGGCTCGCCCTGTTCGACGCCGCGCTCGCCAGCGGGGCGGCGGCGTACGTCCCGGCCCGGCTGGAACTCGCCCCGATCCGCGGCAGGGCCCGCGCGCTCGGTGAGGTGCCGACGATGTTCCGCGGCCTGGTCCGGGTGCCGGAGCGCCGTGCCGCGGCCGCCGCCGACGGCGCGTCCGACGTCCGGTCCTTCGCCGACCGCCTGGCGGCGGCCCCGGCCGATGAGCGGGCCGGGCTGGTGCTGGACCTGGTCCGGGCGCAGACCGCCGCCGTCCTCGGCCACGCCTCCCGCGAGGCCGTCGACGGGGGCAACGCGTTCAAGGAGCTCGGCTTCGACTCGCTGACCGCGGTCGAGCTGCGCAACCGGCTCAACGCCGCGACCGGGCTGCGGATGCCGGCCACCCTGATCTTCGACTACCCGACACCCACGGCCCTGGCCGGCTTCGTCCGGCGCGAACTCGCCCCCCGGGACGAGCCGGAGGAGGACCGCTCACTGCTCGCAGAGCTCGACCGGCTGCGGTTCGCGATGTCCACGGCCGAACCGGACGAGCTCGAACGGGACCGGGTGACCGCGCGGTTGGAGTCGCTGCTGGCCGAGTGGACCGGCGGCGGGCGAGACGAGCGCGGCGGTTCCGACGAGGTCGACCTCGGGGCGGCCAGCGACGACGAGATGTTCGCCCTCCTCGACAACGAGCTCGGGCTTTCCTGAAGTGATCACGACCAGTTCCCGGCCTGATACGGCGGAGGTGATGGGCCATGTCCACTGAGGATCGGCTTCGCGACTATCTCAAGCGCGCCACGAACGACCTGATGAAGGCCAAGCAGCGGCTGCGCGAGGTGGAGGAGCGGGACAACGAGCCCGTGGCGATCGTCGGCATGGCCTGCCGCTACCCGGGTGGGGTCGCCTCGCCCGAGGACCTGTGGCGCCTGGTGGTCGACGGCGCGGACGCCGTCGGCGCCTTCCCCACCGACCGCGGCTGGGACCTCGACGCGCTCTACCACCCGGACCCGGACCACCCCGGCACCTTCTACGCGCGGGAAGCCGGATTCCTGCGCGACGCCACCGAGTTCGACGCGGGCTTCTTCGGTATCTCCCCGCGGGAGGCGTCGGCGACGGACCCGCAGCAGCGGCTGCTGCTGGAGACCTCCTGGGAGGCCTTCGAGCGGGCGGGCATCGACCCGGCGACGGTGCGCGGTACCAAGGTGGGCGTGTTCACCGGCGTCATGTACCACGACTACGGCTCGCGCCTGTCACAGGTGCCCGCCGACGTCGAGGGCTACCTGGGCAACGGCAGCGCCGGCAGCGTGGCGTCCGGCCGCGTCGCCTTCTCCCTCGGGCTGGAGGGCCCGGCCGTCTCCGTCGACACCGCCTGCTCGTCCTCCCTGGTCGCCCTGCACCTCGCGGTGCAGTCGCTGCGGCAGGGCGAGTGCTCGCTGGCCCTCGCCGGCGGTGTGGCCGTCATGTCGACCCCGGCGACGTTCATCGAGTTCAGCCGCCAGCGCGGGCTCTCAGCGGACGGCCGCTGCAAGTCCTTCGCGGCCGCCGCCGACGGCACCGGGTGGGCCGAGGGCGCGGGCGTGCTGCTGGTGGAGAAGCTGTCGGACGCCCGGCGCCTCGGGCACCCGGTGCTCGCGGTGGTGCGCGGCAGCGCGATCAACCAGGACGGTGCCAGCAACGGCCTGACCGCCCCCAACGGCCCCGCGCAGCAGCGCGTCATCCGCCAGGCCCTGGAGAACGCCCGACTGTCGGCCGGTGAGGTCGACGTCGTGGAGGCGCACGGGACGGGTACCCGGTTGGGTGACCCGATCGAGGCGCAGGCGCTGCTGGCGACGTACGGGCAGGAGCGCGGCGGGGACCCGCTGTGGCTCGGGTCGCTGAAGTCGAACATCGGTCACACCCAGGCGGCGGCCGGTGTCGGTGGCGTGATCAAGATGGTCATGGCGATGCGGGCGGGCGTGCTGCCCAAGACCCTGCACGTGGACGAGCCCTCGCCGTTCGTGGACTGGTCGGCGGGGGCGGTCGAGCTGCTGACCGAGGCGCGGGGCTGGCCGGCGGGCGAGCGCCCGCGCCGGGCCGCCGTGTCCTCCTTCGGGGTCAGCGGGACCAACGCCCATGTGGTGCTGGAGCAGGCGCCGGAGTCCGAGGCTTCCGCGGCGCCGACGGCCGGTGGTGTGGTGCCGTGGGTGCTGTCGGCCCGGAGTGAGGCGGCGCTGCGGGAGCAGGCGCGGCGGCTGCTGGCGGCGGTCGCGGAGGAGCGGCCGGCGGATGTCGGTTTCTCGCTGGTGTCCTCGCGGGCGGTGTTCGAGCACCGGGCCGTGGTGGTCGGCGAGGGCCGGGAGGCGCTGCTGGTGGGCCTGGGCGCGCTGGCGGACGGCCTGCCGGGCGCGGGCGTGGTGTCCGGGCGGGTGCGTGCGGGGCGTCCGGTGTTCGTGTTCCCGGGTCAGGGTTCGCAGTGGCTGGGCATGGCGCAGGGGCTGCTGGCGGATGAGCCGGTGTTCCGTTCCCGGATGGAGGAGTGCGCCAAGGCGCTGTCCCTGTATGTGGATTGGGATCTGCTGGAGGTCGTCTCGGGTGGGGACGGCGGGTGGATGGAGCGGGTGGACGTGGTCCAGCCGGTGCTGTTCGCCGTGATGGTCTCGCTGGCTGCCCTGTGGCGTTCGTGCGGTGTGGAGCCGTCGGCGGTGGTGGGGCACTCGCAGGGCGAGATCGCCGCCGCTGCGGTGTCGGGCGCTCTGTCGCTGGAGGACGCGGCGCTGGTGGTGGCGCTGCGAAGCCAGGCGATCACCGAGCTCTCCGGGCTGGGCGGCATGGTGTCCGTCCCGCTGCCCGCCGAGCAGGTGCGTGAACTCCTTTCGGGCCGTGAGGGCTTGTCCGTCGCGGCCGTCAACGGCCCCAGCTCGGTGGTCGTTTCCGGCGATGCCGGTGCCCTGGACGAGCTGATGGAGCACTGCGCCGCGCAGGAGGTCCGGGCGCGTCGGATCGCGGTGGACTACGCCTCGCACTCGGCGCACGTCGAGCGCATCGAGACCCGCCTGGCCGAGCTGCTGGCCCCGGTCACGCCCCGGGTTCCGGAGATCCCGTTCCATTCGACGGTCACCGGCGAGGTCATCGACTCGGCCGCGCTGGACGCCGGCTACTGGTACCGAAACCTGCGTCAGACGGTGGAGTTCGCGTCGACCATCGACGCCCTGCTGGCCTCGGGCCACTCGCAGTTCATCGAGGTCAGTGCCCACCCGGTGCTGACCGTCGGTATCCAGGAGGCCATCGACGCCGCCAACGCCGAGGCGAGCGTCCAGGGCACCCTGCGCCGTGACCAGGGCGGCCGGGAGCGCTTCCTGACCGCCCTCGCCGAGGCCTGGTCCAACGGCGCCACCGTCGACTGGGCCGCCCAGTTCGAGGACACCGCAAGCCGCGTCGACCTGCCGACCTACGCCTTCCAGCGCGACCGCTACTGGCTGGAGCCCGAGGCTGCCGCCGACGCGCCGGCCGCCGTGGTCGACGCCGTCGAGGCCGGCTTCTGGGAGACCGTCGAGCGCGAGAGCCTCGACGAGCTGACCGCCACCCTTGCCCTGGACGCGCACGCCCCGCTGAGCACCGTGCTGCCCGCACTGGCCTCGTGGCGGCGCCGTCAGCGCGAGCGTTCGGCGCTGGATGCCTGGCGCTACCGGATCACCTGGCGCCCGGTCGGCCACTCCCCGGCCGGTCCCGCCGCCGCGACGCTCGCGGGCACCTGGCTGGTCGCCGTCCCGGAGACGGCCGACGAGGTTCTGGTCCGGGCTGTCGAGGAGGCGCTCACCGCGTGCGGCGCCGAGGTGGTCGCCCTGCCGTGGCGGGCGGCCGAGGACCGGGGTTCGCTGGCGTCGCGGCTGCGGGTCGTCGCCCACGAACACGCTGATGTGGCGGGCGTGTTGGCGCTGCCCTTCGCCTCCGCTGCGGCAGCGGACGCGGAGGACGTTCCGGCGGCCGTGGTCGCGGCCACCGTCCTGGTCCAGGCGCTGGGCGACGCCGAGCTGGCCGCCCCGCTGTGGCTGGCCACCCGGGGCGCCGTCACCGTCGGCCGGGCGGATGCCGTCGAGGCTCCCGAGCAGGCGCTGCTCTGGGGTCTGGGACGGGTGGTCGCCCTGGAGCACCCGGACCGCTGGGGCGGCTTGGTGGACCTGCCCGCCGCGCCGGACGGGCGGGCGCTGGCCCGACTGGCCGGCGTGCTGGCCGGTGCGCCCGGGGAGGACCAGGTGGCGCTGCGTCCGGAGGGCGTGTTCGCCCGCCGGCTGGTGCGTCCGCGCTCCGACGCGGCCTCCGCCGAGCCCTGGCAGCCGCGCGGAACGGTTCTGGTCACCGGCGGTACCGGGGCCCTCGGCGGGCACGTCGCCCGCTGGCTGGCCGCGAACGGCGCCGAGCGTCTGGTGCTGGCCGGCCGTCGGGGCCTGGAGGCGCCCGGTGCGGCCGAACTGGCCGCCGAACTGGCCGAGTCGGGCGTGGCGGTCGACCTCGCGGCCTGCGACGTGGCCGACGCCGAGGCGCTCGCCGCCCTGCTGGACACCGTCCCCGCCGACCAGCCGCTCACCGCCGTCGTGCACACCGCCGGCGTGCTGGAGGACGGGGTGGCGGACGCGCTGACGCCCGAGCGGTTCGCGGCCGTGCTGCGGCCCAAGCTCACCGCCGCGCGCCGGCTGCACGAGCTGACCGCCCACCTCGACCTGGACGCCTTCGTCCTCTTCTCCTCCTTCGCCGGCACCGTCGGCAACCCCGGTCAGGCCAACTACGCCGCCGCCAACGCCTACCTGGACGCGCTCGCCGAGCAGCGCCGGGCCGCCGGCCTGCCGGCCACCGCCGTCGCCTGGGGCCACTGGGCCGGCGGCGGGCTGGCCGACTCGGCCGCCCGGGACGCCCGGCTGCGCCGGGACGGGCTGGTCGCGATGGCGCCGGAGGCCGCCGTCGCCGCGATGGCCGCCGCGGTGGGACGGCCGGACGCGCTCACCGTGATCGCCGACGTGGAGTGGGAGCGCTTCGCCCGCAACTTCTGCGCCACCCGCCCGAGTCCGCTGCTGGCCGAACTGCCCGAGGCCCAGCGGGCGGTGGCCCCCGCCGACCGGCCGGCGGACGGCGGAGAACGGACGGGCCTGGCCGAGCGGTTGGCCGCCCTGCCGGCCGCCGACCGGGAGCGCCACCTGCTGACGCTGGTGCGCGGCCAGGTCGCCGGGGTGCTCGGCCACGCCTCGCCGGAGGCCGTCGACCCGGTGCGCGCCTTCCGCGAGCTGGGCTTCGACTCGCTGACCGCCGTCGAGCTGCGCAACCGGCTCGCCGCCGTCACCGGCCTCACGCTGCCCGCCACCCTGGTGTTCGACCACCCGACGCCGTCCGCGCTGACCTCCCTGCTGCTCGGCCTGCTGGTCGGCGACCGGGAGGCCGGCGCGGCCCCGGTGGCCGTACGGGCGGGTGCGACCACCCGGGCCGCCGACGAGGAGCCGATCGCGATCGTCGCGATGAGCTGCCGCTTCCCCGGCGGGGTCAGCAGCCCCGAGGAGCTGTGGGAGCTGCTCGCCGGCGGACGGGACGCGATGACGGGCTTCCCGGCCAACCGCGGCTGGGACCTCGACGCGCTCTACCACCCGGACCCGGACCACAAGGGCACCTGCTACGCCCGTGAGGGCGGATTCCTGCACGAGGCGGGCGAGTTCGATGCCGGCTTCTTCGGGATCTCCCCGCGTGAGGCGCTGGCGATGGACCCGCAGCAGCGCCTGCTGCTGGAGACCTCCTGGGAGTTGTTCGAGCGCGCCGGCATCGACCCGGCCGCACTCAGGGGCAGCCAGGCGGGCGTGTTCGTCGGCACCAACGGCCAGGACTACGTGCCGCGCCTGCACGAGGGCCCGCAGGGCGTCGAGGGCTACCTGCTGACCGGCAGCGCCGCCGCCGTGGTCTGCGGGCGGATCGCCTACACCTTCGGCCTTGAGGGCCCGGCCGTCACCGTCGACACGGCCTGCTCGGCCTCCCTGGTCGCCCTGCACCTGGCCGCCCAGGCGCTGCGCAACGGCGAGTGCACGATGGCGCTGGCCGGCGGTGCCACCGTGATGTCCCAGCCGGGTTCCTTCATCGAGTTCAGCCGCCAGCGCGGCCTGGCCGCCGACGGCCGCTGCAAGGCGTTCGCCGCCGCGGCCGACGGGACGGGCTGGGGCGAGGGCGTCGGCCTGGTGCTGCTGGAGCGCCTCTCCGACGCCGAGCGCAACGGACACCGGGTCCTGGCCGTGGTGCGCGGCAGCGCCGTCAACCAGGACGGTGCCAGCAACGGCCTGACCGCCCCCAACGGTCCTTCCCAGCAGCGCGTCATCCGCCAGGCCCTGGCGGCCGCCCGACTGTCGGCCGACGAGGTCGACGCCGTCGAGGCGCACGGCACCGGCACCACCCTCGGCGACCCGATCGAGGCCCAGGCCCTGCTCGCCACCTATGGCCAGGAGCGCACCGGCGAGCCGCTGTGGCTCGGCTCGGTGAAGTCCAATCTCGGCCACACCCAGGCCGCCGCCGGCATCGCGGGCGTCATCAAGATGGTCATGGCGATGCGGGAGGGCGTCCTGCCCAAGACCCTGCACGTGGACGAGCCGACCCCGCACGTCGACTGGACCTCCGGCGCCGTCGAACTGGTCACCGAGACCCGCGCCTGGCCCGAGACCGGGCGCCCGCGCCGCTCGGGCGTCTCCTCCTTCGGCATCGGCGGCACCAACGCCCACGTCATCCTGGAGGCCGCGCCGCCCGTCGAGGAACAGCCGGTCGCACCGGTGACCGGACCGGTGCCGCTGGTGCTGTCCGGCCACTCGGGACCGGCCCTGCGCGACCAGGCCCGCCGCCTGCGGACCTGGCTCTCCCGCGAGTCCGACCCGGACCTCACCGCGCTGGCCACCGCGCTGGCCGGCGAGCGCGCGGCCCTGGGCCACCGCGCCGTGCTGACGGCCTCGGACGCGACGGAGCTGGCGGCCGGGCTGGAGGCCCTCGCCGACCGGGAGGGCGCGGCCGGCCTGGCCATCGGCGCCGTGCGCGAACCCGGCCGCACCGCCTTCCTGTTCACCGGACAGGGCAGCCAACGGCCGGGCATGGGCCGCGGGTTGTACGAGGCCCACCCGGTCTTCGCGGACGCCTTCGACGCGGTCTGCGCACGGGTCGAACTGCCGCTGCGCGACGCCGTGTTCGGCGATGGCGCGGAGCTGCTGGACCGCACCGAGTACGCCCAGCCGGCGCTGTTCGCCGTCGAGGTGGCGCTGTTCCGCCTGTTCGAGAGCTGGGGGCTGCGCCCGGACGTCCTGGTCGGCCACTCGATCGGCGAGATCGCCGCCGCCCACGTCGCGGGCGTCCTGTCGCTGGACGACGCCGTCACCCTGGTCGCGGCCCGCGGCCGGCTGATGCAGGCGCTGCCCGAGGGCGGCGCGATGGTCGCGGTGGAGGCCACCGAGGAGGAGGTCCTGCCGCTGCTCACCGAGAACGTGAGCATCGCGGCGATCAACGGCCCGACCTCCGTGGTGGTCTCCGGCGATGAGTCCGGCGTCCTCGCGGTGGCCGGCCGGTTCGCCGGGCAGGGCCGCCGGACCAAGCGGCTGAACGTCAGCCACGCGTTCCACTCCCCGCTGATGGACGGCATGCTGGACGACTTCCGCCGGGTGGCGGAGGGCCTGACGTACGCGGCGCCGCGGATCACCGTGGTCTCCGACGTCACCGGTGCGGTCGCCACCGCCGAGGAGCTGTGCTCGCCCGACTACTGGGTGCGCCACGTCCGCGAGGCCGTCCGCTTCCTCGACGGCATGCGCACCCTGGAAGCCGACGGCGTCACCACCTTCGTCGAACTCGGCCCCGACGCCGTGCTCACCGCCCTGGGCCGCGACTGCCTCGACGAGCGGACCGACGCCCTGCTGGTGCCGGCGCTGCGCCGGGACCGCGACGAGGCCGGCGCGGTGCTGTCCGCCCTCGCCGAACTCCACGTGCACGGGCACACGCCGCACTGGCAGGCCGTGCTCGGCGCCCCGCCCGTCCGCCGCCTCGACCTGCCCACCTACGCCTTCCAGCACGACTGGTACTGGCTCGACACCGACCCGGCGACCGCCCCCGCCGCCCCGGCCGCCGACGACCGGCGCCCGGCCGGGACCGCCCGGGAGGCCGGCTTCTGGGCCGCCGTCGAGGACCAGGACCTGACCGCCCTCGCGGAGACCCTGCGGCTGCCCGACCCGGCGCCGCTCGGCGCGATCCTCCCGGAGCTCTCCTCCTGGCGGCGCCGCACCCGGGAGCTGTCCGCCGTCGACGCCTGGTGCCACCGCTTCACCTGGCAGCAGCTGCCCGAGCCCGCCCCGGCCGGTGCCGTCGGCGGCTGGCTGCTCGCCGTCCCCGAGCCGCAGGCCGACCACGCGCTCGTCACCGGGGCCGTCGACGCCCTCACCGAGGCCGGCGCCGACGTGCTCACCCTCGAACTCGACACGGGCGACGCGGACCGCACCGTCCTGGCCAAGCGCCTGGCCGAACTCCTCGCCGACGGGACCGAGGTGACCGGCGTGCTGTCGCTCGCCGCCCTCGACGAGCGGCCCCACCCGGACCAGGAGGAACTCTCCACCGGCCTGGCCCTCACCCTGGCCCTGACCCAGGCCCTCGGCGATGCACAGCTCCACGCACCGCTGTGGGCGGTCACCAGCGGTGCCGTCACCGTCGCCGCGACCGACCGACCGGACCACCCCGGGCAGGCCCAGGTCTGGGGCTTCGGACGGGTCGCCGCCCTGGAGCACCCGCTGCGCTGGGGCGGACTGGTCGATCTGCCCGCCACCCTGGCGGACCGCCGCACCCGCTCCCGCCTGCTCGGCGTCCTCACCGGCGGCTCGGGCGAGGACCAGGTGGCGGTGCGCCCCGGCGGGCTCTACGGACGCCGCCTGACCCCGGCCGAGCCCACCGGCCAGGCCGAACCCACCGGTTCGCGCGGCGCCGGCTGGGTCGCCGGCGCCACCGTACTGATCACCGGCGGCACCGGCGCCGTCGGCGCCGAGGTGGCCCGCCACCTGGCGCGCGGCGGCGCCGCCCACCTCGTGCTGGCCGGCCGCCGGGGCGCCGACGCCCCGGGCGCCCCGCAGCTGCGGGACGAACTGGTCGCCCTCGGCGCCCGGGTCACCCTCGCCGCCAGTGACCTCGCCGACCGCACGGCCGTGGCCGACCTGCTGGACCGGCACCCCGTCACCGCGGTCGTGCACGCCGCCGGCGTCGTCGACGACGGCACCGTCGAGCTGCAGACCCCGGAGCGCTTCGCCACCGTGCTGCGCCCCAAGGCGGTCGCCGCCCGGCACCTCGACGAGCTCACCCGCTCGCGCGACCTCGACGCCTTCGTCCTGTTCTCCGCCTTCGCCGGCGCCGTCGGCAACCCCGGGCAGAGCAACTACGCGGCCGCCAACGCCTACCTGGACGCGCTCGCCGAACAGCGCCGCGCCGACGGCCTGCCCGCCACCTCGCTGGTGTGGGGCGTCTGGGGCTGCGGCATGGCCGCCGAGGGCGACGTCACGGAGCAGCTGGAGCGGGCCGGGCTGCGGGTGATGGCCCCCGAGTCCGCGGCCGGCGCCGTCGACCGGGCCCTCCCGCCCGGCCAGGCGGTGCTCGCCGTCGCCGACGTCGACTGGCCGCGGTTCGTCGGCCGGCGCACCGCGCAGCGGCCGAGCCGGCTCTTCGACGAGCTGCCGGCCGTCCGGGGCGAGCGCGCCGGGCACACCGGGGCCCCGGCCGCCGGGGCCGAGCCCACCGCCGGCCTGGCCGAACGGATCGCCGCCGCGCCCGCGGCCGAGCGGGAACGCCTGCTGCTGGCCCTGGCCCGCGAGTCGGTGGCCGAGGTCCTGGGCCACCGCGGCACCGCCGCCGTCCACCCCGACCGGGCCTTCAAGGAGCTGGGCTTCACCTCGCTCGCCGCCGTCGAGCTGCGCAACCGGCTGGACGTCGCGACCGGGCTGCGGCTGCCCGCATCCCTGGTCTTCGACCACCCCACTCCCGCCGCCCTGGCGGAGTACCTGCGCGTCCGGCTGGTCCCGGACGCGGCCCCGCAAGCCCCGGCCGTCCTCGCCGAACTCGACCGGCTGGAAGCCGCGTTGGCGGAGGCGACGGAGGGCGGGCTGCTCGCCGTCCTGCCCGACGAAGCCGACCGGGACGCCGTCGGGAACCGGCTCAGGACACTGCTCTCCACCTGGACCGGGGCCCTGGGGGCCGCCGAGCCGGAGACGGTCGCCGACCAACTCGACGCCGCCTCCGACGACGAGATCTTCGACTTCATCGACCGGAAGTTCGGGGCCTCATGACCAGCAACGCACGCGCACTCCAGACGACTCCGGCAGGTGGACTTCCCGATGGCGAATGAAGACAAGCTCCGCGAGTACCTCAAGCGGGTCACGGTCGAGCTGAGCGAGGCCCACGAGCGCCTGCGCGAGGCGGACGAGCGGGAGTCCGAGCCCATCGCGATCGTCGCCATGAGCTGCCGCTACGCGGGCGGGATCGACACCCCGGAGCAGCTGTGGGACCTGGTCGCGGACGAACGGGACGCCATCGCCGGCTTCCCGGCCGACCGCGGCTGGGACCTCGACGCGCTCTACCACCCGGACCCGGACCACCCCGGCACCAGCCACGTCCGCGAGGGCGCGTTCCTGGACGCCGCGGGCGGCTTCGACGCGGGCTTCTTCGGCATCTCGCCGCGCGAGGCCCTCGCCATGGACCCGCAGCAGCGGCTGCTGCTGGAGACCTCCTGGGAGGCCTTCGAGCGCGCGGGCATCGCCCCGTCCTCGGTGCGCGGCACCCGGGTCGGCGTCTACGTCGGCACCAACGGCCAGGAGTACGCCAAGGGCGCGCGCAAGCTGCCCGAGGACGTCGAGGGCTACCTCGCCACCGGCAACGCCGCCAGCGTCGTCTCCGGCCGCATCTCCTACACCCTCGGTCTCGAGGGCCCGGCCGTCTCCGTCGACACCGCCTGCTCCGCCTCCCTGGTCGCCCTGCACCTCGCCGTGCGCGCCCTGCGGGCCGGCGAGTGCACCATGGCGCTCGCGGGCGGCGTCACCGTGATGGCCACCCCGCTGCCCTTCGTCGAGTTCAGCCGCCAGCGGGCGCTGGCCGAGAACGGCCGCTGCAAGCCGTTCGCCGCCGCCGCCGACGGCACCGGCTGGGGCGAGGGCGCGGGCGTGCTGCTGCTGGAGAAGCTGTCGGACGCCCGCCGCAACGGGCACCAGGTGCTGGCGATGGTGCGCGGCAGCGCGATCAACCAGGACGGTGCCAGCAACGGCCTGACCGCCCCCAACGGCCCCGCCCAGCAGCGCGTCATCCGCGCCGCGCTGGCCGCTGCCCGCCTGACGGCGGACCAGGTGGACGTGGTCGAGGCGCACGGCACCGGCACCGTGCTCGGCGACCCGATCGAGGCCCAGGCCCTGCTCGCCACCTACGGCCAGGAGCGCACCGGGGACCCGCTCTGGCTGGGCTCGGTGAAGTCCAACATCGGGCACACCCAGGCCGCCGCCGGTGTGGCGGGCGTCATCAAGATGGTGATGGCGATGCGGCACGGCGTGCTGCCGCGCACCCTCCACGTCGACGAGCCGTCGCCGCACGTGGACTGGGCCTCCGGCGCGGTCGAGCTGCTGACGGAGGCGCGGGACTGGCCGGCGGGCGGACGGCCCCGCCGGGCCGCCGTCTCGTCCTTCGGGGTCAGCGGCACCAACGCCCACGTGGTGCTGGAGGAGGAGCCCGCGGCGGAACCGGCGGAGGCCGACGAGGTGCCGGTGGCCGGCGGCGTGGTGCCGTGGCCGCTCTCGGCCCGCAGCGGGGCGGCGCTGCGTGAGCAGGCCCGACTGCTGCTGGCGACGGCCGGGGGCGAGCGGCCGGCGGATGTCGGCCACACCCTGGCGACGGCCCGGTCGGTGTTCGAGCACCGTGCGGTGGTCGTCGGCGCGGGGAAGGCGGACCTGTTCGCCGGTCTCGCCGCGCTCGCCGACGGTGAGCAGGTGGCTCAGCTGGTCCAGGGCACGGCTGGGACGACCGGTGGGCCGGTGTTCGTGTTCCCGGGTCAGGGTTCGCAGTGGCTGGGCATGGCGCAGGGGCTGCTGGCGGATGAGCCGGTGTTCCGTTCCCGGATGGAGGAGTGCGCCAAGGCGCTGTCCCTGTATGTGGATTGGGATCTGCTGGAGGTCGTCTCGGGTGGGGACGGCGGGTGGATGGAGCGGGTGGACGTGGTCCAGCCGGTGCTGTTCGCCGTGATGGTCTCGCTCGCCGAGCTGTGGCGTTCGTACGGCGTGGAGCCGTCGGCGGTGGTGGGGCACTCGCAGGGCGAGATCGCCGCCGCTGCGGTGTCGGGCGCTCTGTCGCTGGAGGACGCGGCGCTGGTGGTGGCGCTGCGAAGCCAGGCGATCATCGAACTGTCCGGGCTGGGCGGCATGGTGTCCGTCCCGCTGCCCGCCGAGCAGGTGCGTGAACTCCTTTCGGGCCGTGAGGGCTTGTCCGTCGCGGCCGTCAACGGCCCCAACTCGGTGGTCGTTTCCGGCGATGTCGGCGCCCTGGATGAGCTGATGGAGCACTGCGTCGGGCAGGAGATCCGGGCGCGTCGGATCGCGGTGGACTACGCCTCGCACTCGACGCACGTGGAGCGCATCGAGGCCCGTCTCGCGGAGCTGCTGGCGCCGGTCACGCCCCGGGTTCCGGAGGTGCCGTTCCACTCCACCGTGACCGGTGAACTGGTCGACAGCGCTTCGCTGGACGGTGCGTACTGGTACCGAAACCTGCGCCAGACGGTCGAGTTCGGCAAGATCATCGACGCCCTGCTGGCGTCCGGCCACTCGCAGTTCGTCGAGGTGAGCGCCCACCCGGTGCTGACCGTCGGCATCCAGGAGGCCATCGACGCCGCCCATGCCGAGGCGAGCGTCCAGGGAACCCTGCGCCGTGACCACGGCGGCCGGGAGCGCTTCCTGACCGCCCTCGCCGAGGCCTGGTCCAACGGCGCGTCCGTCGACTGGGCCGCCCAGTTCCCCACGGCCCGCCGCGTCGACCTGCCCACCTACCCCTTCCAGCGCGACCGCTACTGGCTCGTCCCGGACCAGGAGGACGAGCCGTTCCGCGCGGGCACCCCCGGCGAACAGCGCTTCTGGACCGCCGTCGACGACGCGGACGCCGCCGGGCTGGCCGGCGCCCTGGGGATCACCGGGGACGAGGCCGAGGAGTCACTCCGGACGCTGCTGCCGCTGCTGACCTCCTGGCACCGCGCCGAGCAGGAGCGGTCGGTGGTCGACTCCTGGCGCTACCGGGCCGCCTGGCGGCAGCTGGACGGCGTTCCCGACGGGCGCCTGTCCGGCACCTGGCTGGTGGCCGTCCCCGAGCCGGCCGGTCCGCGGGCCGAGTCGGTGCTCGCCGCGCTGGCCGGATCGGACGCCGCCCTGCTCCGCTGCGCCCTGCCGGCCGGTGCGGACCGGGCGGCCGTCGCGGAGCGGCTGCGCGCGGCGCTCGCCGGTGCGCCGGAGGTCTCCGGCGTACTGTCGCTGCTCGCCCTGGACGAGCGGCCGCTGCCGGACCACCCGGTGGTCCCGGCGGGCCTGGCGGGCAACCTCGCCCTGGTCCAGGCGCTCGGTGACGCGGACGTGGACGCGCCGCTGCGGCTGCTCACCGCGGGCGCCGTCGCCACCGGCCCGCAGGAGCGGCTGGCGAACCCCGCGCAGGCCCTGGTCTGGGGCTTCGGCCGGGTGGTGGCCCAGGAGCACCCGCAGCGCTGGGGCGGTCTGGTCGACGTCCCGGCCGACCCCGAGGGCGACGCCGCCTTGGCGGCCCGGCTGGCAGGGGCGCTCACCGGCGCCGGCACCGAGGACCAGCTGGCGGTCCGTCCTGAGGGCGTCTTCGGCCGCCGCCTGCTGCCCGCGCCGTTCGACCCGTCGGCGGTCACCGAGGCCTGGCGCCCCGAGGGCACCGTGCTGGTCACCGGCGGCACCGGCGCGCTCGGCGGGCACGTCGCCCGCTGGCTGGCCGCCAACGGCGCCCGGGACCTGCTGCTGGTCAGCCGCCGGGGCGCAGACGCCCCGGGAGCGGCCGAGCTGGTCGAGGAGCTCGCCGCCCTCGGCACCCGCGCCGAGGCGGTGGCCTGCGACGTCGCGGACCGCGACGACCTGGCCCGGCTGCTCGCCGGGATCCCGGAGCACGCCCCGCTCACGGCGGTGGTCCACACGGCCGCGATCGTCGACGACAACCTGCTCGACGCGCTCACCGTCGACCAGGTCGCCCGCGCGCTCGCCGTCAAGGTCACCGCCGCCCGCAACCTGGACGAGCTGACCCGCGGGCTGGACCTCTCGGCCTTCGTCCTGTTCTCCTCGTTCGCCGGCACCTTCGGCCTCGCCGGCCAGGGCAACTACGCCCCCGGCAACGCCTTCCTGGACGCGCTCGCCGAGCAGCGCCGGGCCGACGGACTGCCCGCCACCTCGCTGGCCTGGGGCCACTGGGCCGGCGGCGGCATGGCCGAGGGCGCGGTCGAGTCCTCGCTGCGCCGGCGCGGCAGCGGCGAGCTGGTGCCCGAACTGGCGGTCACCGTGCTCCAGCAGGCGCTGGACGCCCGGGAGGTGTTCCTCGCCGTCGCCGACATCGCCTGGGACCGCTTCGTCCCGGCGTTCGGAGCCGGCCACGTCCGGCCGCTGATCAGCGAGGTGCCCGAGGTCGCCCGGATGCTCGACCGGCGTCCGGCCGGGTCGGCGCACACCGACGGCGCCGACCCGGCCTCCTTCGCCGCGCGGCTGGCGGCGCTGCCCGCCGCCGACCGGTCCGGGGCGCTGCTCGACCTGGTCCGCACCCGCACCGCCGGCGTCCTGGGGCACGCCTCCGCCGAGGACGTCGACCCGACCCGGGCCTTCCGGGACCTCGGCTTCGACTCCCTCACCGCCGTCGAGATGCGCAACCGTCTGACCGCCGCGATCGGCGTCAAGCTCCCCGCCACCCTGGTCTTCGACCACCCGACGCCGGCCGCGCTGGCCGACCACCTGCTGACCGAACTGCTCGGCGCCCAGCCGGACCGGGAGACCGCGGCGCTCGCCGACCTCGAACGCCTGGACGCCGAACTCGGCGACCTCGCCGCCGATCGGGAGACCGCCGACGCGGTGACCGCCCGACTCCAGCGGATGCTCTCCCGCTGGACCGCCCGCTTCGCCGAGACCGACGCGGACGCCGAAACGAACGTGCTGGACACGGCCACGGCCACGGCCGACGAGCTCTTCGCCCTCCTCGACAACGAGCTGGGGATGTCGTGACGACCGAAGACGCCGTGAACCGCGCCGCAGGACCGCACAACCCGGAGGGTACGCCCACGATGGACGCTCAGGACAAGCTGCTCGGCTACCTCAGGAAGGCGACCGCCGACCTCCAGTCGACGCGCCGCCGCCTGCACGAGCTGGAGTCCGCGGCCGACGAGCCGATCGCGATCGTCGCCCTGGGCTGCCGCTACCCCGGCGACGTCCGCGGCCCCGAGGACCTGTGGGAGCTGGTCCGCGACGGGCGGGACGCCGTCGCCCGGATCCCCGCCGACCGCGGCTGGGACCTCGACGCCCTCCACCACCCCGACCCGGACCACCCCGGCACCAGCTACGTGGTGGACGGCGGATTCCTCGACGGCGCGGGCGAGTTCGACCCGGCGTTCTTCGGGATCTCCCCGCGTGAGGCGCTGGCGATGGACCCGCAGCAGCGCCTGCTGCTGGAGACCTCCTGGGAGGCCTTCGAGCGGGCCGGCATCGACCCGCGGTCGCTGCGCGGCAGCCGGACCGGCGTCTTCGTCGGCATGACCTTCCACGACTACGCCACCGTCCTGCAGGAGTCCGGCGAGGACGTCGAGGGCTACGTCGGCACCGGCAACACCGCGAGCGTCGCCTCCGGCCGGCTCTCGTACGCCTTCGGCCTCGAGGGCCCGGCGGTCACCGTCGACACCGCCTGCTCCTCCTCGCTGGTCGCCCTGCACCTCGCCGCCCAGGCGCTGCGCAGCGGCGAGTGCACCATGGCCCTGGCCGGCGGCGTCGCGGTGATGTCCACCGCGCAGATGCTGGTCGAGTTCAGCCGCCAGCGCGGGCTGGCGGCGGACGGCCGCTGCAAGGCCTTCGCGGCCGCCGCCGACGGCTTCGGCGCCGGCGAGGGAGTCGGCGTGCTGCTGCTGGAGAAGCTGTCGGACGCCCGCCGCAACGGACATCCGGTGCTCGCGGTCGTCCGCGGCTCCGCCGTCAACCAGGACGGCGCCAGCAACGGCCTGACCGCTCCGAACGGCCCGTCCCAGCGACGGGTGATCCGTCAGGCCCTGGCCGCGGCCAACCTCGCGGCCCACCAGATCGACGCGGTCGACGCCCACGGCACCGGCACGGCGCTGGGCGACCCGATCGAGGCCCAGGCGCTGCTCGCCACCTACGGCCAGGAACGCGGCGAGGGCGGCGAGCCGCTCTGGCTCGGCTCGGTGAAGTCCAACATCGGCCACACCCAGGCCGCCGCCGGCGCCGCGAGCATCATCAAGATGGTCCACGCGATCCGGGCCGGCGTCCTGCCGAAGACCCTGCACGTGGACGAGCCGTCGCCGCACGTCGACTGGGCCTCCGGCGCCGTCGAGCTGCTGACCGAGAGCCGGCCGTGGCCGCAGACCGGTCGCCCGCGCCGGGCGGCGGTGTCGTCCTTCGGCATCAGCGGGACCAACGCGCACGTCATCATCGAGCAGGCCCCGGCCGAGGACGCCGCGGACTCCGAGGAGACCGGGCAGGAGCCCCGGACGGACGGCGGGGCGCGGCCGTTCGTGCTCACCGCGAAGGACGCCCGCGGCCTGCGCGAGCAGGCGGGCCGGCTCCGGACCTTCCTCGCCCGCGGCCTGGAGGTCGAACTCCCGGACGTGGCAAGCTCTTTGGCCGGTCGAACGGCCTTCGAGCAGCGCGCGGTGGTGCTGGCGGACGACCGGGCCGCCCTGGACGCGGGGCTGGAGGCGCTGGCCCGCGGGGGGTCCGCGCCGAACCTCGTCCAGGGCGCGGTGCGCGGCGGGAAGCTGGCGTTCCTGCTCACGGGGCAGGGGAGCCAGCGTCCGGGGATGGGCCGGGAGCTGTACGAGGCCTTCCCGGTGTTCGCGGCGGCCTTCGACGCGGTCTGCGCGCGGGTCGAACTGCCCCTGAAAGAGGCGGTGTTCGGGGAGGACGCTGACGTTCTCGCCCGTACCGAGTTCACCCAGGTCGCGCTGTTCGCGGTGGAGACCGCGCTGTTCCGTCTGTTCGAGAGCTGGGGGGTCCGTCCGGACTTCCTGGTCGGGCACTCGATCGGTGAGATCGCGGCCGCGCATGTCGCGGGTGTGCTGTCGCTGGACGACGCGGTGGCGCTGGTCGCGGCCCGTGGTCGGCTGATGCAGGCGCTGCCGGAGGGCGGCGCGATGGTGGCGGTCAAGGCCGCCGAGGCCGAGGTGTTGCCGCTGATGACCGCCCAGGTGAGCATCGCGGCGATCAACGGGCCCTCCTCCGTGGTGATTTCCGGGGACGAGTCCGAAGTGCTGGCGATCGCCGGGCAGTTCGAGAAGACCAAGCGGCTGAACGTCAGCCATGCGTTCCACTCCCCGCTGATGGACGGCATGCTGGCGGAGTTCCGGGCCGTCGCCGAGGGCCTGAGCTACGCCGAGCCGACGATTCCGGTGGTCTCCAACGTCACCGGCTCCGTCGCGACGGCCGAGGAGCTGTGCTCGCCCGAGTACTGGGTGCGGCACGTCCGCGAGGCCGTCCGCTTCCTCGACGGCGTGCGGGCCCTCGAAGCCGAGGGCGTCACCACCTTCGTCGAGCTGGGCCCCGACGGCGTGCTGTCGGCCATGGGCCAGGAGTGCGTCGAGGAGGGCGTGTTCGCGCCCGCTCTGCGCGCCGAGCGCCCGGAGACCGCGACCGCCCTCGCCGCGCCGGCCACCGCGTTCGTCGCCGGCCACGGCCTCGACTGGACGGCGCTGACCGGCGGCCGGACCATCGAGCTGCCGACCTACCCGTTCGACCGGCAGCGCTTCTGGCCGCGCCGCCGCACCGTCGCCCCCGCCGCGCCGGCGGCGGACCCGGCGGACACCGACTTCTGGCAGAGCGTCGAGGCCGGGGACGTGGCAGCGGTCGCGCGGACGCTCGCCGTCGACGCCGGCGCTTCTCTGGACTCCGTCCTGCCCGCGCTGTCGAACTGGCGCGCGGAGCGCCGGAAGCAGTCCCTGCTCGACGGCTGGTTCTACCGCGCCACCTGGCGCCCGCTCGACCAGCTCGCCCCGGCCGCCCCGGTGGCCGGCTGCCTGGCCGTCGTTCCGGCCGGGCACGAGCAGGACCCGGTCGTCACCGGGGCGCTCCGGGCGCTCGCCCACCACGGCACGGACGTCCGCACCCTGGTGGCCGATCCGGCCGCGAGCCGCGCCGACCTGGCCGAACTGCTGCGCGCCGCCTCGGCGGACGCTCCGGCGGCGGAGCTGGTCCTGTCGCTGCTCGCCCTCGCCGAGGGCACCCACCCCGAGCAGACGGTGGTGCCGCTGGGGACCGCCGCGACCGCGACGCTGCTGCAGGCGATGGCCGACGCCGAGCTGACCGCCGCCCGGCTCTGGACGGTTACCCGGGGTGCCGTCTGCGCCGGCCACGGCGACCGGCCGGCCGACCCGGCCCAGGCGATGGTCTGGGGTCTGGGTCGGAGTGCGGGTCTGGAGCTGCCGGGTCGTTGGGGTGGTCTGGTGGATCTGCCCGAGGTGGTGGATCGGCGTGCCGGTGAGCGTCTGGTGTCGGTGCTGGCGGGTGTCGGTGGCGAGGACCAGGTCGCGGTGCGGGCGAGTGGTGTGTTCGTGCGTCGTCTGGTGCGGGTGTCGGCTGCGGGTGTGGCGGGTGGGGTGTGGCGTCCGTCGGGTGCCGTGCTGGTCACTGGTGGTACCGGTGCGCTGGGTGGGCAGGTGGCTCGTTGGCTGGCGGTGAACGGTGCCGGTCATGTGGTGCTGACGAGCCGGCGCGGGCTGGAGGCGCCGGGCGCGGTCGAGCTGCGGGACGAGCTGGCCGGGTTGGGCACGCGGGTGAGTGTGGTGGCCTGTGACGTGAGCGACCGTGCGGCGGTGTCGGAGCTGCTGGCGGAGTTCCCGGTGTCGGCCGTGGTGCACACGGCGGGCGTGCTGGACGACGGTGTGGTGGAGTCGCTGACGCCGGAGCGGTTCGCGTCGGTGCTGCGGGCCAAGGCCGAGTCGGCGCGCGTTCTGCACGAGTTGACGGCCGGGCTGGACCTGGACGCCTTCGTCCTCTTCTCCTCCACCGCCGGGACCTTCGGCGCCCCCGGCCAGGGCAACTACGCGGCGGCCAACGCCTACCTGGACGCGCTCGCCGAGCAGCGCCGGGCCGCCGGCCTGCCCGCCACCTCCATCGCCTGGGGCGCCTGGGACGGCGGCGGCATGGCCACCGACGACGCGGCGGTGCGGGCCCGGCTGGCCCGCACCGGAGTCCCGGCGATGCCGCCGGCGCAGGCGCTCGCCGCGCTGGAGCGCTGCCTGGCGCAGGGCCACGGCGCGGTCTCGGTGGTCGACGTCGACTGGGAGCGCTTCGTCCCCGGCTTCACCGCGACCCGGCCCAGCCCGCTGCTCGCGGACCTTCCGGAGGCCGCCCCGGCCACCCCGGCCCGGGGCACCGCGACCGCCGCCGGGGGCGAGGACGCCTCGGCCCTGCACCGGCTGCGCGGGCTCTCCCGGCCCGAGGCCCGGACGGCGACCCTGGAACTGGTCCGGGAACACGTCGCGGCCGTGCTCGGCCACGCGGGCGCCGACGCCGTCGGCGAGACCAGGGCCTTCAAGGAACTGGGCTTCGACTCGCTGACTGCCGTCGAACTGCGCAACCGCCTGAGCGCCGCCACCGGCCTCAAGCTGCCCGCCAGCCTGGTCTACGACCACCCGACCCCGGCGGCGCTCGCCGACCGGCTCACCGACGAACTCCTCCCCGACACCGCCGAGTCCGGCACGGCCGGGCAGCTCCCCGCGACGGCGGCGGACGAGGACCCCGTCGCGATCGTGGCCATGTCCTGCCGCTTCCCCGGCGGCGTGGACAGCCCCGAGGCCCTGTGGCGGCTGATCGCCGCCGAGGGCGACGTCGTCACCGGCCTGCCCACCGGCCGTGGCTGGGACCTCGACGCGCTCTACCACCCGGACCCGGACCGCAAGGGCACCTTCTACGCCCGCGAGGGCGGATTCCTGCACGAGGCGGGCGAGTTCGACGCCGCGTTCTTCGGCATCCCGCCGCGTGAGGCGCTCGCGATGGACCCGCAGCAGCGCCTGCTGCTGGAGACCTCCTGGGAGGCCTTCGAGCGGGCCGGCCTCGACCCGCAGTCCCTGCGCGGCAGCCGGACCGGCGTCTTCGTCGGTACCAACAGCAACGACTACGTGACCCTCCTCCAGCAGTCCGACGAGGACCTGGAGGGCTACCTGATGACCGGCAACGCCGGAAGCGTGCTGTCCGGCCGCCTCTCCTACTCCTTCGGCCTTGAGGGCCCGGCGGTGACGGTGGACACCGCCTGCTCCTCCTCGCTGGTCGCGCTCCACCTGGCCGCGCAGGCGCTGCGCAACGGCGAGTGCTCGCTCGCCCTGGCCGGCGGTGTGGCCGTCATGTCGACGCCGGCCGCCTTCGTGGAGTTCAGCCGCCAGCGCGGCCTCGCCGAGGACGGCCGCTGCAAGGCCTTCGCCGCCTCGGCCGACGGGACGGGCTGGGGCGAGGGCGTCGGCATGCTGGTGCTGGAGCGCCTCTCCGACGCCGAGCGCAACGGGCACCGGGTGCTCGCGGTGGTGCGGGGCTCGGCCGTCAACCAGGACGGTGCCAGCAACGGCCTGACCGCCCCCAACGGGCCGTCGCAGCAGCGGGTGATCCGCGCGGCGCTGGCCGGCGCCGGGCTGTCGGCCGCCGAGGTCGACGCCGTCGAGGCGCACGGCACCGGCACGGTGCTGGGCGACCCGATCGAGGCCCAGGCGCTGCTGGCGACGTACGGGCAGGAACGCACCGGGGAACCGCTGTGGCTCGGTTCGGTGAAGTCCAACCTGGGCCACACCCAGGCCGCCGCCGGTGTCGCGGGCCTCATCAAGATGGTCATGGCGATGCGGGAGGGCGTGCTGCCGCGCACCCTGCACGTCGACGAACCGACCCCCGAGGTCGACTGGACCTCCGGTGCCGTCGAGCTGCTGACCGAGGCCCGGCCCTGGCCGGAGCCCGGCCGACCCCGACGGTTCGGCGTGTCCGCCTTCGGCGTCAGCGGGACCAACGCGCACGTGATCGTCGAACAGGCCCCGGCCACCCTGCCGGACGCCGGACAGGCGGTGCACGAGGACTCCGGCGAGGACGGCCGGGCGGTGCCCGTCGTGCTGTCCGCCCGGACCGGCGCCGCGCTGCGCGCCCAGGCCCGCCGACTGCTCGACCACCTGGACGCCGACCCCGGGCTGAGCCTGACCGACACCGCGCGGGCGCTGTCCACCGGGCGGACCGCCTTCGAGCACCGCGCCGCCGTGGTGGCGGACAGCCGCGACGCGCTCGGATCCGCCCTGCGGGCGCTGGCCGAGGGCGGTACGGCCGCCGGGCTGGTGACGGGTGCCGCCTCGGGCGGCAAGCTGGCGTTCCTGTTCACGGGGCAGGGCAGCCAGCGTCCCGGCATGGGGCGTGAGTTGTACGAGGCGTACCCGGTGTTCGCGGAGGCCTTCGACGCCGTCTGCGCTCGGGTCGAACTGCCGCTGCAGGAGGCCGTGTTCGGGGAGAATGCGGACGTTCTCGCCCGCACCGAGTACACGCAGGTCGCGCTGTTCGCGGTGGAGACCGCGCTGTTCCGGCTGGTGGAGAGTTGGGGGGTCCGTCCGGACTTCCTGGTGGGCCACTCGATCGGTGAGATCGCGGCCGCGCACGTGGCCGGGGTGCTGTCGCTGGACGACGCCGTCACCCTGGTTGCGGCGCGTGGCCGGCTGATGCAGGCGCTGCCGGAGGGCGGCGCGATGGTGGCGGTCAAGGCCGCCGAGACCGAGGTGCTGCCGCTGCTCACGGACAGCGTCAGCATCGCCGCGATCAACGGGCCCTCCTCCGTGGTGATTTCCGGCGACGAGGCCGAAGTGCTGGCGATCGCCGCGCAGTTCGAGAAGACCAAGCGGCTGAGCGTTTCGCACGCCTTCCACTCGCCGCTGATGGACGGCATGCTGGCGGACTTCCGCCGGATCGCGGAGGGCCTGACGTACAGCGCCCCGCGCATTCCGGTCGTCTCCAACGTCACGGGTGCCCTGGCCACCGTCGAGGAGCTGTGCTCGCCCGAGTACTGGGTGCGCCACGTCCGCGAGGCCGTCCGCTTCGCCGACGGCATGCGCGCCCTGGAGGCCCAGGGCGTCAGCGTCTTCGTCGAGCTGGGCCCCGACGGCGTGCTCTCGGCCATGGGCCAGGAGTGCGTCGAGCAGGGCGTGTTCACCCCGGCGCTGCGCGCCGAACGCCCGGAGACCGCGACCGCCCTCGCCGTGCTCGCCGAGCTGTACGTCGCCGGCCGGACGCCCGACTGGACGGCGCTGTTCGCAGCGGCGCCGTCGGTGGCGGCCGCGCTCCCGACCTACGCCTTCCAGCGCGAGCTGTACTGGCCCCGGCTGCCCGAGCCCCTGGTCGACGACCGGCTGAGCTACGGCATCGGCTGGGAGCGCACCGCCGACCGGTCCGCCCGTGCGGTGTCCGGCCGCTGGCTCGTCGTCTCCCCGGCCGACTGCGTGAACGGGAGCCTGGTCGCGGACTCGGTCGCGGCGCTCACGGAGCACGGTCTCGACGTGCGGCACGTCACGCTGTCCGGTGAGGACACCGACCGGCAGGCGCTGGCGGAGTTGCTGCGCGCCGAGGCCGACGGAGGTCTCGACGGTGTGCTCTCGCTGCTGGCGCTCGCCGACGAGGACGAGGCCGTTGCCGGGGCGACCCGTGGCCTCGGCGGCACCCTCGGCCTGCTCCAGGCCCTGGGCGACGCCGACCTCGAAGCGCCGCTGTGGGCGGCGACCTCCGGGGCGGTCACGGTCGACGGGACGGGTGACCGGCTGCGTTCGGCCGCCCAGGCGATGGTCTGGGGTCTGGGTCGGAGTGCGGGTCTGGAGCTGCCGGGTCGTTGGGGTGGTCTGGTGGATCTGCCCGAGGTGGTGGATCGGCGTGCCGGTGAGCGTCTGGTGTCGGTGCTGGCGGGTGTCGGGGGCGAGGACCAGGTCGCGGTGCGGGCGAGTGGTGTGTTCGTGCGTCGTCTGGTGCGGGTGTCGGCTGCGGGTGTGGCGGGTGAGGTGTGGCGTCCGTCGGGTGCCGTGCTGGTCACCGGTGGTACCGGTGCGCTGGGTGGGCAGGTGGCTCGTTGGCTGGCGGTGAACGGTGCCGGTCATGTGGTGCTGACGAGCCGGCGCGGGCTGGAGGCGCCGGGCGCGGTCGAGCTGCGGGACGAGCTGGCCGGGTTGGGCGCGCGGGTGAGTGTGGTGGCCTGCGACGTGAGCGACCGTGCGGCGGTGTCGGAGCTGCTGGCGGAGTTCCCGGTGTCGGCCGTGGTGCACACGGCGGGCGTGCTGGACGACGGTGTGGTGGAGTCGCTGACGCCGGAGCGGTTCGCGTCGGTGCTGCGGGCCAAGGCCGAGTCGGCGCGCGTTCTGCACGAGTTGACGGCCGGGCTGGACCTGGACGCCTTCGTCCTCTTCTCCTCCACCGCCGGCGCCCTCGGGTCCGCCGGTCAGGGGAACTACGCGGCGGCCAACGCCTTCCTGGACGCGCTCGCCGAGCAGCGCCGGGCCGCCGGCCTGCCCGCCACCTCCATCGCCTGGGGCCCCTGGGCGGGCTCCGGCATGGCCGCCGACGGCGGTGCCGTCGAGCAGCGCCTGCGCACCGCCGGTATCGCGCCGCTGGCCCCCGAGCGCGCCGTCGAGGCGCTGGCCCGGGCCGTCGCCCGGCCGGCCGCCGTCCGGGTCGTGCTCGACGTCGACTGGGAGCGCTACGTCGCGGCCGCCCCGACCGGCGCCCTGCTGTCCGGCCTGCCCGAGGTGCGCCGGGCGCTGTCCTCGGCGACCGCCCCGGCGGACGACTCCTCCTTCGCCGCCCGCCTGGCGGGCCTCGGCGAGGCGGAGCGGGCCCGGGTGCTGATCGACCTGGTCCGCGCCGAGGCGGCCACCGTCCTCGGCCACGACGGCTCGGACGCGGTCGGTGCGGACCGCGCCTTCCGCGATCTCGGCTTCGGCTCGCTCACCTCGGTGGAACTGCGCAACCGGCTCGCCGCGGCGACCGGCCTGAAGCTGCCCGCGACCCTGGTCTTCGACCACCCGACCCCGCAGGCCCTCGCCCGTCACCTCGGCGACGAACTGCTCGGCACCGGCGCCGCGGCGCCGCTGCCGGCGGTCCGTACCGGCGCCGCGGACGAGCCCATCGCGATCGTCGCCATGGCCTGCCGCTTCCCTGGCGGGGTCGAATCCCCGGAGGACCTCTGGCAGTTGGTGACGGACGGCCGGGACGGCATGACCGCCTTCCCGACAGACCGGGGCTGGGACCTCGACGCGCTCTACGACCCGGACCCCGAGCAGCCCGGCACCCACTACGCCCTGCGGGCCGGATTCCTCTCCGGCGCCACCGAGTTCGACGCCGACTTCTTCGGCATCAGCCCGCGCGAGGCGCTGGCGATGGACCCGCAGCAGCGCGTCCTGCTGGAGACCTCCTGGGAGGCCTTCGAGCGGGCCGGCCTCGACCCGGCCTCGGTGCGCGGCAGCCGGACCGGCGTCTTCATCGGCTCCAACGGCCAGGACTACGCGGCGCTGCTGCTCCAGGACCCGCAGAGCGTCGAGGGGTACATCGGCATCGGCAACGCCGGCAGCGTCGTGTCGGGCCGCATCGCCTACACCTTCGGTCTTGAGGGCCCGGCGGTGACGGTGGACACGGCCTGCTCGGCCTCGCTGGTCGCCCTGCACCTGGCCGCGCAGTCGCTGCGCAGCGGCGAGTGCTCGCTCGCCCTGGCCGGTGGCGCCACCGTGATGGCCACCCCGACCGCCTTCATCGAGTTCAGCCGCCAGCGCGGCCTGGCCGCCGACGGCCTGTGCAAGGCCTTCGCGGCCTCGGCCGACGGCACGGGCTGGGGCGAGGGCGTCGGTATGCTGGTGCTGGAGCGGTTGTCCGACGCGCAGCGCAACGGCCACCAGGTGCTGGCCGTCGTGCGCGGCAGCGCCGTCAACCAGGACGGTGCCAGCAACGGGCTCACCGCCCCGAACGGGCCGTCGCAGCAGCGCGTCATCCGCGAGGCGCTGGCCGATGCCCGACTGTCGGCCGCCGAGGTCGACGCCGTCGAGGCGCACGGCACCGGCACGGTGCTGGGCGACCCGATCGAGGCCCAGGCGCTGCTGGCGACGTACGGGCAGGAACGCACCGGGGAGCCGCTGTGGCTGGGCTCGGTGAAGTCCAACCTGGGCCACACCCAGGCCGCCGCCGGTGTGGCAGGCCTCATCAAGATGGTCATGGCGATGCGGGAGGGTGTGCTGCCGCAGACCCTGCACGTGAACGAGCCTTCGCCGCACATCGACTGGGCCTCCGGTGAGGTCCGGCTGCTGACCGAGGCCCGGCCCTGGCCGGAGACCGGACGCCCGCGCCGCGCGGCCGTCTCCTCCTTCGGCATCAGCGGGACCAACGCCCACACGGTCATCGAGCAGGCCCCGACGGTCGAGCCGGCCGAGGCCGGGACCGAGGCCGAGCGGCCGGCCGGACCGGCCGTGCGACCGCTGCTGCTGTCCGGTGCCACGGAGCGGGCACTGCGCGACCAGGCGTCCCGGCTGCTGGAGCACGCCGACGCCCACCTGGACCAGGAGTCGGACCTCGGCGACCTCGCCCATGCGCTCGGTACGACGCGGGCCGGCCTGGCCCACCGGGCCGCGGTGGTCGCGGAGGACCTCGCCTCGTTCCGGGGTGGTCTGGCGGCGCTGGCCGAGGGCGGTACCGCCGCCGGACTGGTGCAGGGTGTCGCGGGTGCCGGGCGGACGGCGTTCCTGTTCACGGGGCAGGGCAGCCAGCGTCCGGGCATGGGCCGGGAGCTGTACGAGGCCTACCCGGTGTTCGCGGACGCCTTCGACGCCGTCTGCGCGCGGGTCGAACTCCCGCTGCGAGAGGCGGTGTTCGGGGAGGAAGCGGACGTTCTCGCCCGTACGGAGTTCACCCAGCCGGCGCTGTTCGCCGTCGAGGTGGCGCTGTTCCGCCTCTTCGAGAGCTGGGGTGTGCGGCCGGACGTCCTGGTCGGGCACTCGGTGGGCGAGCTGGCGGCCGCGCACGTCGCGGGCGTCCTTTCGCTGGACGACGCCGTTGCGCTGGTGGCGGCGCGTGGCCGGCTGATGCAGGCGCTGCCCGAGGGCGGTGCGATGGTGGCGGTCAAGGCCACCGAGGCCGAGATCCTGCCGCTGCTCACGGACAACGTCAGCATTGCCGCCATCAACGGGCGCTCCTCGGTGGTGATTTCCGGTGACGAGGCCGAAGTGCTGGCGATCGCCGCGCAGTTCGAGAAGACCAAGCGGCTGAGCGTTTCGCACGCCTTCCACTCGCCGCTGATGGACGGCATGTTGGCGGACTTCCGCCGGGTGGCGGAGGGTCTGACCTATTCGGCGCCGCAGATCGCCGTGGTCTCCAACGTCACGGGTGCCCTGGCCACCGCCGAGGAGCTGTGCTCGCCCGAGTACTGGGTGCGCCACGTCCGCGAGGCCGTCCGCTTCGCCGACGGCATGAGCGCCCTCGAAGCCCAGGGCGTCAGCGTCTTCGTCGAGCTGGGCCCCGACGGCGTGCTCTCGGCCATGGGCCAGGAGTGCGTCGAGCAGGGCGTGTTCACCCCGGCGCTGCGCGCCGAACGCCCGGAGGCGCAGACCGCGCTGACGGCCCTCGCGACCGTTCACGTCCATGGGGTCGCCGTGGACTGGCACGGTGTGTTCGCCGGTGCGGGTGCGCGCCGGGTCGAGCTGCCGACGTATGCCTTCCAGCGGCAGCGCTACTGGCCGCAGGCGCCGACCGGTGCTCGGGCGGACGTCACCTCGGCCGGGCTGGTCTCGGCCGGGCACCCGCTGCTCGGTGCCGCCGTCGCCCTGGCCGACACCGACGGCTACCTGTTCACCAGCCGTCTCTCGCTGGCGACCCACCCGTGGCTGGCCGATCACGCCATCATGGGCACGGTCCTGCTGCCGGGCACGGCGTTCGTCGAGCTCGCCCTGCACGCCGGTGACCAGCTCGGCTGCGGCCGGCTGGACGAGCTGACGTTGGAGGCGCCGCTGGTGCTTCCCGCCCGGGGCGGTGTCGTCCTCCAGCTCACGGTGGAGGCCCAGGATGAATCCGGGCGGCGGCAGTTGGCCGTGCACTCGCGTGCCGGGGACGCCTCCGACGAGCAGCCGTGGACCAGGAACGCGACCGGCGCGCTGTCGGCGCAGGAGCCGACCGCCGGTGTCGAGCTGACGGAGTGGCCGCCGCAGGGTGCCGAGCGGGCTGAACTGGGCGACCTCTACGAGCGGTTCGCCGCGCGCGGCTTCGCCTACGGTGCGGTCTTCCAGGGCCTGCGGTCCGCCTGGGTGCGCGGCGAGGAGGTGTTCGCTGAGGTGTCGCTGCCCGGCGAGCCGGCCGGGGACGGGGCGGCCTTCGGTCTGCACCCGGCGGTGCTGGACGCCGCGCTGCACGGAGCCTTCCTGCGGCACGCGGACGACACCGAGGGGCGGCTGCCGTTCTCGTGGACCGGAGTCTCGCTCCACGCGACCGGTGCGTCGAGCGTCCGGGTGCACCTGGCCCCGGCCGGTGCTGACGGTACGGCCATCATGGTGGCGGACGCCGCCGGGCGGCCGGTCGCCACGGTGGAGTCGCTGGTGGCGCGCCCGGTCTCGGCCGACGCCATCGCCGAGGCGAACGACGCGTTCCGGGACTCGCTGTTCCGCCTGGAGTGGACCCCGGTCACCGTCACCGGTACGCCGGAGACGAGTGGTTGGGCCGTGCTCGGCGCGACCGATCTGCCGGTGCTGGGCGGTCTGCGGCAGGTGGCGGATGTGGCCGCGCTGGCGGCGGTGGTGGACCAGGGCGCCGTGGTGCCCGAGGTCGTGGTCGCGGTCGTGGACGGCGACGGCGACGGCGATGCAGGCGTTGACGGCGGGGTCGCGGTGGTGGCCCGGTCGGTGGTGGCGCGGGTGCTGGAGCTGGTGCGCGGCTGGCTGGCGGAGGAGCGGTTCGCCGCTTCGCGGCTGGTCGTGGTGACGCGTGGTGCGGTGGCCGTGGGTGCGGGGGAGAGCCCGGAGCTGGCGGTGGCGGCGGTGTGGGGTCTGGTGCGTTCGGCTCAGACGGAGAACCCGGGTCGGCTGGTGCTGGTGGACGTGGACGGTGCGGCGGAGTCGCTCGCGGCTCTGGGCGCCGCCCTGGCCACCGGCGAGCCCCAACTCGCCCTGCGTGAAGGCGCGGTGCTCGCTCCGAGGCTCGCTCGCGGCGCCACCGGTGGCGCGCTGGCGGTGCCCGCGGGTGCCCCGGCCTGGCGGCTGGACGCGATCGAGCGCGGCACCCTGGAACACCTGGTGCTCCGGCCGGCCGACGACGCCGCGGCGCCGCTGGCCGCCCACGAGGTCCGGGTCGCGGTCCGCGCGGCGGGCCTCAACTTCCGTGACGTCCTGATCCCGCTGGGCATGTACCCCGACAGCGCGGCCCGGATGGGCAGCGAGGGTGCGGGTGTCGTCCTGGAGGTCGGTGCCGACGTGACCGGCCTGGCCCCGGGTGACCGGGTGATGGGCCTGCTGACCGGCTGCTTCGGACCGGTGGCCGTGACGGACCACCGCATGCTCACCCGGATCCCCGAGGGCTGGTCGTACATCCAGGCCGCCTCCGTTCCGATGGTGTTCCTGACGGCGTACTACGCGTTGGTGGATCTGGGTGGTCTGCGGGCGGGTGAGCGGGTGCTGGTGCATGCCGCCGCCGGTGGTGTCGGGATGGCGGCGGTGCAGTTGGCGCGGCATCTGGGTGCCGAGGTGTTCGGTACGGCGAGCCCGGGCAAGTGGGAGGCCCTGCGGGCCTCGGGTCTGGATGACGCGCACATCGCGAGCTCGCGGACGCTGGAGTTCGAGGGTGCGTTCCTGGCGGCCACGGGTGGTGCCGGGGTGGATGTGGTGCTGGACGCGCTGGCGGGTGAGTT